>NZ_CP144683.1:1562500-1925000 GCF_036687315.1 Sphingopyxis sp. TUF1
TGCCACGGCCGTCGAAGCTGGTCGCCGACACGCCGCGAAAGTCGCGGATGCGCGGCATCGCGATCGTGATCAGCCGGTCGAGGAATTCATACATGCGTTCGCGGCGCAGGGTGACCTTGCAACCGATCGGCATGCCTTCACGCAGCTTGAACTGCGCGATCGACTTCTTCGCCTTGGTGACGACCGGCTTCTGGCCGGCGATCAGCTCCATTTCGGCTGCCGCGGCTTCGACCTTCTTCTTGTCCTGCGTGGCTTCGCCGACGCCCATGTTGAGCGTGATCTTTTCGATCTTCGGCACTTCCATCGCATTTTTGTAACCGAATTTCTCGGTCATCGCCTTGACGATCTTGTCGTCATACAGCTTGCGCATGCGCGGCGTGTATTTGTCAGCCATTGATCGTCTCCCCGGACTTCACGGCCACGCGGACCTTCTTGCCGTCCTTGGTTTCAAAACGAACGCGCGTCGGCTTGCCGGTCTTGGGATCGGCCAGCGCGACCTTGCTCGCGAACAGCGGCGCTTCCTTGCGTTCCAGACCGCCCTGCGGGTTGGTCTGGGTCGGCTTGCGGTGACGCGTGATGATGTTGACGCCCGCGACGACGACCTTGCCGTCCTTCGGCAGGCTCTGCGTCACTTCGCCGGTCTTGCCCTTGTCCTTGCCGGACAGGATGACAACCGTGTCGCCCTTCTTGATCTTGTTCGCCATGGTCAGAGCACCTCCGGCGCCAGGCTGATGATCTTCATATAGCCGCGGCCGCGCAGTTCGCGGACGACGGGGCCGAAGATACGCGTGCCGATGGGCTCTTCATTCTTGTTGACGAGCACGGCGGCGTTGCTGTCGAAACGGATCACCGAACCGTCGGCGCGGCGCACATCCTTGGCGGTGCGGACGATGACGGCGCGATGGACGTCGCCCTTCTTCACCTTGCCGCGCGGCTGCGCTTCCTTGATCGACACGACGATGACGTCGCCCACGCCGGCGGTACGACGCTTCGAGCCGCCGAGCACCTTGATGCACTGGACGCGCTTCGCGCCGCTGTTGTCGGCGACTTCCAATTGTGACTGCATCTGGATCATCGATGCATTTCCTTCTTCCTTGGCCTACCGGGACACCCCGGCGGTTCCGTGAAACTCTTTAGCCTTCGGCCGCGGCGGGAGCAGCCGGAGCGGCGCCCTTGGGCTTGCTGTGGGTGTCGACCTTGTCGAGCACCTTCCAGGTCTTCAGCTTCGAAATCGGCTTCGTTTCCTCGATGCGGACGGTTTCGCCGGCCTTGATGGCGTTGTCCTCATCGTGGGCGTGGTATTTTTTCGAACGACGGATGATCTTGCCGTACAGAGGGTGCTTCACCTTCCGTTCGACCTTGACCACGACGGTCTTGTCGCCCTTGTCGGACACCACCGTGCCGGTCAGAATGCGCTTCGGCATGACGTGTCTCCTTACTTCGCGGCCGAGCGCGCACGCTCGGTCTGCTGCGTCTTGATGCGGGCGATCGAGCGCCGCACTTCCTTGACGCGCGAGGCCTTTTCAAGCTGGCCGGTTGCCGCCTGGAAGCGGAGGTTGAACGCCTCACGCTTCAGTTCGCCGAGCTGTTCGGCAAGCTGATCGTCGGTCTTGGCCTTGAAATCTTCGGTCTTGGCCATGTCCTTAACCCTCCAGGTGGGTCGTGTCGCCGAGGCGGGCAACGACTTTGGTCTTGATCGGCAGCTTCATCGCCGCACGTTCGAACGCCAGCGCGGCCACGGGGCCGGGGACGCCGTCGAGTTCGAACAGGATGCGGCCGGGCTTGACGCGGGCGGCCCAGAATTCGGGCGAACCCTTGCCCTTACCCATACGGACTTCGGCGGGCTTCGACGACACGGGGACGTCGGGGAAGATACGGATCCACAGGCGGCCCTGACGCTTGATCGCACGGCTGATCGCGCGGCGCGCGGCCTCGATCTGGCGCGCGGTAATGCGCTCGGGTTCCATCGCCTTCAGGCCATAGGAGCCGAAGTTCAGGCTGGTTCCGCCCTTGGCATTGCCATGGATACGGCCCTTGAAAGCCTTGCGGAACTTGGTTTTTTTCGGTTGCAGCATGTCAGCGTTCCTTAACGGCGATCTTCACGCGCCGGACGGACGCCGGTCGTCTGTGCATCGAGCATCAGACGGTCGGTCGCCATCGGGTCGTGACCCAGGATCTCGCCCTTGAAGATCCAGACCTTGATCCCGCACACGCCATAGGCGGTGTGGGCTTCGGCCTCGGCATAGTCGACATTGGCGCGCAGCGTGTGCAGCGGCACCCGGCCTTCGCGATACCATTCGGTGCGCGCGATTTCCGCGCCGCCCAGACGGCCGGCGCAGTTGATGCGGATGCCCTCGGCGCCGAGACGCATCGCCGACTGCACCGCGCGCTTCATCGCACGGCGGAACGCGACGCGGCGTTCGAGCTGGTCGGCAATGCCCTGGCCGACGAGCTTGGCGTCAACTTCGGGCTTGCGGATTTCGACGATGTTCAGCGACACGTCGCTGCCCGTCATCTCACCCAGCTTCTTGCGCAGCTTTTCGATGTCCGCGCCCTTCTTGCCGATGATGACGCCCGGACGGGCGGCATAGATCGACACGCGGCACAGCTTCGCCGGACGCTCGATCACGACCTTCGAGATCGCGGCCTGCGGCAGCGCCTTGAACACATATTGGCGGATCTTCAGATCCTCGACCAGCATGCGGCCATAGTCCTGCCCTTCGGCGAACCAGCGGCTGTCCCAGGTGCGGTTGACCTGCAGGCGCAGGCCGATCGGATTGCTCTTCTGGCCCATCTTACGCCTCTTCTTCCTGTTCGCGCACGACGATGCGGATGCGGCTGAACGGCTTGACGATCCGGGTCGACTTGCCGCGGCCACGCGCATGCCAGCGCTTCATCGAGAGCGACTTGCCGACGCTCGCTTCCTTGACGACGAGCGCATCGACGTCGAGGTTGTGGTTGTTTTCCGCGTTGGCGACGGCGCTGGCGAGAACCTTGCGCACGTCGACGGCCATCGCCTTCTTCGAGAAAGCGAGGACGTTCATCGCGTCTTCGACCTTGCGGCCGCGGATCAGCGCAGCAACGAGGTTGAGCTTCTGCGCCGAGCCGCGAATCTGCGTGCCGACCGAAAGCGCCTCATTGTCCGCAACGCGGCGGGGGGACTTTTCCTTGCCCATTAGCGTTTGCCCTTCTTGTCGGCCGCGTGGCCGGGGAAGAAGCGCGTCGGCGCAAATTCACCCAGCTTCATGCCGACCATGTCTTCGTTCACCGACACCGGCACGAACTTGCGGCCGTTGTAGACGTTGAAGGTCAGCCCGACGAACTGCGGCAGGATGGTGGACCGGCGCGACCAAGTCTTGATCGGGGCAGAGCTGCCGCCGTCCTGGGCCGTTTCGGCTTTCTTGAGGAGATGAAGGTCCACGAACGGACCCTTCCAGACCGAGCGAGCCATGGCTTACCTCTTCTTCTTCGCGTGACGCGACCGGATGATCATCTTGTCGGTCGACTTGTTGTGACGGGTACGAGCACCCTTGGTCGGCTTGCCCCACGGGGTCACCGGATGACGGCCGCCCGAGGTGCGGCCTTCACCACCGCCGTGCGGGTGATCGACCGGGTTTTTCGCGACACCGCGCGTCAGCGGACGCTTGCCGAGCCAGCGGCCGCGACCGGCCTTGCCGAGGTTGGTGTTCTGGTTGTCGGGGTTCGACACCGCACCCACCGTGCCCATGCACTCGCCGCGGATATAACGCTGCTCGCCCGAACCGAGACGCACGATCACGAGGCCGCGGTCACGACCGACGACCTGCGCATAGGTGCCCGCCGAACGGGCGATCTGGCCGCCCTTGCCCGGCTTCATCTCGATATTGTGGACGATCGTGCCGACCGGCATCTGCGACAATTCCATCGCATTGCCCGGCTTCACGTCGGTCTTCTTGCCCGCAACGACGGTGTCGCCGACGGCCAGACGCTGCGGCGCGAGGATGTAGGCGAGCTCGCCGTCCTCATATTTCACCAGCGCGATGAACGCCGTGCGGTTGGGGTCATATTCCAGCCGCTCGACGGTGGCCGGCATGTCCCACTTCCGACGCTTGAAGTCGATGAAGCGGTACTTCTGCTTGTGACCGCCGGCGATGCCGCGCGAGGTCACATGCCCCTTGTTGTTGCGGCCGCCGGTCTTGCGCTTGCCTTCGGTCAGCGCCTTGACGGGCTTGCCCTTCCACAGCGCCGACTTGTCGACGAGGATCAGGCCGCGCTGGCCGGGGCTGGTCGGATTATAGGATTTAAGTGCCATTTTCTCTGCCTTCCCCTATCCGTCAGACGCCGGTGGTGACGTCGATCGACTGGCCTTCGGCCAGGCGAACGATCGCCTTCTTCACGTCGCTGCGGGTATAGGGCTTGCCCTTCCAGCGCTTGGTCTTGCCCTTGGTAATGAGCGTGTTCACGCCGATCACCTTGACATCGAACAGCGCCTCGACGGCGGCCTTGATCGCGGGCTTGGTCGCGTCGCCCGCAACCTTGAACACCACGGCGTTGTTTTCGCTGAGCAGCGTCGACTTTTCGGTGATCACCGGAGCGAGGATCACGTCATAGTGACGCGCGTCGACTGTTTTTGCCTTAGCCATTGCAGCGTGCCTCCAGCTTTTCGACCGCCGCGCGGGTCAGGACCAGCGTGTCGGCACGGACGATGTCATAGACATTGGCACCGATCGCAGGCAGCGCATCGACACCGATCAGGTTGGCCGAAGCCATGGCGAAGCTTTCGTGCACCGCGTCCCCGTCGATGAAGAGCGCGCGATTGCCAAGCTCCAGCTTGCCGAGCTTGCCGGCGAGCGCCTTGGTCTTCGCGTCCTTGAGCTCGAGCGTGTCGATGACGACGAGCTTGCCGCCCTTCGCCTTGTCGCTCAGCGCCATCTTGAGGCCGAGGGTGCGGATCTTCTTGTTCAGCGAGTGGCCGAAGGTGCGGGCACGCGGGCCATGCGCCTTGCCGCCGCCAATGAAGATCGGCGCCTTGCGGTCGCCGTGGCGAGCCGTACCGCCGCCCTTCTGGCGACCGAACTTCTTGCCGGTGCGGGCGACGTCGCTGCGCTCGCGGGCGGCGCGGGCGGGGCCGCGGCGCTTTTCGAGCTGCCAGGCGACGACGCGGTGCAGAATGTCTGCGCGGGCGTCGACGCCGAAGACGTCGTCGTTAAGGTCGATGTCGGCGCCAGCCTTGCCATCGAGGGTCTGAACCTTGACCTTCATGATCAGGACTCCTGTGCGCCGTCGGTCGCCGCGGTGTCGACGACGGTCTCTTCGACCGGCGTTTCGACCGGCGCGTCAGCCGGGGCTTCGTTGCTGTTGGCCGCGCTCTTGATGCCCGCCGGATAGGGGGCCTCGGGATGACGCGGCAGCTTCACCGCATCGCGGACGAGCAGCCAGCCGCCCTTCGAGCCAGGGACCGAGCCCTTGACGAAGAGAAGACCGCGCTCGGCGTCGGTGCGGACGATTTCGAGATTCTGCTGGGTGCGATTGCGCGCGCCCATATGGCCGGCCATCTTCTTGTTCTTGAAGACGCGGCCCGGATCCTGGCGGTTACCCGTCGAACCATGCGCGCGGTGGCTGATCGAAACACCGTGGGTCGCGCGCATACCGCCGAAACCCCAGCGCTTCATCGCGCCGGCAAAACCCTTGCCCTGCGTGACGCCCTGGATGTCGACGATCTGGCCCGCGACGAAATGGTCGGCCGAGAGCTCGGCGCCGACGTCGAGCGTCGCGTCGTCAGCGACGCGGAATTCGACGAGCTTCGCCTTGGGCTCGACTTCGGCCTTGCCATAGGCGCCGCGCTGCGGCTTGGCGACATTCTTCGCCTTCGCCGATCCGGCACCCAGTTGAACGGCCACATAGCCGTCGCGTTCCTTATCGCGCACGGAGACGACCTGACAGCCTTCGAGGCTCAGGACGGTGACGGGCACGTGGCGGCCATCATCCTGAAACAGGCGGGTCATCCCCATTTTCTTCGCGATCACGCCAGTCCGCATGATCCATACTCCTAAACAGAGGCCGGGCGGACCATTCCGCACGGCTTGCGGGACCCATTGAGCCAAGCTCAACGGAACCCTCCCAGCCCGAAATTTCGATGCATCGCCCCGTCCGGGCTGAGGTGCCGCCATCCCGAAGGATCAGCGGCGAGACGGGGGACGCAGCCCGGTCTGTGTGTTTCCGAAGAAACGACCGGCGGTATCCCTTATATCGTCGCCCCCGCGAAGGCGGGGGCCGCTATAAGGCTGGAGCTGATCTCCAGCGGCCCCCGCCTTCGCGGGGGCGACGTTGACTTACGCCAACTTGATTTCAACATTCACACCCGCGGCAAGGTCGAGCTTCATCAGCGCGTCGACGGTCTGCGGGGTGGGCTGCACGATGTCGAGCAGCCGCTTGTGGGTGCGCACCTCGAACTGCTCGCGCGACTTTTTGTCGATGTGCGGGCCGCGGTTCACGGTGAATTTTTCAATGCGCGTCGGAAGCGGGATCGGACCGCGAATTAGGGCGCCCGTGCGACGTGCCGTGTCGGCGATGTCGGTGGTGGCCTGATCGAGCACGCGGTGATCAAAGGCCTTCAGGCGAATGCGAATATTCTGCGTTTCCATGACTGTTCCAGTCGAATCCCGTCTAACGATGCGAAAGAGCCGAAATGGCCTGTTCCGGCCCCCAAGTGGAAGCCGGATCGGCCATCAAAAACCTTTAAGCTACGAGCCGCGCGAATCGGTCCGAATCGCGCGGCTCGCGGCCCTATATTACTTTGTGACGGTCGCCACAACCCCTGCGCCGACCGTGCGGCCGCCTTCGCGAATCGCGAAGCGCAGACCCGGGTCCATGGCGATCGGGGCGATCAGCTTGACCGACAGCTGCACGTTGTCGCCCGGCATGACCATCTCGGTGCCCTCGGGGAGGATGACCTCGCCGGTGACGTCGGTGGTGCGGAAGTAGAACTGCGGACGATAGTTCGCAAAGAACGGCGTGTGACGGCCGCCTTCGTCCTTCGACAGGACGTACACTTCCGAGGTGAACTCGGTGTGCGGCGTGATCGAGCCGGGCTTCGCCAGAACCTGGCCACGCTCGACTTCTTCACGACCGACGCCGCGGATCAGCGCGCCGATGTTGTCGCCGGCCTGGCCCTGGTCGAGCAGCTTGCGGAACATTTCGACGCCGGTGACGACGGTCTTCTTGGTGTCCTTGATGCCGACGATCTCGACTTCTTCGCCAACCTTGACGACGCCGGTTTCGACACGGCCGGTGACGACGGTGCCGCGGCCCGAGATCGAGAACACGTCTTCGATCGGCATCAGGAAAGGCTTGTCGAGCGGACGTTCCGGCTGCGGGATCCATTCATCGACGGCAGCCATCAGCTTCAGGATCGCGTCCTTGCCGATGTTGTCGTCGCGGCCTTCGAGCGCGGCGAGCGCCGAACCGGCGATGATCGGAATATTATCACCGTCGAAGTCGCGTTTCGAAAGTTCTTCGCGGATTTCGAGTTCGACGAGCTCGAGCAGCTCGGGATCGTCAAGCTGGTCGACCTTGTTGAGGAAGACGACCATCGTCGGAACGCCGACCTGCTTCGCGAGCAGGATGTGCTCCTTGGTCTGCGGCATCGGGCCGTCGGCGGCCGACACGACGAGGATCGCGCCGTCCATCTGGGCGGCACCGGTGATCATGTTCTTCACATAGTCGGCGTGGCCCGGGCAGTCGACGTGCGCATAGTGGCGGCCTTCGGTTTCATATTCGACGTGCGCGGTCGAAATGGTGATGCCGCGCTCGCGCTCTTCGGGCGCCTTGTCGATGTTCGCGAAGTCGACGGCGGCGTTACCCGCGACGTTTTCGGCGAGCACCTTGGTGATCGCTGCGGTCAGCGAGGTCTTGCCATGGTCGACGTGACCGATGGTACCGATGTTGCAGTGCGGCTTCGTCCGCTCAAATTTAGCCTTGGCCATGATAGTGAACCTTCTTGTTCGATGTGTTTGGTTGATCAGTCGTGGACGAGCCTGCTGAATCAGGCGCCGCCCTTAGAGGGCTTTGCCGCGCGGTGCAAGCCCGCGCGGCTTAGACCCGTCAGGCCATCTTGGCCTTCACTTCTTCGGCGACGTTGTTCGGCACTTCTTCATAGTGCGAGAACTGCATCGAATATTGCGCGCGGCCCTGGGTGAACGAGCGCAGCTGGTTGACGTAGCCGAACATGTTCGCGAGCGGGACCATCGCCTCGACAACCTGTGCGTTGCCGCGGCTGTCGGTGCCCTGGATCTGTCCGCGGCGGCTGTTGAGGTCGCCGATGACGTCGCCCATGAACTCTTCCGGCGTGACGACTTCGACCTTCATCACCGGTTCGAGCAGCTTGATGCCAGCCTTTGCCGCGACTTCGCGCATCGCCGCGCGGCCCGCGATTTCGAACGCCAGAGCCGACGAGTCGACGTCGTGGTACGCGCCGTCGGTCAGGCGGATTTCGAAGTCGATGATCGGGAAGCCGATCATGTGGCCGTTTTCGGCCGACTCGCGCATGCCCTTTTCGACCGACGGGATATATTCGCGCGGAATATTGCCGCCCTTGATCTCGTCGATGAAGGTGATGCCCGAACCGCGTTCGCCAGGAGCGACGCTAACCTTGACGCGGCCGAACTGGCCCGAGCCGCCCGACTGCTTCTTGTGGGTGTAATCGACATCGACCGGCTTCGCGAGCGATTCGCGATACGCCACCTGCGGCGCGCCGACATTCGCTTCGACCTTGAACTCGCGCTTCATGCGATCGACGAGGATGTCGAGGTGAAGCTCGCCCATGCCCTTGATGATCGTCTGGCCCGATTCATGGTCGGTCGACACGCGGAACGAGGGATCCTCGGCCGCAAGGCGGCTCAAAGCGATGCCCATCTTTTCCTGGTCGGCCTTGGTCTTCGGTTCGACCGACAGCTCGATCACCGGTTCGGGGAATTCCATCCGCTCGAGGATGATCGGCGCGTTGCTGGCGCAAAGCGTGTCCCCGGTGGTGGTTTCCTTGAGCCCCGCGAGCGCGACGATGTCGCCGGCGAAGGCTTCCTCGATGTCTTCGCGGCTGTTCGCATGCATCAGCAGCATACGGCCGATCTTTTCCTTCTTGTCCTTGACCGAGTTCAGATAGCTGCCCTTGGTCAGGGTGCCCGAATAGATGCGGGCGAAGGTGAGCGAACCGACGAACGGGTCGTTCATGATCTTGAACGCGAGCATCGACAGCGGCGCCGAATCCGACGTCGCACGCGAATCGGGCTGGTCGGTGTCGGGGTTGATGCCCTGGACGTCTTCGATGTCGAGCGGCGAGGGCAGATAGTCGACGACCGCGTCGAGCAGCGTCTGGACGCCCTTGTTCTTGAACGCCGAACCGCACAGCACGGGTACGAACGCCTGGTTCAGCGTGCCCTTGCGGATCAGCGCCTTCAGCGTCGCGACGTCGGGAAGATTGCCTTCGAGATAGGCTTCCATCGCATCGTCGTCCTGTTCGACGGCGAGCTCGACGAGCTTTTCACGATATTCGGCGGCCTTGTCGACGAGATCGGCGGGGATTTCCTCATAGAAGAATTCGGCGCCAAGGCTTTCGTCCTTCCAGATGATTGCGCGTTCGTTGACGAGGTCGACGAGGCCCTTGAAATCCGATTCCGCACCGATGGGCAGGTAAAGGACAGCCGGGGTCGCACCGAGGCGATCGATGATCGTCTGGACGCAATAATAGAAATTGGCGCCGGTGCGGTCGAGCTTGTTGATGAAGCACATCCGCGGAACCTTGTACTTGTCCGCCTGGCGCCACACGGTTTCCGACTGCGGCTCGACACCCGCGACGCCGTCGAATGCCGCCACCGCGCCGTCGAGGACGCGCAGCGAGCGTTCGACTTCGATCGTGAAGTCGACGTGTCCGGGGGTGTCGATGATGTTCAGGCGGTGCTCGGGGCCCTGGCCTTCATCGGCCTTCCACAGACAGGTCGTCGCTGCGGACGTGATCGTGATGCCGCGCTCCTGTTCCTGCTCCATCCAGTCCATCGTCGCGGCGCCGTCATGGACTTCGCCGATCTTGTAGGACTTGCCGGTGTAATAAAGGATACGCTCGGTCGTCGTGGTCTTGCCGGCGTCGATGTGCGCCATGATACCGAAATTGCGATAGCGTTCGAGCGGATGGCTGCGTGCCATGGTCTTTTCCTTGGATTTGGGGGGAGGCCTTTAAAGCCGCCCCCGATATAGGAAGTTTTGTTGCGATTGCGAGACGCCCCCCGTGCGGAGAACGTCCGGCAATTACCAGCGATAGTGGCTGAAAGCGCGGTTGGCTTCGGCCATGCGGTGAGTGTCTTCGCGCTTCTTCACTGCGTTGCCGCGGTTGTTCGAGGCGTCGAGCAGTTCGCCCGACAGGCGCGCGGCCATCGTCGTTTCGCTGCGGTTGCGCGCGGCGGTGATCAGCCAGCGGATCGCAAGCGCCTGCGCACGATCGGGGCGGACTTCGACCGGAACCTGATAGGTCGCACCGCCGACGCGGCGGCTGCGCACTTCGATGTTCGGGCGGATGTTCGCCAGCGCTTCGTGGAACACGCCGAGCGGTTCCTTCTTCGCGCGGGCTTCGACCGATTCCAATGCACCGTAAACGATGTTTTCGGCGACCGACTTTTTCCCGTCCAGCATGACGCTGTTCATGAATTTCGACAGCACGACATCCCCGAAACGGGGATCGGGCAGGATTTCGCGGCGTTCAGGACGACGACGACGAGCCATGGGTAATTCCTTTTACAACAGCATCCCGGCACATGGGTGCTCTGGGATGATCAAATAGCCGAAAAAGCGGTCCTTATTTCGGACGCTTTGCGCCGTACTTCGAACGGCTCTGCTTGCGGTCCTTCACACCCTGCGTATCGAGAACGCCGCGCAGGACGTGGTAACGCACACCGGGAAGGTCGCGGACACGGCCGCCGCGGATCAGCACGACGCTGTGTTCCTGCAGGTTGTGGCCTTCGCCGGGGATATAGGTGATGACTTCGCGCTGGTTGGTCAGGCGGACCTTCGCAACCTTGCGGAGCGCCGAGTTCGGCTTTTTCGGGGTCGTCGTATAGACACGGGTGCAAACGCCGCGCTTTTGCGGGTTTGCGTCCATCGCCGGGACCTTGGACTTCACCTTCTGGGGAGTCCGGCCCTTGCGGACCAGCTGGTTGATCGTGGGCATGAATGCTTCACCTTTATGTGTTCGCCCATCAAAGCGAACGGTTACTGTACCGCGGTGGATGAAGCATCGGTCCGAACCCCACGGAAAACCGCGAGAAACGGGCAACCTTGTAACAGCAAAAGACCCCGGCCGATCGTCGCGATCTTCCGGAGGCTCCATCCGCGCCAGCAATGTTCAAGCGCTGTTGCAACCGGAAGAGGCGGATAAACGCCGCTTTCGGTCGTCGCGGCCCCTAGCGGCGATTCCTCGCGTGGTCAAGGCCAGGGGTCAAGGGGCAAGCAAGATTGTTGCGTCGCTACCGCCCGGCTATTGGTGACGGATGGCCGCCCTTCGTCACGCCAGCTTCGCGCCCCATGTCGCCCCCGACACCCGGCTGCTGATCCTCGGCAGCCTGCCGGGTGCGCGGTCGCTCGCCGAACGCCAATATTATGCGCATCCGACGAACCAGTTCTGGCGGCTGGTCGGCGCGGTAATCGATCGGCCGCTCGCGGAGCTTCCTTATAGCGAGAGACTTGCCTCTCTTCGCGCGGCGAAAATCGGCCTGTGGGACGTGATTCGCTCCGCCGAGCGGCGAACGAGCAGCGACTCGCATATCCGCGACGCCGAAGCACACGACCTCGCCGCGCTCGTCGCCGCCCTGCCCGACCTGCGGATGATCGCGTTCAACGGCGGCAAGGCTGCGGCGATCGGGCGAAGGCAGCTGCCGGTTCTGGATAGCGTCGAGGTCGTCGACCTGCCGTCGAGTAGCGCGGCGAATACGATCGGCTATGCGTTGAAATGGAAACAATGGCAGCGTTTGGCCGCGGCACTGGATGACAACTGATCCTCCCTGTGGCGCAGCCATGGGGAGGTGGCAGCGCGAAGCGCTGACGGAGGGGCAATGGTGCCGACGTCGCTGCCGCTCCACCACGCCCTTCGGGCGCGGTCCCCCTCCCCATCGCTTCGCGGCAGGGAGGATTGATGGCCTCACTCGACCACTTCCCCCCGCGCCATCACAAAATCGACCTTCTTCAGCACGCGGACATCGGCGATCGGATCGCTGGCGACCGCGATGATGTCGGCGCTCTTGCCCGGCGCGATGCTGCCGATCTGGTCCGACAGGCCGAGCAGGTCGGCGGCGTTCACCGTCGCGGCCTTCAGCGCCTCGACCGGGGTCATGCCGTGCTGGACCATCAGTTCGAACTCGTCGCCGTTGCGGCCGTGCTTCGACACGCCGGCGTCGGTCCCGAACGCGATCTTCACTCCGCGCGGGACGAGTTGTTCGAGGCTCTTGCCGGTGATCGAGATGCGCCACCGGATCTTGGCGAGCACATCGGGTTCATAGGCGTCCGGGTTGGCGGCGAGCCGTTCCTTATATCCGTTCACGGTCGAGAGCGTCGGGACATAATAAGCTTTCGACTTCGCCCACTGGCTGATCGTCGCTTCGTCGAGGATCGTCCCATGCTCGATCGAATCGGCACCCGCGGTCAGCGCGAGGCGGATGCCGTCGGCCCCGTGCGCGTGGACGGCGACCTTCTTGCCGAACATATGCGCGGTCTCGACGATCGCCTGCGCCTCGTCGTCGAACATTTGTTTGCCCAGCCCTGCCCCGATCCGGCTGTTTACCCCGCCCGTCGAGGCGAATTTGATGACATCTGCGCCGCGCCCGATCTGGAGCCGCACCGCGCGGCGGCAATCGTCGGCGCCGTTGCAGGTGTTGCCGGCGCCCGCGAAGAAGGGCCGCAGCTCGTCGCGATAGCCGAGCGAGCCGTCCATATGCCCGGCGCTGCCCGAAATGCTCGCCCCCGCATCGACGATGCGCGGCCCCTGCACCTTGCCCGCGAGGATCGCATCCCTGAGTGCGAGCGTCGCGCCATCACCATCGCCGAGGTTGCGCACCGTCGTGAAACCCGCGCGCAGCGTCTTCATTCCGTTGACCTCGGCGTTGAAGGCCTGCGCCGCCGGGCTCAGCGTCATTTCTTCGAGCTGCCCCGCGAGACCGCCCGCATCACTGGTCAGATGGACATGGCTGTCGATCAGGCCGGGGAGGACATATTTGTCCTTGAGGTCGATCAGCGTCGCGCCGGGGTCGACGGGCTGGTGGCCGTCGGCGATCGAAACGATGCGCCCGTTCTCGACGATGATCGTCGAGGCGCCTTTGACGGGTTTGCCGGGCTCGGCGATCAGATGGCCGGCGTGGATGACGGTGCGCGTCGCCTGCCCCGCGGCGGGCGTGGCGAACGCGGCGCCAAGGAGGAGGAGCGGGAGGAAGGTCGTTGGTTTCATGAAAAGGCGTCCCCTGTCGTTTCTATATTTCGTCGCCCCGGACTTGATCCGGGGTCTGCCTGTTTTGAAGTGCAAGCGGGACCCCGGGTCAAGCCCGGGGTGACGAAGCGCATATCTATGCAACTTGCCCATCCCGCACGCCGCCGGTAAGCGCCGCGCATGCCCCAGCGCCTCGCCGATATCGATACGTGGATCTTCGATCTCGACAACACGCTCTATCCGCCGTCGTCGAAGCTGTTCGACCTGATCGACGAACGCATGGGCGCCTTCATCATGCGGCTGCTCGATGTCGATGCGGTCGAGGCGCGGCGCGTGCAGAAGAAATATTTCCACGACCATGGCACGACGATGGCCGGGCTGATGCGCCATCATGACGTCGCGCCGGAAGAATTTCTGGTCGACGTCCATGCCATCGACCTCGACCGGCTGACCCCCGATAAGCGGCTCCGCGCAGGGCTCGAGCGGCTGCCGGGACGCCGTTTGGTCTTCACCAACGCCGACGCCGATTATGCGGCGCGCGTGCTCGAAGCGCGCGGGATCGCCGATTTGTTCGACGGCATCTGCGATATTCGTATCACCCGCTATACGCCCAAGCCCGATGCGGCAGCCTATGCCATGATGGTCGAACACCTCGGCATCGATCCCGCAAAGAGCCTGTTCGTCGAGGATATGGCGCGCAACCTGACCCCGGCAAAGGCCCTCGGCATGACGACCGTGTGGCTGGACAATGGCAGCGAAAGCGGCCATCGCGACCACCTGCCGGACCATGTCGATTTTCACGCGACCGACATTGCCGACTGGCTCGACAATCTGCCTTTGCCCTGGGGAGTTTCATGACCGCCGACCTTCAAGCCACGATCGACGCCGCGTGGGACGCGCGCGACACGCTCGGCCTCACGACGACCGGCGCGGTGCGCGGGGCGGTCGATGCCGCGATTGCAGGGCTCGACGACGGCCGCTTTCGTGTTGCCGAGCGTGGTGCCGACGGCACGTGGCAGGTCAACCAGTGGCTCAAGAAGGCGGTTCTGCTGTCGTTCCGCCTCAATGACATGGAAATCATCGAAGGCGGCGCCGGCGGCGCGACCTGGTGGGACAAGGTGCCGTCGAAGTTCGCAGGCTGGGGCGAGAATCGCTTTCGCGAGGCGGGTTTCCGCGCGGTCCCGGGTTCGATCGTCCGCCGCGGCGCCTTCATCAGCAAGGGCGCGGTGCTGATGCCGAGCTTCGTCAATATCGGCGCCTATGTCGGCGAAGGGTCGATGGTCGACGCCTGGGCCACCGTCGGCAGCTGCGCGCAGATCGGCGCGAACGTTCACCTGTCGGGCGGCGCCGGGATCGGCGGCGTGTTGGAGCCTTTGCAGGCGGGCCCCGTCGTCATCGAGGATGGCGCCTTCATCGGCGCGCGCGCCGAAGTCGCCGAGGGGGTGATCGTCCGCGAGGGAGCGGTGCTGTCGATGGGCGTCTATCTCGGCGCCTCGACCAAGATCATCGACCGCGCGACAGGCGAGGTCTTCATCGGCGAAGTCCCCGCTTACTCGGTCGTCGTTCCGGGGTCGCTGCCGGGCAAGCCGCTGCCCGACGGGATGCCGGGGCCGTCACTCTATTGCGCGGTGATCGTCAAGCGCGTCGACGCGCAGACGCGCGCGAAGACGGGCATCAACGAGCTGCTGCGCGATTGATCGTCCATCGTCGCCCCGCGAAGGCGGGGGCGGGGGCGACGGGCGTTACCGCTCGCTGAGATAATAACGCTCGCGCGCGCTCAGATCATCGTTCAGTTCATAGACGATCGGCTGGCCGGTCGGGATTTCGAGGCCGGTGATGTCGGCATCCGAAATGCCCGACAGATGCTTGACCAGCGCGCGCAGGCTGTTGCCGTGCGCCGAGATCAGCACCGTCTTGCCCGCGGCAAGCTCGGGCGCGATCGCGGTTTCATAATAGGGCAGCACGCGCTCGATCGTGTCCTTCAGGCTTTCGGCCGAGGGGATCGCGATGCCGGCGTAGCGCGGGTCGGCGGATAAATCCCATTCGGAACCGGCTTCGAGCGGCGGCGGCGGGATGTCGAAGCTGCGGCGCCAGATCTTGACCTGTTCATCGCCATGCTTCGCCGCGGTCTCGGCCTTGTCGAGCCCGGTGAGCCCGCCATAATGGCGTTCGTTGAGGCGCCAGTCCTTCGTCACCGGCAGCCACAGGCGCCCCATCGCCTCGAGCGCAAGATTGAGCGTCTTGATCGCGCGCGTCTGGACCGAGGTGAAGCACGTGTTGGGCGCAAGGCCCCTCGCCTTCATCAGTTCGCCCGCGGCCCATGCCTCGGCCGCGCCCTTTTCAGTGACATCGACATCCCACCAGCCGGTGAAGCGGTTTTCGAGATTCCACTGCGACTGGCCGTGACGGATGAGGATGAGCTGCGGCATTTCATATCCTTTGGATGGAGCGGTTTCGCCGCCCTTTAGCGTGGCTTTTCCGCAAAGGCCAACGCCCCTCTTGAAATGGTTTCGGGGGTTACCAGATTGGCACTATCCGGCCGCCGACATGGGGCCGGGTGGCGATCGCGGCCAGGTCCGCGGTCCCTTTGCTTCGCTTTGTAAAGGAAGGAATGATCCATGCGTAACAGCTTTGACTGGACCCCCTATCGCCGTTCGACCGTCGGTTTCGACCGGCTCTTCGATTTCCTCGAAACCGGCGCTTCGGGCGCGGAAAACTATCCGCCGTTCGACATTGAAAAGATCGCCGACGACCATTTCCGCATCACCGTCGCGGTCGCCGGTTTCAAGTCGGACGAAATCGACATCACCGCGCAGCAGAATATGCTGACCGTGAGCGGCCGCAAAGCGCCCGCTGCCGAGGGCGAGGGGCGCCAGCTTCTCTATAGCGGCATCGCGACGCGCGCGTTCGAGCGTCGCTTCCAGCTCGCCGACTTTGTCCGCGTGCAAAGCGCCGACCTCGCCGACGGGCTGCTGACGATCGACCTGGTGCGCGAAGTGCCCGAGGCGATGAAGCCGCACAAGATCGCCATCGGCGCCAACGCCGCGCCCGTGATCGAGAACAAGAAGGCCGCCTGAGCGCCGCCTTCCGGCTTCGGCCAGATCGGGGTCCGGAGTCCCTTCCGGGCCCCGTTTCTGTTTCTAGAGCGCGCGCGTCATGAACCGGCTGAACGGGTCGGGCCGGTAGTCGGCAAAGGGCTCGCAATCCTCGAAACCATAGCGGCGATATAGCGCGATGGCCGGTTCGAAGGCCGCGCCCCGCCCGGTTTCGAGGCTGAGGCGGTCGAGGCCGCGGGTCCGTGCTTCGGCGATGATATGGCCCAGCATCCGCGCGGCAACGCCCTGGCGCAGGAAATCTTCCGCGGTGCGCATCGATTTGATCTCGCCGTGCCCGCCGCCCAGCATCTTGAGCGCGCCGCAGCCCGCAAGATCGTCGCCGCGATGGATCGACCAGAAGGTCACGCCATCGCTGCGCAGCCCGTCGAAATCGAGAAAGTGACAGCTGCCCGCGGGCGAGTTCGCGAGCATCCCCGCAAAATGCACCTCGAGCAGCGCGCGGATCGCGGCGCCCGACAAATCGTCTTCGACGATCCGCCAGGCGTCGCTCACAGCAGATGGTCCAGCGTCTGCAGACAGGCGTGCGCAAGGCGTTTCGACCGCTCGGGCGACCAGCCCTGAACGGGATCGGGCAAATCGCGATTATCCTTGAACGGCATTTCGAGCGTCATCGACACTGCGCCGAAGCGTTCGGCGAGCTGCGTCGTCGACATTGAGAGGTTGGCTTTTCCCGGTGCCGATTCGGCATAGCCCAGATCGAGCTGGAAATCGGGGGTGTTCGCGGCGAGCGCCGCCTCGAACGCCTTATATTTGTCCATCTGCTCGGGCTTGAGCGATGGGATGCCCTCGAAACCCGCCAGGAACACTGCCGGAATCGCCTCGTCGCCATGGACGTCCATCGCCCAGTCGACGCCGCTTTCGTCCATCGCATTCCGCACGCACAGCACTTCGGGACTGCGTTCGGCAGTCGGTTGGTGCCATTCGCGGTTGAGGTTCACGCCCGCAAAATTGGTGCGCAAATGGCCGCGGCGCGAGCCGTCGGGATTCATGTTTGGCACGATGTGAAAGCGGCATTTCTGGCGGAGCGCGCGCGCGTGCGGATCAGCGGGATCGGTGAGCATTTCGAGCGCACCCTCCATCCACCATTCAGCCATGCTTTCGCCCGGGTGCTGGCGCGCATAGAGCCAGACCTGCGTGTCGCCGCTGCCCATTTCTAGGCAGTCGATCGGCTGACCCTCAAGGCTGGTGCCGAGGCAGCGATAGGTCACGCCCTCGCATTCGGCGACCGATGCGATCAGGTCGTGGTGCCGTTCCATCGAATAGGGCGCGAAATAGGCGACCCACAGGAGCGGGCCTTCGGCATTATGGCGGATCGTCAGCGTTCCGGCCTGATAGCTGGTGTCGAGGCGAAACCAGGTTTCGCGGTCATAGCTCGCGCACGCGGCATAGCCCGGCCAGCCGTCGGGATAAGCCGACGCATCGAGCCCGGTGATCGCCAGATCGAGCGCGTCGCCAACCGAGCAGGCGACGCGAAAGTGGAACCACTGGAAGAAGTCCGATTCGCGATCCTTGCGGATCGACAAGCGGGCGGACGTGCCGTCGATGGCGTCCACGACGATGTTGCCGCTGTCGAAAGCGGCGTTGATGGATATGGTCATGGGACGCTGATAGTGCGTCCCGATTCACCGGGGAAGTCCTTGAATAAAGCTTCGGCCAATTTCGCGGCGGCAAGGCTCGGCTGGTTGGCCGGCGCCTTGACCGGCACCGCGGTCAGCGCGCGGCCTTCCCACAGGGCCTGACCGGTGGCAGCATCGTCGATGCGCACCGACAGCTGGAGATCGGCCATGCGCTTTGGACCGCCGCCAAGATTGATCCCGACGCCAAGGCCGACGCCCGATCCATAGCTGCCGGTCGAGCCGCCGACGCCGACCGACACGGGCGATCGCTTGCCGATGCTTTCGTGGTTCGCACGGTCGAAGCCGATCCGGACCTTGAGCGGCGCGCGCGTCCCGTCGGGGGCAGCGACGAGGCCCTGCAGCTGCAACTGACGTTCGACCGCGCTGCGATAGCTCGACCATTCGAGCGAGGGGGCGGTCGTGCCCGGCATCGCCGCGGCGTCGCCAAGCGGCGCGGTATCGACGGTGTAGCGCGTCCCCGGCGCCCAGCCGGCGACGGCATTGCTGTGGAAACGGGTAACTTCGACGGGCGGGACCGCCGTGGCGCAGCCGCCAAGCGCAAGCGCTGCTGCGAAAGGCAGGGCGACGGAAAGATGACGCATCATATGCGCATCATGCGCCAGCAATTATGGCTTGGCAATGAACAGCATGGCCGACGCGAACTATCGCGCGTCGGGCCCGGCCGGATCAACGATAGAAGATGTGATTGTCGATCTGCGCGATCCGCGTCTTGCGCCAACCGGGCGAGACATAGCGCGCATGGAAGAAGAGCGCGCCGGGCGCGTGATTTTTCCAGCTGCCGTCGAGCGCGATCTGCGCGATCGCCACGGCATTGTCCCACTGGGCGCCCTCGCGGATCGCGGGCATCCGGCCACCACGCACAAAGCTGAACTGACTCTTTTGATGAACGACGCCGCACAGGCTTGTCGGGAAACGTCCCGACTGGGCACGGTTGATCACGACATGCGCGACCGCAAGCTGCCCGGGAAGCGATTCCCCGCGCGATTCGAAATAGACCGCACCGGCGAGGCAGCGCAGTTCACGATCGATCGTGGCGGGCTTAGGCGTCGCAGCGACGAGCGCCGCGAGCGACGCGGCGGTTACCGGAGGCGCCGCTTCGGTTTGGGGGGCGCCTTCATCCTGAAGGTCTTTTTGCTGGGCGACCGGCAACTGGGTCCCGGTCGGCAAATCCGCCTTCTGCACCTCGGGCGCATCGGCGCCGGGCAGGGTGATGGCGGGAAGATTGGCGTCGGCGGCAAGATCGCTTGCAAAACCGGGTTCCGCCAGAAACAGCATGGCGGCGGCAGTCATGCCGACGGCAGCCACGCTGGCCACGTTCAAAATGCGACTCATATTGTCCGTCAAAAGTGCGGCCGATGAACCGAAACTCTCAGAACAGGCGGGGGACTATGGTCCAATACCGCCTGCGGTCATCGTCCGACTGCGTGTCCAACCCGTTTCTCGCTGGATGCACCACCAGGCAGTGCAACCCGCAGGTCGACCTACGCGTTGTCGAATGGGCGCCAGCTATTGTGCGCCGCAACAGAGTCAAGTTAACGCGGCCCACTCCGCGACGAGTTGTGCGGCATCTGCGATGTCCAGTTCAACGATCCATAGGTCAGGATCGGCGCGCTGCCGCCGCTCGCGATAGTTTGCGCGGGATTCACCATCTTTTGTGCCATCTGGTCCGACCGCCTCCCAGATATAGGTGCCATCGGCCGAAAATCGCCGTTCGAGCAGCAGGCCCGGTTCGCCGCGGTCGCTGCACTGGACAAGGATTATGCCCGACGTGTCGTCGCCTTTGGCGAGCACGGTTGCGAATCCCCCCGCCGCTTCGGTGCGGCGCAGCAGCAGGTCGACGAGGAAGCGGCTTTTCAGCCGGGGCATGAAAAAATCCGCAGCGGCGGGTTACGCCGCGTCACGCGTTTCGGTGTCGGCGAGCAGCGCATACAGCGCCTCGTCGTTCTTGGCGCCGCGCAGTCGTTCAGCGATTGCTTCATTGCGAAGCATCCGCGAAACGCCCGCGAGTGCTTTGAGATGGTCGGCACCGGCATCGAGCGGCGAAAGCAGCACGAAGAGCAGGTCGACCGGCAAGCCATCGACCGCGTTGAAATCGATCGGCCGTGCGAGCTGAAGGAACAGGCCGCGCACGCCGCCGAGATCGGCCATCTTGGCGTGCGGCAGCGCAATGCCGCGGCCGAAGCCGGTCGATCCGAGCCGTTCGCGTTCGAGCAGGGCTTCGGCGACTTCGCCGGCATCGAGGCCGAGTGAGCGGCTGGCGAGATCGCCGACGAAGGGGAAAAGCGCTTTTTTCGAATCGATCTGCACATGCGCGCGCACGGTCGCCGGATAAAGAAGGGAAGAAAGATTCATCGTCGGGTCAAATCTTGTTCAATGCCGGCCGCTGCCAGGAACATAGGCCGGCAGGCGGTCGCGGATCTGTCGTGGCAGCGCCCGCGCCATCCGGGCTTAGGGCATCGTTGGGCGCGGCCCTTAAGCCGGATGGCGAAGAAAATCCAGCCCTATCGTGGCTCGACCCAGCCGATCGTCCCGTCGTCGCGGCGATAGACCATATTATGCGCGCCGGTCTTGCTGTTGACGAACAGCAGCGCGTTGGTGTTGCGCAGATCGAGCATCATCACCGCGTCGGAGACGCTGCTGCTCGGAATATCAACGCGCGTTTCGGCGATGATCGCCGGCGCATCGCCCGCATCTTCCTCTTCGGCACCCGGATCAAAGACGGTGTAACTGGCGTTTTCCTCGATCTCGTCGACGGTCGGCGACGGCGCTCCGCCGCCATTATTATGATCCTTCAGCCGCCGCATATAGCGCCTGAGCTGCTTTTCGATGCGGTCGGCCGCGCCCTCGAACGCGACATGCGCGTCCTGCGCCTGGCCGTGCCCCTTCAGCACCAGTCCCTGCATGACATGCGCAACGATGTCGCATTGAAAACTGTCGTGCGGACCCTTGCCGAAGGTCGCGTGCGCGCCGATCGCACGCGAAAAATATTTGTCGGCAATCGCGTTCATCCGGTCCGCGACATGCGCCTGCAGCGCTTCGCCGGTTTCGATCTGGTGGCCAGAGACGCGGATTTCCATTTTTCTTCTCCTTCTATGGCCGGTGCGACGACAATGGGAGAGTCGTCACACCGTATCGAGCCACAGCGGCTGGTTCAGCCCTGCGACAAATTCGGCGTGGCGCGCAAGTTCGGCGGCCGACGCCATATGCGGCCGCGGTTCGCGAAACGGCCGCGCGGGACCGCGCGGAATAACCGGGCCAGCCTCGGGCGAAACGGTCGCCGCGGCCGATGCGGCGAGGCCAAGCCCGATCTGCCGCCCGCCGGTCATCTCGATGTAAAGATGCGCGAGCAGCTCGGCATCGAGCAGCGCGCCATGCTTGACGCGGTGGCTGCGATCGATGCCGTAGCGGGTGCAGAGCGCATCGAGACTGTGCTTCGCGCCGGGATGAAGTTTCCGCGCCATCTGCACCGTGCAGCACATGCGCGCCATGTCGAGCGCGGGACGGCCGATGCGCGCGAGCTCGGCATTGACGAAGCCGAAGTCGAACGCGGCATTGTGCGCGATCAGCGGCGCATCGCCGAAAAATTCGAGCAGCTCGTCGACGCGCGAGGCAAAGAGCGGCTTGTCGGACAGGAACTGGATCGATAGCCCGTGGACGGCCTCAGCTGCCGCAGGCATGTCGCGTTCGGGGTTGAAATAGGCGTGAAAGGTGACGCCGGTCTCGCGGCGGTCGATCAGTTCGACACATCCGATTTCGACCAGCCGGTCCCCGGTTTTGGGATCGAAACCCGTGGTTTCGGTATCGAAAATAATCTCACGCATCGAAGGGATAATCTGGACCCTATCGGGCGCGGAAACAAGAGGCGATGAAGCGAATCTGGCGGTGCGTTTCGCTTTTCGGGCGGCCCGTTTCGATGATGAAATCGGCGCGCGCGCGCTTGACGCGGTCGGGCACCTGGAGGCGGCGGATTGCCTTGAGCTTCGCGGCGGTCATACCCGGCCGGCGCATCACGCGCCTGCGCTGCATCCACGCGGGCGCCGACACGACGGCGATCGCGCCGACGCGCCGCCAGCCGCCCTTTTCGAACAGCAGCGGAATATCGAGCACGACGACGTCGCGCGCGCGGTGCTTGGCCAGAAAGCGTTTCTGGGCGCGGAAAACCGCCGGATGGACGATCGCTTCGAGCGCGGCGAGTTCGTGCGTGTTGCCGAGTACCCGCGCGCCGAGCTTCTGCCGATCAACGCCCTTTGGCCCCGTCGTGCCCGGAAAGCGCGCCTCGATCGCCGCGACCAGCGCGCCGCCCGGACCCTGTAATCGGTGCACCGCGGCATCGGCGTCGAAGACCGGAACACCCTCGCGCTCGAACATTGCCGCTGCGGTCGATTTGCCCATGCCGATCGAGCCGGTGAGGCCGAGCAGGAAGGGGCGGCGGAGCGGCAGGTGCGGGCGCTTGAAGTGACTCATGCCGCCAGCAGTGCGCGAAGCTCGTCGTCGCGGCCTTCAGGCGGTGACATGCCGAAGAACAGCTCGAAGGCGAGCGCCGCCTGCCCGATCAGCATGTCGAGCCCATCGACGGTATCGAGCCCGCGCGCCTCGGCGGCCTTGAGGAGGCCCGTCCGGAGCGGCGAATAGACAAGGTCATAGACGATCGCATCGTCCGGAAGCGACGGCAGGTCGAGGTCGAGCGGCGGCTGACCCGTCATGCCGAGACTGCTCGAATTGACGAGCAGATGCACTGGCGGCAGCGCGGCGTCGAGCGCGACGACGTCGCCCTTGAGCCCGAAAGTCGCGAGCAGGCCCATCGCCTTCAAGGGCGAGCGATTGAAGATCGTCACCTTGCCGACATTGGCCCGCGCCAGCGCGAACAGCACGGCGCGCGCCGCGCCGCCGGCGCCGACGACCGCGACCGGCGCATCCTCAAGGTCGAGTTCGGCCAGCGGGGAATAGAATCCCGCGGCGTCGGTGTTGGTCCCGATCAGCACCCCGTCGGGCTGGCGCACGATCGTGTTCATCGCGCCGATCGTGCCGCGAATGTCGCCCGGATCGTCGACCAGATCCATGACCGCGGCCTTGTGCGGCATGGTGACGTTGCATCCGCGCCAGTCGGGATCGGCGCGGCGTTCGGCGATATAGGAAGCGAGGTCGTCGGACTTTACATGCGCGCGGCGATAATCGCCGTCGATGCCGAGCGCATCGAGCCAGAATTTATGAATCAACGGCGATTTCGATTGCGCGATCGGATCGCCGATCACTTCCGCATAGGGCCTGCTCATTGCGGCGCCAGTCCGATAGTGCGCAGCCACGCCAACAGGAGAAGCATCGGCATTCCGACGATGGTCCAGGGGTCGCCCTCGACCCGGTCGAACAATTGCACGCCCGCTCCCTCGATTTCGTAACAGCCCACCGTCCAGCGGATGCTATCCCAGTTTTGCGCGACATAGTCGGTAATGAAGCCATCGGACAAGGGCCGCATCCACAGCTTCGCCTCACCGATCGCCCGCCACACCGGCGCCCCGTCGCGCGCGGCGACCACCGCGCTGAACAGCCGGTGGCGCGTGCCCGCCATGCGCCGGAGATGGTCGGCGGCGTCCTCCGGGCTTTCGGGCTTCGTCAGCATCGTCCCATCGTCGAGCACGAGCGTCGAGTCCGCGCCGAGCACTGTCACGCCGGGAAGCCGCGACGAGATTTTGACCGCCTTGGCTTCGGCAAGCGCGTCCGCAATGTTGCGCGGCGTCTGCCCGGCGGCGAGCAGCGACGCGGTGAGCGCTTCCTCGTCGACATGCGCTGCGGTCGCCTCGAACACCAGCCCGGCGGCACGGAGCATTGCGGCGCGGCCACTGCTTTGCGAGGCGAGGACCAGGCTCATGCGCTCGCGCGATCCTCGACGAGCTTGATCACCGCCGCCGCGGTTTCCTCGATCGAGCGGCGCGTCACGTCGATTACCGGCCATCCGTTGTCGGCGAACATCCGCCGCGCATAGGCCAGCTCGGCCTTGACGCGTTCTTCATCGACATAGCTCGTCTCGGGCGCCTGGTTTAATGAAAGCAGACGATTGCGGCGGACCTGAACGAGGCGATCGAGCCCCGTGGTAAGCCCGACCACCATCGGGCGCTTCAGGTCGAACAGCGCGGCGGGCGGCGGCGATTCGGGAACGATCGGAATATTCGCGGTCTTGAACCCGCGGTTGGCGAGATAGATGCTCGTCGGGGTTTTCGACGTGCGCGATACGCCCGCAAGAATGATGTCCGCCTGCTCCCAATTCTCCCAGCCGATGCCATCGTCGTGCGCAACGGTGAACTGGATCGCCTCGACCCGGGCGAAATAGGCGGCGTCGAGAGCATGTTGTCGTCCCGGGCGGCCCTTCGCTTCCTGCCCGAGCATCCGCGAGAGTGCGTCGGTCACCGCATCGAGCGCGGCCACGGTCGGCAGGTTGAGTATTCCCGCACGACGTTCGAGGCTGCTGCGCAGCTCACCGTTGACGAGCGTGAAAAGGATCATGCCGGGACTCGCCTGCACTTCGGCCATGATGCGGTCGAGATGCGATTCGGATCGCACCATCGGCCAGAAATGGCGCACGACCTCGACATCGTCGAACTGCGCGATGGCCGCCTTGGCGATATTTTCCAGCGTTTCGCCCGTGGAGTCGGATATAAGGTGCAAGTGGAGGCGGCCCATCGCCCCGCTTTCGGGCGCAGCGGAAAAAAAGGCAATAGGTCCGCAACCTCTCCAGCATCTCGGGGACGACCACAGAGCCTGTGGATAAGTTTGGCAAAAGCGTCGGGATGATTTCGGCACGCGCAATTCATCCCCCGCCGCGCCGATTCCGCTCCCGTGCTTATCCACATGGGATGAATCTTATCCACATGCTGTGAATTAGGGGGAAAGCGGCCGACGACTCTGCGGACGATGGCAACTGACGGCGAGTCAAGCTGTTGGCAAAGTGGGCGCCCCGGCCTAAAGCCGCCTTGTCCGCCGACCTACAAACCACCACAATATTATTAAATATTATATGATGAGAGAAAGAGGGGCCGCGTGAAGGCGTCACCGAAGAACCTCCTCGCGGCGCTGCGCGGGGTGCGACACGAGCGGCCCCCGCTCTGGCTCATGCGGCAGGCGGGTCGTTATCTTCCCGAATATCGCGCCCTTCGCGAGACCAAGGGCGGTTTCCTCGAACTATGCTACGATCCCGAAGCCGCGGCTGAAGTCACTTTGCAACCCATCCGGCGTTTCGGGTTCGACGGTTCGATTCTCTTTTCGGACATTCTTGTGATCCCGCACGCGCTCGGCCAGCATCTGTGGTTCGAGGCGGGCGAAGGTCCGCGACTGGCGCCGCCGCTCGTCGACAGCGCCTTGACGTCCCTCGAAGCCGCGCCGCAGCGGCTCGACCCGGTCTATGCGACCGTCGCGCGCGTCGCAGCGTCGCTGCCATCCGAAACGACCTTTCTCGGCTTTGCGGGAAGCCCGTGGACCGTCGCCACCTATATGGTCGCGGGGCAGGGATCGAAGGACCAGGCGGCGGCGCGGCGTATGGCCTATGGCGATCCCGCGGCGTTCCAGGCGATCATCGATGCGATCGTCGATTTGACCGTCACCTATTTATCCGGCCAGATCGAACATGGCGTCGATGCGGTGCAGCTTTTCGACAGCTGGGCGGGCAGCCTCAGCCCGGCGCAGTTCGAACAATGGGTGATCGCCCCCAACGCCGAGATCGTCCGCCGTCTCAAGGCGCTGCACCCCGACACGCCGATCATCGGCTTTCCGAAGGGCGCGGGGGGCAAGCTTCGCGCCTATGCCGACGAAACCCGCGTCGATGCGATCGGCCTCGACGAAACGGTCGATCCCGCCTGGGCCGATGCCGCCTTGCCGCCACATCTTCCAGTACAGGGCAATCTCGACCCGCTCGCGCTCGTCGCAGGCGGGTCCGCACTCGACGCCGCCATCGACCGCATCCTTGCAGCATTCCCGGTGCGTCCCCATATCTTCAACCTGGGCCACGGGATCGTTCCCGACACCCCGATCGCCCATGTCGAACATCTGATCAAACGCGTTCGCGGCGGATAATATGGCAGACTGGGCAGGATTTTTGGGGGCGACGATGCTTTGGGTCAAAGCCGCGCATATTATTTTCGTGATCTTTCTGATGGCCGGCCTTTTCATGATGCCACGCTTCTTCGTCTATCACCAGCAGGCCGCGGTCGGGTCCGACGAAGACAAGAAATGGATCGAGCGCGAGGACCGGCTGCGGCGGATCATTTTGAACCCGTCGTTGACCATCGTCTGGATTCTTGGGCTGACGCTTGCCTTCAACGGCAATTATTGGGGCGAGACCTGGTTCATCGCCAAATTCATCCTCGTATTCGCGCTGTCGGGCTATCACGGCTGGTTGATCGGTTATTTCAAGAAGCTCCGTCAGGGCGAGCGGCCGCTCACCGAAAAGCAGCTGCGGATGCTCAACGAGGTTCCCGGCGTCGCCGCGGCGATCATCGTCATCCTCGCGGTCGTCCGGCCCTGAACGGCTTGGCGGATTGGCCGCTGGCGAGCGTTAGCGGACATAGTATCCTCCCTGTGGCGCAGCCATGGGGAGGTGGCAGCGCGAAGCGCTGACGGAGGGGCTATGGCGCTGACGTTTCAGCCCCTCCACCACCGCCTGCGGCGGCGGTCCCCCTCCCCATCGCTACGCGACAGGGAGGATTTAACATCCGCTCACCACCCCAAACCGGGCGCCCAAAGAAGACGCTGTCCTACATGGTCTGACTGTGCCACCCTTTGGTCTCTGCTCTTTCAAAATGCCGATTAACGCCGTCGCTACGGCGCGTGAGGATGTGGACAATGATCGAGCGCAACCGGTCGGGCGACAGTGGCAAATCGCCGGCGCGCAAGGCTGACCTTTCCTGACCTTTGGAAGGATTGGCGATCGCAAACCCGTCCAGCATAGCCGCAGAAGGTAAGCTGCGCACCACTGCGGCCCCGCCGACAAAGGAGACAGATTTGATCCGTACATCCGTATCTTTTGTCGCTTTCGCGACCGTCCCGGCCCCATCCCCGCCTGTCGCAGCCGCGATTGACTTGGCGTGCGGCGGGTTATAGGGGCCGGTCAATCCCGCATTCCAAGCGGGAGGCGCGGCCTCCGCGCCGAAGCTATCGTGAACGGTCGTCCCCCGGCCGGATAGGCACCCGATGGTGCGACGAATTTAAGTCCGATTATCTCCCGACTATTGACCCGGAATCCATCCATGCATCTGAAAGAACTCAAAACAAAATCGCCCGCACAACTCGTCGAAATGGCCGAGGAGCTGGGCGTCGAGGGCGCATCGACGCTGCGCAAGCAGGATCTGATGTTCTCGATCCTGAAAGAACTTGCCGAAGAGGGCGAGGAGATCATCGGGTCCGGAACGATCGAGGTTCTGCCCGACAGCTTCGGTTTCCTGCGCTCGTCCGAGGCGAATTATCTTGCCGGTCCCGACGACATTTATGTCTCGCCGAACCAGGTCCGCAAATATGGCCTGCGTACCGGCGACACGGTCGAGGGCGAGATTCGCGCGCCGCGCGACGGCGAACGCTATTTCGCGCTGACCAGGCTGATCAGTGTCAATTTTGACGATCCCGATGTCGTGCGCCACCGCGTCAATTTCGACAATCTGACGCCGCTCTATCCAAACCAGAAACTCTCGCTCGACACCGTCGATCCGACGGTCAAGGACAAGTCGGCGCGCGTGATTGACCTCGTGAGTCCGCAGGGCAAAGGCCAGCGCGCGCTGATCGTCGCGCCGCCGCGCACCGGCAAGACGGTGCTGCTGCAGAATATCGCCAAGGCGATCACCGACAATCATCCGGAGGTTTATCTTATCGTGCTGCTCGTCGACGAGCGGCCTGAGGAAGTCACCGACATGCAGCGCAGCGTGAAGGGCGAGGTTGTCTCCTCGACCTTCGACGAACCCGCGACGCGTCACGTCCAGGTCGCCGAAATGGTGATCGAAAAGGCCAAGCGTCTCGTCGAGCACAAGAAGGATGTCGTCATCCTGCTCGATTCGATCACGCGCCTCGGGCGTGCCTACAACACCGTTGTTCCGTCGTCGGGCAAAGTGCTGACCGGCGGTGTCGATGCCAATGCGCTCCAGCGTCCGAAGCGCTTTTTCGGCGCCGCGCGCAATATCGAGGAAGGCGGCTCGCTGTCGATTATCGCCACCGCGCTGATCGATACCGGCAGCCGGATGGATGAAGTGATCTTCGAAGAGTTCAAGGGCACGGGTAACAGCGAAATCGTCCTCGACCGCAAGGTCGCCGACAAGCGCATCTTCCCGTCGCTCGACGTCGGCAAGTCGGGCACCCGCAAGGAAGAGTTGCTCGTCGAGAAAGACAAGCTGTCGAAAATGTGGGTGCTGCGCCGCATCCTCATGCAGATGGGCACCGTTGATGCGATGGAATTCCTGCTCGACAAGATCAAGGATTCGAAGACCAATGAAGATTTCTTCGACTCGATGAACCAATAAGCATAGGGCGGGTTAAGCGATCATGCTGGACATATTGATGCAGGCCGGCGCGCACGCCGGCGGATTTGGCGGACCCGCGGGCATGTGGGACGCGATCGTTCACGATTTTTCGAACATCACGCAGCCCGCGGCTTTCGCAGCCTTCCTGCAGGTGCTGATGATCGACATCGTGCTCGCGGGCGACAACGCGATCGTCGTGGGTGCGCTTGCCGCGGGGCTTCCCGCCGATCAGCGCCGCAAGGTGATCCTGATCGGCGTGCTCGCCGCGCTGGTGCTGCGTATCGCCTTCGCCCTTGTCGTGACGCAGCTGATGCAGATCGTCGGGCTGATCTTTATCGGCGGACTGTTGCTCGTCTGGGTGGCATGGAAGATGTGGCGCGAGCTGCGTGACGGCGCGCATTCGGCGGGTTCGCCGGAGATTGCAGGCGACGAGCATTCGGGTCTGAAACCCGCGAAGAGCTTTGCTGCTGCGGCGTGGGCCGTGGCCGTCGCCGACGTCAGCATGAGCCTTGACAATGTGCTCGCGGTCGCAGGCGCGGCGCGCGACCATCCCGGCATCCTGATCGTAGGCCTGATCTTTGCGGTCGCGCTAATGGGGATCGCGGCGAACATCATCGCCAAATATATCGAGCGTTATCGTTGGATCGCATACATCGGCCTTGCGGTGATCGTCTATGTCGCGGTCAAGATGATCTACGAAGGCTGGATCGACCCCAGCGTCGGCCTCGGCACACTTTTCGGCTGAATGCAAAAAGGGGCGGGTTGATATAGCCCGCCCCTTCATTGTAGGCTGCAAGCGCTCGCTAGAGCTTGCGGACCGGTGTTGCACTGGTCGTGCCTTTCACGAGATTGATCGCGTGGTCGCAGTCGGTCTCATTCCAGTAAGACTCGCCCGATGCGACGATCTCGTGATTGGCGGCTTTCAGGCGCCAACGCCATTGGCCACCCTGTGTGTATTTCTCAAAGTACATGGATTTTTCTCCTTTCTAGTCGCGCCTAAAAACTGTGCGGTAGCGACGAGGTAGAAGCTCGCACACTATATCATGTGTCACAAACAGAAAATGACCACAATTTATTGATCTTCTTTACGAAGAGAGCGCTTTTTGTTGATTTTACTGCGAATATATTACAAGTTCTGAGCAGAACTATGATTATTGAAGATCATGATGCTCGAAATGCTGCGCGGCTTGCCGGCCTAAGGTCGGTGGCAATGATCGACTATCTAGAACGATCAGGCGTTTTTTTTCCGACAAGGAAGAGAGAGAAAAACAGAGGAAAAAGAAGAAGATATACGTTTAGAGACGTGCTCGTTTTAAAAACAATCGCTGTTCTTCTAAGTAACGGTGCATCGGTAGCAAACCTAAAACACGCGCTTGAAGGACTACAACGTATTAAATGGAACGCTGACGAGACTGTCTTGGAAGACAGCGCCGGAGCGTTACGGCATTTAGTTGTCAGCTCTCAAAGAATATATTTTGCGAGGAGTAGGGATGAGCTGCTCGATTTGGCAGCAGGCGGCCAACTATCGTTTTCATTTTTGATAGATCTCGATTCTATCCATCGAGAACTTTCTCAGTCTTGGCGCCAGGGGAATCTCAGCTTGGCCCAAAGCGGTTGAATTTCTGGGACTAAGCTCCATCTGGCGTGGGATGTCCGAGCTTCATATGACCCGCGTCGCCGTCGGCTGTTCCGACTATCCGGCGCTGGAGGCGCGTATCGCCACCTATGCGAGGGATGGCGAGATCCGCTTCACGACGCGTTTCAAGCCCAAGCGCGCCGACGAGCTGATCGGTGGCCGGCTGCATTTCATTGTCAAACATATGCTCGTCGCGCGCGTGCAAATCCTGCGTTTCGACGATCGCAGTGACGGGAGGATCGATATCGTCTGCGTTGCCAACCTCGAGCGCGTGCACCCGCAGCCCAAGCGCGCGCATCAGGGGTGGCGCTATCTGGCCGAAGCCGATGCGCCCAGAGGGCTTGACGAAACAAGCGGCGTCGGCGACCTGCCGCCCGAACTCTATCGCGAACTCGCCGAACTCAGCCTGATCTAGCCCGCCTGCGCTGCGAGCATCGCCGCCATTTTTTCCCAGACCTTGTTGATGGCCTTGAGCGGTCGCACCATTACCTTGAAATCGCTGATTTTTCCTTCATCATTCCAGCGGATAATGTCGACGCCGTTGACCTGGATTCCGTCGAGCTCGGTCTGAAATTCGAGGACTGCTTGATCGCCATCGACGATTTCGCGCAAATAGCGGAAATGCTCCCCGCCAAGCACATGGCTTGCCGCGTGGAGATAGGCGAAGACCTTGTCGGCGCCTTCCTGCGGTGTGTGGACGACGGGCGAGTGAAATACGGCATCGTCGGCGAGCAAACTCCGCAAACGCTGCGGGTCGCCACCGTCCGCCATATAGGCGTGCCACGCGGCGAGTCCGGGATGCGCGCTCATGCCAGATGCTCGGCGAAAAAGGCCCGGGTGCGGCCATCGGCAAGCCTGGCGCCTTCGTCGTTGCGACGATTGCCCATCGTTGCCGCAAAGCCATGATCGAGGCCGGAATAATCGTGGAGCGTCACCTTCGGATGCGAATCGAGCCCTTCGTGAATCCGCTTCTGCGCTTCATGGTCGACCAGATGATCCTCGGTCGGGATGTGGAGCATCAGCGGATTGGCGATCGCGTGGCTTTCGTTCAGCATCTGGTCGATCATCACGCCATAATAGCCGACCGACGCATCGACGTCGGTGCGCGCCGCCGCCATATAGGCAAGGCGGCCGCCAAGGCAGAAGCCGACGCAGCCAACCTTGCTGGCCCCCTGGCTGTGGAGCCAGCGGATCGCCGCTTCGATATCCTTCACTCCGTCGTTGGCGTCATATTGACCGAAATAGCCGAACGCTTCCTGGAGTTCGGTCTCGACGTCGGGATTGAGTTCGACTCCGGGCGCGAAGCGCCAGAAAATATCGGGGGCGATCGCCAGATAGCCTTCGGCTGCCCAATCGTCGCATTTCTGTCGAATGCCCGCGTTCACGCCGAAGATTTCCGGGATGACGATGATCGCGCGCGAACTGTCGGCGTCGGGGCGTGCGACATAGGCGGGTATTACGTCCGTCCCGTCGAGCGCGGGGATGGTTATGTTCGTCGCGGGCATGGCGGGAGCTCTCCTGACTCTTGCTTCTTGGCAATGAAAGCGCAAAGCTAGCGGTGCCGCGGTCATGGCTCAAGCGGCATAGCATCAGCGGGGCGGAGACAGGCGATGAAATTCAATATCGAGATCGATTGCACCCCCGAAGAGGCGCGGCGGTTGTTCGGCCTTCCTGACCTTGAGCCGCTCCACGATATTTATCTCGATCGCGTCAAGGAGCTGATGGCAAAGGGCATCACGCCCGAGATGGTGCAGGCGATGGTCAAGACCTGGGTGCCGATGGGTGAGAGCGGATTGGGGCTCGTCCAGTCGCTGCTCGGCCAATTCGGCGGCGGGCTGATGGGCGGGGCATCGAGGAGCAGCGATGCGACCGACGACAAACCGGCCAAAGGGCGCAAAAGCTGATCCAGGCGCCTGCAAGCGATACGATTTTCGCGCTGTCGAGCGGGATGCCGCCCGCGGCGATTGCGGTCGTGCGGATAAGCGGGGCCCAGGCTGCGAAGGTGTTGCAGGTGCTGGCTGGACGATTGCCCGCGCCCCGCCATGCTTCATTCGCCCGGCTGAGGGATGCCAGGGGCGGGGTGCTCGATCATGCGCTGATCCTGTGGTTCCCTGGACCAGCGACAGCGACCGGCGACGACCTTGTCGAACTGCACCTGCACGGCGGGCGGGCGGTTGTCGCGGCGGTCGAAGCGGCGCTGGCGGCGATGCCGGGACTACGGCGCGCCGTACCGGGCGAATTTACGCGGCGCGCGTTCGAAAATGGACGGATCGATCTGGCCGAGGCCGAGGGGCTGGCGGACCTGCTCGCCGCCGAAACCGAAAGCCAGCGGGTGCAGGCGCTTGGCCTCGCGAGCGGGCATGTGTCGCGTATGGTGGCGGCGTGGCAGGAGCGGCTACTCGCGCTGATGGCGGCGGCCGAGGCCGAACTCAATTTCGCGGATGAGGATGACGTCGAAGTTGGCGAAGGTGTCGCGCAGCGCGTGTCGGGGGGGATGGCGGCGCTGGCGGGAGAGCTCGGCGAGTGGCTGGCGCGGCCCGCGGCGGAGGTGATTGCCGAGGGGTTGTCGGTGGTGATCGCAGGGCCGCCGAACGCAGGTAAATCCACTCTTATCAATGCTTTAGCGCAGAGGGAGCTGGCGATCGTGTCGCCGGTCGCGGGGACGACGCGCGATGTGATCGAAACGCCGCTGGCGCTGGACGGGATTGCGATGCGCTTTTCGGATACTGCCGGCCTGCGCGGCGAAAGTGCCGATACGATCGAAATGATCGGAATCGATCGTGCGAAGGCGGCGGTGGAGGGCGCGGACCTCCTGTTGTGGCTGGGCGCGCCGAAGGAGGCGCCCGAGCATCCTCGCACGATCCTGATCGCCGCACAGGCCGACCGCTGGCGCGGCGACGCCGCGGCCGAAGCCGAGGCCGCGCGTTGCGATCTTATATTGTCCGCCGCCACGGGGGAGGGGATGGACCGGTTGCACAGCATGATCGTCGAGATGGCGCGAACCTTATTGCCGCGCGAGGGCGAAGCCACGCTCCGGCAGCGACAGCGCGATGCGCTCGACGAGGCAAAGGGGTGGCTGGAGGTTGAGACGGGATCGCGCGAGGCGGGCGATCTGATCCTGCTTGCCGAACGGCTGCGGCTTGCCGCAACGGCGCTGGACCGTATCACCGGGCGCGCGGGCGTTGAAGATATGCTCGACACGCTGTTCGGGCGCTTCTGCATCGGCAAATGACGTTCCACGTGAAACATCCTCCCGTCGCGCCGCGGTGGATTTACCAAAGGCTTTGCGCTATGCGCGCCGCCGATCATGAATAGCAGCAGCACAACTTTCGATGTCATCGTCGTCGGCGGTGGCCATGCCGGGACCGAGGCCGCCGCGGCCGCGGCGCGGCTCGGCGCGCGGGTGGCGCTGGTCAGTTTCGATCCGGCGTTGATCGGCACGATGTCGTGCAACCCGGCGATTGGAGGGCTGGGCAAAGGCCATCTGATGCGCGAGGTCGATGCGCTCGACGGGTGGATGGCGCGCGCGGCCGATGCCGCGGCGATCCATTACCGGATGCTCAACGCGTCGAAGGGTGCGGCGGTGCAGGGGCCGCGCATCCAGGCCGATCGGAAGCTGTACCGCGACGCGATCCAAACTTTGCTCGCCGCCGAAGACGCTATCATCGTCGTTGCGGGCGAAGCGGCCGGCCTGCGCCTGTCGAGCGAAGGACAGATCGAGGGACTCGATCTGGCTGACGGCACCGCGCTGACCGCGCGCGCGGTGGTACTCGCGACGGGCACCTTCCTTGGCGGGCGGCTGTTTCGCGGCGAGGAACGCATGGCGGGCGGGCGCATCGGCGAGGCGGGCGCGCACCGGCTTGCCGGGCAGCTTCGCGGCGCCGACCTGCCGATGGCACGGCTCAAGACGGGCACGCCGCCGCGACTCGACGGGCGAACGATCGACTGGGCGCGGCTGAGTGAGCAGCCGTCGGATAGCGCCGAGGGCGCCAACTGGACCTGTTCCACGTGGAACAATGAACGGACGGTTCCCCAGATTTTCTGCGCGATCACGCGTACAAACGCCGAATCGCACCGGATCATCGCCGACAATCTGCACCGCTCGCCGCTGTTCACCGGCGCAATCGGCGCAGCGGGACCGCGCTATTGCCCGTCGATCGAGGACAAGATCCACCGCTTTGCCGACCGCGACGGGCATCAGGTGTTTCTCGAGCCAGAGGGGCTCGATACGCATCTTGTCTATCCCAACGGCATTTCGACGTCGCTGCCCGCCGATGTCCAGCTGGCAATGCTGCGCACGATGGAGGGGCTCGAAGCGGTTGAAATGGTCGTTCCTGGCTATGCCGTCGAATATGATCATATCGACCCGCGCGCGCTCGACCGGACATTGCAAGTGCGCGCGATGCCTGGTCTTTATTGCGCAGGGCAGATCAACGGGACGACGGGATATGAGGAAGCGGCGGCGCAAGGGCTCGTCGCGGGCGCCAACGCCGCGCTGGCGGTGCAGGGGCGCGAGCCGCTGATCCTCGATCGCAGCCTGTCCTATATCGGGGTGATGGTCGACGATCTGGTGCTGCAGGGGGTGAGCGAGCCGTACCGGATGCTCACCGCGCGCGCCGAATATCGCCTGCGGCTGCGCGCCGACAATGCTGCGACGCGGCTGACGCCGAAGGGGATCGCGCTGGGGCTGGTGCGACCCGCGACTGCGGCGTTGTTCGCCGCGCGGATGGACGAGCGCGCGCGCGCCGAGGCGCTGCTCGAAGTGCCGGTGACAACCGCCGATTATGCGGCGATCGGCCTGCCGCTGCCCGGCGACGGGATCGCGCGGCGGCGAATCGACCTGTTGCGCTTCCCCGATATGGCGATCGAGCGGCTGACTATATTGGCGCCCGAGTTGTGCGCCATCGACGCAGCGATTCTCGCCGAGGTCGTCGAAGATGCGCATTATGCGCCCTATATCGCGCGGCACGAGGCCGAGCTCCGCGCGCTGGCGGCAAATGAAGCGATCCTCCTCGACCCCGCGCTTGATTATGCGGCGATAGGCGGCCTGTCGCGCGAAATGGTCGAGCGATTGAGCAAGGCGCGGCCCGAGACATTGGGGCAGGCGGCGCGGATCGATGGCGTGACTCCCGCGGCGCTGACTGCGATTATGGTTCATAGCCGGCGGCGGGCGGCTTGAAGCTGAGGCAATCGGGTTGGCGAAAGTGTAGGGTGGCAGCTTTGAGTGGGGAGCGGAAGTCTCAATAAACCGTCGCCCCCGCGAAGGCGGGGGCCGCCATCAATCTTTCCTGCGTCGCTGCGTAAACCGATAGCGGCCCCCGCCTTCGCGGGGGCGACGGCTAGTTTCGGTCGTTTCAGAGTCTTGCGATTTACGATCCTCCCTGTCGCGTCGCGATGGGGAGGGGGACCGCCGCCGTAGGCGGTGGTGGAGGGGCCGCGACGTCGGCGTCCTAGCCCCTCCGTCAGCGCTTCGCGCTGCCACCTCCCCATCGCTGCGCGACAGGGAGGAAAAAATATCCGCTTCCGGTGGCGGTTGCGACTGTTCTTCCCAGACTCCTCCCAGGAACCATTTCTTCAGCGCAACCCAACGTCCGGAGGAGTTCGAAGTAAAGCGGCTCTGTTTCGAGATGTTCGTTCGGCGCCACCTGCTTCTTCTTTGCGCCTTTGCGCGAGGCTTTCAAAATCTCGCGCAAAGGCGCAAAGGCACGAAGAGGAAGCCGTTCCGCTTTGGTGAAATGACAAAATAGAATGGGCGTTTGGTGAGTTTCGACAGCGGCTTATTGATGAGCGAAGATGAGGCACGCGCCTGGATTGAGGCTGCGTTTTCCCCGACGTCGGCGCAATGGACAAAGCTTGAACGCTTCGTCGCGATGCTTATCGCCGAAAATGCGCAGCAGAATCTGATCGCGGCGTCGACGATTCCGGCGATCTGGGTGCGGCATATCGCTGACAGCGCGCAGCTGTTGGCGCTTGATTCCGAAGGCGAAGGGCTTTGGATCGACCTTGGAAGTGGGCCGGGGTTGCCGGGGCTGGTCGTCGCGATTCTGGCCGAGCGGCCGATGCTGCTCGTCGAATCGCGGCGGCGGCGGTGTGATTTCCTGCGCGCGGTCGCGGCCGAGCTGGGGCTGGATCACGTCGAGGTTGCCGAAGCGCCGCTCGAGCGCGTCGCGACGCGCCGCGCCGCGACGATCAGCGCGCGCGCCTTTGCTCCGCTCGATCGGTTGATCGACTTATCCGCGCGTTTTTCCACCGAATCGACGCGTTGGCTGCTGCCAAAGGGCCGAAATGCCGTTAAGGAACTGGCGTTGCTGCCCGAGGCATGGCAGAGAATGTTCCACGTGGAACAGAGCCGCACCGACGCCGAAAGCGGCATCTTGGTCGGCACGGGGCGTATCGCGCCGAAAAAGCGAGGGAAAGCATGATCCGGATCGCGGTGGCAAACCAGAAGGGTGGGGTTGGAAAGACGACGACCGCGATCAATCTGGCCACCGCGCTCGCGGCGACGGGATGGCGCACGCTGATCATCGACCTCGATCCGCAAGGCAATGCGTCGACCGGCCTCGGCATCAAACAGTCGCAGCGCGAATATTCGAGTTACGAACTGCTGCGCGGCGACGCGGGAATCGCCGAATGTGCGATCCCGACCGCGGTGCCGCGGCTCGACATCATACCCGCGACGGTCGATCTGTCGGGCGCCGAGATCGAGCTGATCGAATATCAGGATCGGCTCAACCGGCTACAGCAAGCCTTGTCAGGCGCCGAAGCGGGGCAGTGGGACATCTGCCTGATCGATTGCCCGCCGTCGCTGGGAATGCTGACGCTGAACGCGCTGATCGCCGCCGAATCGCTGATCGTGCCGCTGCAATGCGAATTTTTCGCGCTCGAGGGGCTGAGCCAGCTACTGACGACGGTCGAGCGCGTGCGCGAGCGGTTCAACCAGAAACTGTCGATCCTTGGCGTCGCGCTGACGATGTTCGACCGGCGCAACCGGCTGACCGACCAGGTTTCCGACGATGTGCGCGAGGTGCTGGGGCCGGTGGTGTTCGACACGGTGATCCCGCGCAATGTCCGCCTGTCCGAAGCGCCGAGCCACGGGCTTCCCGCGCTGATCTATGACCATCGCTGCGCCGGGTCGGCGGCCTATATTGCGCTCGCGCGCGAGTTGATCGACCGGCTTCCGGCGATTCGCAAGGCGGCATAAATGACTGACAATAAAGAAGAAAAAAGTGGATCGTCGCCGCGTAAGCGTCCGTCGGGGCTGGGCCGCGGGTTGAACGCGCTGTTCGGCGACGCCGCGGTCGAGGCGCCGGTGCTCGCGACCCCCGGCGCGGCTGCGCGTGCTGCGCCGGTGTCGGGCGATTCGGTTCAGCATGTGCCGGTCGGATCGATCCGGCCGCTTCCCGGCCAGCCGCGGCGCCATTTCGACGAGGTCGCGATCACCGAGCTTGCCGATTCGATTGCCTTGCGCGGCTTGCTGCAACCGGTCATCGTGCGCCGATCGCCCGATGGTGACGGGTATCAGCTCGTCGCGGGCGAGCGTCGCTGGCGCGCGGCGCAGCGCGCGGGGCTGCACCAGATTCCGGCGCTGGTGCGCGAGCTTGACGATGCCGCGACCTATGAGATCGCGCTCGTCGAGAATATCCAGCGCCAGGATTTGAACGCGATCGAGGAAGCGGGCGCCTATCGCCGCCTGATCGACGATTTCGGGCATAATCAGGAGGCGCTGGCAAAGCTGGTCGGCAAGTCGCGCAGCCATGTCGCGAATCTGATGCGCCTGCTCGACCTGCCCGAGGCGGTGCAGGCGCTGGTCGGCGACGGATCGCTCGCGATGGGCCATGCCCGCGCGCTCATCGGCGCCGACGACGCCGAAGCGATCGCGCGGCGGGTGGTCAAGGAAGGCCTGTCGGTGCGCGCGGTCGAGGCGCTGGTGCGCGACGGGAAGGGCGGCGGGCGCAAGGCGCCGCTCGAATATAAAAGCATGGACGGCGTGGGCCGCGACCCCGACATCGTCGCGGTCGAACGCCATCTGTCCGAACTGCTCGGGATCGGCGTCGCGATCCAATATACGGGCGGAGGCAAGGGTGCGCTGACGCTGAAATTCGCGTCGCTCGACCAGCTCGACATGATCTGCCAGCGATTGTCGGGCGAGGGGATTTAGCGCCGGCGCCGGTTCAAACCGCGCTATAGCCGGTCCATGCGCAGCCAGCTTTTGCGGCCCAGCCATGCCTTGCCGAGCGCCTGCCGGGCGGCAGCCGCTTCGAGTTTCTTGCCTTGCGCGGCTTCGCTGCGGGCGAGGCCGTAGAGCGCCCAGCCGTTGTTTGGCGCCTGCGCGAGCGCAGCGCGGAAGGCTTCGCTCGCCTCGGCGGGACGACCGGCCCGGAACAGGACGCCGCCGAGCGACTGGCGCACCGGATAATACCAGTAGGTCGGCTCCTGATACGGAAGCGCGGCCTCGATCTCGATCGCCTGGCGATAGAAGCCGATCGCTTCCTCATAGCGGCGCTGATGCGCGGCGAAGCGGCCGCGCGCGACGAATTCGGCGAGCCGGACAAGATCGGGGCCGGGAACACCCTGCGCGACCATATCGGCGAAGGCGTCCGACGTGCGGAGGCTTTGCATCGCGGCGAGTTCGCGGTCGAAGCCGGCGCGGTCGCCGCGCTGCGCCTGCGCCACCGCGCGGGCATAGTGGCGCATCGCGGTGGGGTAGGGCAGGCGCGCGTCGGGGGCGGGCATCGCGAGGATTGCCTTGGGATCGGCAAATTGGGCCATCGCGAAATAGGGCGCCGCGTCGATCGACTGGATCCAGGCGATACGCGCCGAGGTCGCGGGGTCGAGCACCGCGCCAAGCCGTTTCGCCTCGCGCACCGCGGTCGTCATGTCGCCCGCCATCTGCGCCGAGGTGACGATGAAATGGATATTGTGCGGATAATAGCCGTAGCGGACGAGCCCCTGGTCGCCTGCGCCAAGAATATAGGCCTCGTCGGCGCGCGCCGCGGCGATGTTGACGCGAATCGAATCGGCGTGGCGGCCGCGCAACTGGTAGATGTGGCCGGGCATATGGACGAGATGCGCGGCGCTGGGCGCGCGCGGATCGGCGAGGCGGTCGGCGGCGGCCTCGGCGCGTGCCGGATCGACCGATTCCATCAGGTGGATATAGAGATGATTGGCCTGGACATGCGCTGGATTGCGCGCGAGCACCGTCTCGACCAGCCGCACCGCCTCGCCGCTGCGCCCAATCGGGGTTTTTTTGTCGCCCTGCCAATAATTCCATGGGCTGGCGTTCATCGCCGCTTCGGCGGCGAGCACGGCGACATCGTCGTCGCCGGGGAAGCGGCGCGCAACGTTCAGCATCGCGTCGGCATAGGCGGCGTCGAGCGCGGCGCGGTCGGCGGCGGGGTCGCGCGAATAGCGCAGGGCCACCGCCTCGATCAGCGCGCGCTCGACCGGGCTCGCGGCCCCGCGCAGCGCCATCGCGCGGTCCATCGCATTCAGTGCGGCCTCGCGGTCGCGGTCGTCCATGGGCGCGTTGATGTTCGGGCCCAGCGCGAGCGCCTCGCCCCACCAGCACGACGCGCAGCCGGGCTCGCGGCGCTGCGCCTCGCGGAACGAGCGCACGGCGCCAGCGTGGTTGAAGCCGTAAGTTAGGAGCAGCCCCTGGCTGAAAAAGGCGCGCGCCTGCGCGTCTTGCGCCGAGACGGGAAAGGGGGAGGCGGTGAGGTCGGAGTAGAGCGGGATGGTGCCGCCCGCGCCCGCCGGGGCGGCGTGGGCACTGGCGATCAGCAACTGGCTCGCGAGGGCGGTGCCCGCGCGGCGGGCGCCGCAAAAGGCCTTTGCCAGACGCGTGGGATCAAGCGCGTCAAGCGCCGCGGTGGAAAAGACTGGCTCGGCGGGCAGGCTGGCGAGCGCAAAGCCCATGGCGGCAGCGGCGGCGGCTTTGAAACTGTGGTGCATCGCAACCCTCCCCAAGGTGCGGAACGACCCGGACAGCCTATCATAAAAAGGGCGCGCTCCCAAGCCGAGGCGACGATCGGCTGAAAGGCGGACAGTATTAACCCTTATTTATCCATATTTGCGCACAGCGGACGGCGAGCAATTTTTTGCCTGTGGGGAGTCCGAAATGCCGAACATGTCCGGTTCGAAGAACCGTTCGACCAGCGCCGATGTCGCGATCATCGGTGCGGGGCCGGCCGGGCTGACCGCAGCCTATCTGCTGACCAGAGAGGGCTATTCGGTCACGGTGATCGAAAAGGATCCGACCTATGTCGGCGGGATCAGCCGCACGGTGGAGCATGAGGGCTTTCGGTTCGACATCGGCGGGCACCGCTTTTTCTCGAAGAGCCGCGAAGTCGTCGACCTGTGGACCGAGATTTTGCCCGACGACTTCATCGAGCGTCCGCGGATGAGCCGCATCTATTATGAGGGCAAATTCTACAGCTATCCGCTGCGCGCGTTCGAGGCGCTGTGGAACCTCGGCGTCGTGCGTTCGACTTTGTGCATGATGAGCTATGCCAAGGCGAAGCTGCTGCCGAAGAAAAAGGTGCGCAGTTTCGAGGACTGGACGATCAACCAGTTCGGGCGGAAGCTTTATTCGATCTTTTTCAAGACCTACACCGAGAAGGTGTGGGGGATGCCGTGCGACGAAATGTCGGCCGACTGGGCGGCGCAGCGCATCAAGGGGCTGTCGCTCGGCGGCGCGGTGATCGATGGGTTGAAACGCAGCCTGGGGCTCAACAAGAAGCCCAACGACGGCATGGCGACCAAGACGTTGCTCGAAACCTTCCGCTATCCGCGGCTCGGCCCCGGCATGATGTGGGACGCCGCGCGCGACAAGATCGTGGCGGGCGGCAATCATGTATTGATGGGTCACAGCTTCAAACAGCTGACGCAGGATCAGGTGAGCGGCCGCTGGCGGCTGACCGCCAACGGCCCCGATGGGGATGTCGTGATCGACGCGGGCCATGTCATCAGCTCGGCGCCGATGCGCGAGCTCGCGGCGCGCATTCATCCGCTGCCCGCGTGCGCGCTCACCGCAGCACCGAAGCTCAATTACCGCGACTTCCTGACCGTCGCGCTCAAGATCCGGTCGGCAGATCTGTTCCCCGACAACTGGATTTATATCCACGACAGCCAGGTGCAGGTCGGCCGTGTGCAGAATTTCCGCAGCTGGTCGCCCGAAATGGTTCCCGACCCCGACCTTGCGTGCGTCGGCCTCGAATATTTCTGTTTCGAGGGCGACGGCCTCTGGGCGTCGAGCGACGACGAGCTGGTGGCGCTCGCGACGAAGGAAATGGCGATCCTTGGTCTGTGTAACCCCGACGATGTGGTCGGCGGCGCAGTGGTGCGGCAGGAAAAGGCCTATCCCGTCTATGATGATGATTATGCCGCGCATGTCGAGACGATGCGGTCCGAACTGGAGGCGCGCTATCCGACGCTGCACATGGTCGGGCGCAACGGGATGCACCGCTATAACAACCAGGATCATGCGATGATGACCGCGATGCTGACCGTGCGCAACATCGTCGCCGGCGAAAAACGCTATGACATCTGGGGCGTCAACGAAGACGCCGAATATCATGAAAGCGGCACCGAGGGCGAGCAGGCCGCGCTCGCGTCGGTGCGCGATGTGCCGGCGCGCGTCGCCAAGGCCGCCTGAGCTTTAGGCGGGGGAGAAGCGCGATGCAGCCCGCGCTCAAACTGATCGAATCGATACGCCGCGGCGAGCTCCGCTGGCTCAACTATCTGCTCGCGAGCGCGCTGGCGCTCGGCAGCGATGCCGGACTGTTCCTGTTGCTGCTCGACGCGGGGCTCGCGCCGGTGCCGGCGTCGGCAACGGGCTACTGCGCCGGCATCCTCGTCCACTGGTTGATTTCGAGCCGCCTCGTATTCGCCGACGGCGCCGCCGCGCGCGGCACGGGTGAGCGGCATCGGCAGAAGCTGCTGTTCGTCGGATCGGCCGTCGTCGGGCTGGCGGTCACGACCGCGATCGTCGGCGGCGGCAGTGCGCTGGGGCTTGACCCCCGCCTTGCCAAGCTCGCGGCGATCGTCGTCAGTTTTCAGACCACCTATCTGCTCCGCCGTCATATCGTCTTCCGGGCCGCCGCGGTATGAGTGAGCCCGCTCCGCCCGCGCCGGGCGTCATCTCGCGCGGCGCCTGGTTCAACCCGGCGCGTATCGCGCTGATCGTCTGGGGCCTGCTGAGCCTGGTGGCGATTGTCACCCACTGGCAGGCAATCGGCGCGCTCACCCTTCGCGATACCGACGATGCAATGCGCATGGCGCAGGTGCGCGATCTGCTCGCCGGGCAGGGTTGGTGGGACCTGACCCAATATCGCGTCAATCCGGCAGGCGGCGGCGTGCTGATGCACTGGTCGCGCCTCGTCGATGCGCCGCTGGCGGCGGGTATCCTGCTGCTCGAACCCCTGTTCGGGCAGGCGATGGCCGAGAGGATCGTGATGACGGCGTGGCCGCTGCTGCTCGGTGCAGCGCTGAGCGTCGCCTGCGCGCTCGGCTATCGTAACCTGTCGGACCGCCGCATCGCCTATGTCGTGCCGCTGTTCCTGATCATGTCGGGCTATATTATCGTCCAGTTCCGCCCCTTGCGCGTCGATCACCATGGCTGGCAGATTTTGCTGGCGATGCTGGTGATGGCGCAGGCGCTGCGCCCCGCGTCATGGCAGGCAGGGCTGCTCGGCGGGCTGTTCGCCGCGGCGCTGCTCGCGGTATCGATCGAGGGGCTGCCGGTGGCGGCGCTGTTCGCGGGGCTTGCGGCGCTGCGCTGGGCGTTGCACGGCCGCGGCGACGATCGCGCGCGGCTGTGCGGTTATATGGGTGCGCTCGCCGGCGGCGCGATCCTGCTTCAGTTCGCAACGCGCGGGCCGATGGGCCTCGTCGGCACCTGGTGCGATTCGCTTTCGGCTCCCTATTTGGCGGCGTTCGTCGCGACGGCGGCCATCATATGCGCATCGGCGCGCGCCAACCCTGCCGCGTTATGGGCCCGCTTGGTTTTGCTCGCGCTGGCGGGTGCGGCCGCGACGGGCGCGCTGGTGTGGACCGAACCACAATGCGCGAAGGGCCCTTTTGCGACGCTTGACCCGATTGTGATCGAATATTGGTACCGAAACGTCCTTGAAGGCCAGCCGCTTTGGCGGGCGAGTCCGCACGACATGATTCATGTGCTCGTGCCGTCGCTCATCGGCCTTGCGGGTTCAATGCTGGCGTGGCGCCATTCGGATAATGCGGTCGACCGGCGGAACTGGGCGACGGTGATCGCTGCGCTGGTCGGCGCGGCCGCGCTATCGCTGCTCGTGTTTCGTAGCGTGTCGACCGCGCATCTTTTCGCGCTGCCCGGCTGCGCCTGGCTGGGCCTCCGCGCCTGGACATGGGCGCGGACGATCCGGGCGATGCTGCCGCGCATTCTCGCCTCGGCGATGGCGGCGCTCACGCTGCCGCTGATCGGCGGGATGACGGTGGCGGCGCTGCTCAGTCTGGTCGTCCCGGCGCTGCGGGCCGAAGAGGAAAGGGCGAAGGCCGAGGCGGCCGACGCCAATCGCTATCGCGCGAACTGCCTTGACCCCGCGGCGATCGCCGACCTCAACCGCCTGCCGCGCACAACGTTGCTGACCCCGATCGACCTGGGCGCGCCGCTCGTTTTCTGGACGCGGCACGGGCTGGTCGCGACGCCGCATCATCGCAACAAGGACGCGATGGCCGACACGATCCGCGCATTTGCGGGCGATCCCGCGCGCGCCGAGGCGCTGGTGCAGCGGCAGCAGGCGACGTTGATCGTTGCCTGTCGCACCGCCAACGACTTCACTAAATATCGCCGCGCGCGCCGGGATTCGCTAGCGGCGCAGCTTTATGCCAGGGCGCCGCCCGACTGGCTCGAGCCCGTACCGATCACGTCGCGGGCGGGGTTGGCGATATGGCGGGTAAAGCCCGACTGAGCCCGCGTCAGGCGGCGCGAAAACGCAGCGCCGCGCCGTTCATGCAATAACGCTTGCCCGTCGGTTTCGGCCCGTCGTTGAAGACATGGCCGAGGTGACCGCCGCAACGCCGACAATGCACTTCGGTGCGCGGATAGCCGAGGTCGTAATCGGTCGCGGTGCCGATCGCGCCCCTCAGCGGCGCCCAGAAACTTGGCCAGCCCGTGCCGCTGTCATATTTGGTTTTGCTCGAATAAAGCGGCAGTGCGCAGCCCGCACAGACGAACGTGCCGGCGCGCTTTTCCTTGTCGAGCGGACTGGTGAAGGCCCGCTCGGTCGCCGCTTCGCGCAGCACGCGATATTCGAGCGGCGACAGGCGCTTTTTCCATTCGGCTTCGGACAGGCGCCAGCCGGCTTCCGCCTTTGGCCGTGCCGATTTGGCGAACAGCATTGGCGCGGCGACGATGCCGCCGCCGAGTGCCAGTCCGCCGAGAAGATGACGTCGCGCAATCATATCGAGCCTCCTGCCCCCTTATATGGCGGAAACAGGCGCGCGGTTTCCGCCGCGGTCAATATTGTTCGAGTTCGACCGGCAGGTGGCGATAGCCGTGGACGAAACTCGCGTGGACGCGCTCGGGCTCGCCCACGACGTTGACGCGCAGGCGGCGCTTCTGCATTTCCGAAATCAGCGTGGTGAGCTGAAGCTCGGCGACGCGCGCGCCGACGCAGCGGTGGATGCCGTAACCGAAGGCGAGGTGGCGGCGCGCATTCTCGCGGTCCACGATGATGCGGTCGCCGTCGGGAAAGACGCTTTCGTCGCGGTTTGCCGACGCATACCAAAGCGCGATCTTGTCGCGCTTCTTGATCTGGTGGCCGAACAGCTCGGTATCCTCCATGGCGGTGCGGCGCATATGCGCGAGCGGAGTCTGCCAGCGGATGATCTCGTGCATCGCATTGACCGCAAGTTCGGGATCGTGATTCGCCTCGAGCTTGGCGCGTTCTTCAGGGAAGCAGTGGAGGCCATAGGCATAGGCCGACATCGAATTGCGCGTCGTGTCGTTGCCGCCGACGATCAGCAGGATCAGATTCCCCATGAATTCATGCTCGCTCATATGCTTCATCGCATCGGATTGCAGCATGATCGAGATGAGGTCGTGCTTGCCGGGATTAAGCGCCTTGCGGTCCCACAGCTCCTTGAACGCGGCGCCCATTTCAAAGGCTTTGGCGGTGCGCGCCTGGCGCAGTTCGGTCGTGTCGAACGATTCGATGTCGCCCAGCGCGTCGGACCAGGCGGTGAGCCGGTGGCGTTCCTCCCACGGAAAGTCGAACAGGATCGCGAGCATGTCGGTGGTGAGCTCGATCGACACTTTTTCGACCCAGTCGAACGTCTGGCCGATGGGCAGCGTGTCGATCAGCGCCGCGGTGCGCGCGACCGTGTCGGCGCGCATCCGCTCAATCTCCGACGGGCCGAAGGCGGGGGCAACGGTGCGGCGCTGCGCGGTGTGCTGCGGCGGATCCATGGCGATGAACATCGGCATGGGAATTTCGCCCTCTTTCAGATGTTCGACGCCGTCGCCCGCGACGGTGATGCCGCCATATTCCCAGCTCGACGAGAAAATCTTGGGCAGCGCCTCGATATGCTGGATCGGCTTGTAGGTCGTTACCGACCAATAGGCGCCGAATTTCGATTCGGGACAGTAATAGATCGGCGATTCGGCGCGCAGCTGGCGCATCGGTCCCTGCCAGCGATCCTCGCTCCACAGCTCGGCGCGGCTGACATCGAGCGGATTGACGGCGGATTCGGGCGCGGGGCGAATTTGGGTGGCCACGGGGCATTTCCTCTCAAATGGCCGTCTCGGCGCGGCCGATTCAGTTGCAGAATGCCACTATTTACAGCTTTGTCAACGGGAGCGCGGCAATGGTGTCAGGCGCGTTTGCCGCGCGCCCAGAATTTCCAGTTGCCACCGCCGCTTAGCACGCCCGCGCGGAACAGCTGCACCGCGATCCAGATCACCAGCGCGACCCACAGCGCCTGCCAGCCGAGCGCGAGCAAGTGGACCGCCTTGTCGTCGTCGGTCGCGGCGCGCGCCGCCATCGCCAGCGGCGAGGAGAAGGGGAAGATCTGCGCAAAACGGGCAAGCCCGGTGTCGGGCGCGCTCGCCGCGGCGGCCGACAGGCTGAACATGCCGACCTGGAAAATGGTGATCGGCAGGCTGAGCATCTGAATCTCGCGAACCGTCGCCGCCTGCGCGCCGATGCCGAGGAAGACGGCGCCGAGCAGGAGGAAGGACGTGATGAAATAGGCAAAGCCGATGCCGAGGAAAAAGGGCCAGCCGGTCGCGGGGGTCGAGGCGAGCGCGCCCGCGGCCTGGCCCGCCTTGCCCGCCGCGGCGACGCTTGAGGGATCGGCTTGCACCGCGGCGACCAGCCCGGCACCCGTCGCCATGACCAGCCAGAAGGCGATGAACAGTACTGCGACGCCGAGGAAGCCGAGCAGCTTGCCGAGAAAGACGCTTTCGAGCGGCACCGCGGCGGCGAGAATCTCGATCACCTTGTTGCCTTTTTCTTCGGCGAGCGAACTGACCGTTTGCCCGGCGAGGAGCAGCGTCAGCAAGAAGATGACGAACACCGCACCGAAACCGAGCGATTGCTGCGCGGCGATGCTCGTCCCGCCGTTTTGCAGGCTTTCGAATCGCGGCTGGGCCGCAGCGACCGGCCCGGCGGCGCGGTCGCGCAACACCTCGCCCGCCAGGAGCGCCAGATAGCGGCCCGAACTGCCGTCGGCATTGCGCTCGACGATGCGCGGTGCCGCAAGCGGCCCGCTCATCACGGCATATGTATCGGCGCCCTTTTCGCGCGCGACGGTGCGCGGATCGGGCGCCGCCGGGCCGGCGAGGCGGATGTCGAGGAGCGGCGGCGCATCGGGTCCGCGGAATGTGTCGCGCAGACGGCGGTCGGCGGCGCGCAGCGCCTCGACATCGGCGGCATCGGCGATCACGACGATCCGCTCGGCGCCGCGGGCGCTGTCGGCAAGCTGCGACGCGCCCATGCCGCCCGCGAGCCCCATCGCGACCATGAACAGCGGCGCAAGCAGGAACAGAAGGAAGGTGGGGGTCGCGACGATCGCCAGAAAGTCGCGCCGCGCAACTACGAGGATATTGCGGAGGAACGGAATCATGCGCTGGCCTCCTCGATCGCGTCTTCGGTGGCGTCGGCTTCGAAGCCGGCGTCGACCTGCCGGACGATATGGACAAAGGCATCGTGCAGCGCGGGGCGGCTGATCGACAGGGTGCTGACGCCATGGCCGCTCGCGGTGATCCGCGCGAGCAGCGGTTCGACATCGCCGTCCTCGATCGCAAAATGCCAGGCGTCGCCGCGAAGCTCGGCCCCCGCGGGCAGGCTGGCGGCGATCGCGGCGGTGTCGCCCCGCTCGCGCGGCGTGTAGCGCACCTGCATCGGCAGCAGCGCGCGCGCTTCGTCGACGGTGCCTTCGAACCGCCGCGCCGACCGCGCGATGATCGCGATGCGGTCGCACAGCCGCTCGGCGTGCGCCATCACATGCGTCGAAAACAGGATCGTCGCGCCGCGCGCCTGTTCGCGCCGCACGATCATCTCCAGCCGCTCCTGATTGACGGGGTCGAGCCCCGAAAAGGGTTCGTCGAGGACGATGAGGTCGGGGGCGTGGACGATCGACCCGATCAGCTGGACCATCTGCGCCATGCCCTTCGACATCTTGCGGATCTTTTCGTCGATCACGCGCTCGAGCCCGAGTTCGGTCATGAACGTGGCGGCGCGGCGGCGACCCTCCGACCAGTCGAGCCCGCGCAGCGCGCCCATAAAGGCGATCGCCTCGCGCGCTTTCATGCCGGGATAAAGCCCGCGTTCCTCGGGCAGATAGCCGATGCGGCTGCGCACGCTTTGCGGTTTCAGCCCGCCGAGCAGGCGGCTCGTCCCTTCGTCGGGGTCGATGATGCCCAGCGTCATCCTGAGGCTGGTCGTCTTGCCCGCGCCATTGGGGCCGAGCACGCCATAGATGCTGCCCGCCGGCACCGCCAGGCTGACGTCATCGACCGCCTTGAAGTCGCCGAAATATTTGGTGAGGCCGGTCGCCTCGACGTTGAAATCGCTCAAACCCTCGCCCCCAATCGTCCGTCCAGCTAACTATGGCACGGCGCGGTGGCTCGCGTATAGAGCGCCAATGGTTGCCGAAGCCTTGCCTCCCCCCGAAGACCGATTGGAAACGCGCCTGGAGGCGGCCGCGCGCGCGCAGGGTTTCGTCGCCTTCGGCATCGCCGCCGCCGACGCCGCGCCGCAGACGGCCGCGCGTTTGCAGCAATGGCTGGCCGAGGGGCGGCACGGCGGCATGATCTGGATGGAAAACCGCGCCGAGCAACGCGGATCGCCGAGGGGACTTTGGCCCGAGGTGCGGTCGGTGATTGCCCTCGGTATGAGCTATGCCCCTTCGCTCGATCCGCTCGCGCTTGCCAATCAGGGCGATCGCGGCCGCATTTCGGTTTATGCGCAGGGCGCCGACTATCATGACGTCGTCAAAAAGGCGCTGAAGGCGACTGCGCGCTGGCTGGTCGCCGAGGCACCCGATTGCGCAGTGAAAGTGTTCGTCGACACCGCGCCGGTGATGGAAAAGCCGCTGGCGGCGGCGGCGGGGCTCGGCTGGCAGGGTAAGCACAGCAACCTCGTCAGCCGTGACCATGGGAGCTGGTTGTTCCTCGGCGCCATCTATACGACGCTCGATCTGACGCCCTCGGCGCCCGGCCGTGACCGCTGCGGCAGCTGTACGGCGTGCCAGGCGGCGTGCCCCACCGACGCCTTTCCCGCACCCTACCGGCTCGATGCGCGGCGCTGCATCTCCTATCTCACGATCGAGCATGATGGCCCCATTCCCGCCGAGTTCCGGCGGGCGATCGGTAATCGCATCTATGGCTGCGACGATTGCCTCGCCGTCTGTCCGTGGAACAAATTTGCTGATAGCGCCCACCGGCACCGCGCTTTCCTGCCGCGCGCCGAGCTGGCGGCGCCGTCGCTTGGCGATCTGCTCGCGCTCGACGATGCCGAGTTTCGACAGGTGTTCGCGGGGTCGCCGATCAAGCGGATCGGACGCGGACGCATGGTGCGCAACGCGGCGATCGCGGCAGGGAACAGCGGTAATGTGCGCTTTGTGCCCGCGCTCCAAAGGCTCGCGGACGATGAAACACCGATGGTCGCCGACGCCGCGCGCTGGGCGCTGGGCGAACTGGTGCCGTGACGTCGATTCATCCTCCCTGTCGCGCAGCGATGGGGAGGTGGCAGCGCGAAGCGCTGACGGAGGGGCTATTACGCCAACGTCGCGGCCCCTCCACCACTCGCTGCGCGAGCGGTCCCCCTCCCCATGGCTAGGCCACAGGGAGGATATTTCAGCGCCGTAACGCCTCGGCGCAGCTGTTCACTTCGGCGTTGCGGCCATCGGGCGTGCGCGCGTCGACATGCGTCGCGACCGGGTTCGCGCCCGCGCGCGGCGCATAGAAATAGATGTCGAGGACGCAGCGCGACCCCGCGAACTGGAGCTTGCGCCCCGCGCCTTCGGTGACGTCGATCCGCGGCTTGCCGAACATCCGGCCCACCGCATCGACGCTGTTCCCGATCAGCGCATTGTTCTGAACCGGCCGGACGGCGGTCGGCGGCGGCGCGGAGGGTGGGATCGCGGCGGGGCGCGGAATCGCGGGGCCTGCGCAAGCGCCGAGCGTCAGTGCCAGGCCCGCAATGGCGGCCAGGCGGGGGTTGTCGATCATTCTTCTGTGTTCCCGAGGTGCAGCATGTGGACGGCCATAGCCGCGCTGAGCAAGGGGGCCAACAAATTGGCGACGGGCACGACGAAGCTTGCGGCGGACAGCAGGCCGAGCGGCCAGCGATCACTGCGGCCGAGGCGTGGGCGATCCGGATGGCGCGCGAGCGCCATCGCCTCCAGATCGCGGCCGAGCAGCAGCGCGTTGACGATCAGCGCGAGGACCGGCGTGCCGATTCCGGTGACGAGCAGCAGGATATAGAGCGGCAGCGCGAGCAGATTGCCGCCGACCAGCCGCCCGAGCGACGCCAGCGCAAGCCGGATGCTCTGCCCCCAGCCGACGTCGATCGCGCGCAACGCCGCGGCGGGATAATGGCGTCCCTCTACCTCGGCGACGAGGCCATCGGCGAACAGGCCGATGACGACGATCGCCACCGCGCGAAAGAGCAGCCAGCTTCCCGCGATCAGCGCAAGGATGACGAGCACGCTCGCCATGTCGCGCGTCGCGGCATCGAGCCAGCCCCATTCCGCCAGCGCCCAGCGCGCGCCGAAAAAGATCGCCGCGCCCGAAAGCGCGAGCAGCAGCAGCGTGAGCGCAAGGCTTTGCGCGAGAATGGCAAGCACACGCGGGCTGGAAAGGTCGCGGATCGCGAGCAGGAAAGCGTGGAGCGCGCGGGGCATCGCCGCTGGATGGTCGGCGCGGCCCTGTGCGTCAAGCGTTCCGCTTGCCTTGAGGCGCCCCGGTCCCTAAAGGCGCGCGCAGCTTTTCCCATTCAGAACAGGATTTTTCATGGCCGCCACCGCCCGTTTCGATGTCGTTGCCATCGGCAATGCGATCGTCGATGTTATCGCCCGCGCCGACGATGCGCTGATCGACGCCGAGGGGCTGACCAAGGGGTCGATGCGGCTGATCGACGGCGTCGAGGCCGAACGGCTCTATGCGGCGATGGGGCCGGCGATCGAAATGTCGGGCGGGTCGGCGGCGAACACGCTGGCGGGCATGGCGGCGCTGGGCGAACGCTGCGCCTTCATCGGTCAGGTCGCCGACGATCAGCTCGGCGCCGTGTTCACGCACGATCTGCGCGCGCTCGGCGTCGCTTATGAAACCCCCGCGCTGAAGGAAGGCGCGCCGACCGCGCGCTGCCTGATCCTCGTCACTCCCGACGGGCAGCGGACGATGAACACCTTTCTGGGCGCGAGCCATCTGCTCGACCAGGCGATGATCGACGAGACGTGGATCGCCGACGCCGAAATCCTCTATCTCGAAGGCTATTTGTGGGATCCGCCGCTGTCGCGCGCGGCGATGCGGCGCGCGATCGACGTGTCGCGCGCGGCAGGGCGCAAGGTCGCCTTCACCCTGTCCGACGCCTTCATCATCGATCGTCACGGTCCCGATTTCCGCGCGCTGATCGCCGAAGGGCTGTTCGACATCCTCTTTGCCAACGAGGTCGAGATCCGCGCGCTCGCCGAAACCGACGATTTCGAGGCCGCCGTCGCGAAGATCGCCCCGCAGGTTCCGTTGCTCGTCGTCACGCGCGGATCGCACGGCGCGCTGGCGATTCAGGGCGGCGTCCGCACCGAAGTTCCGGCCGAACCGATTGAAACGGTCGTCGATACGACGGGCGCGGGCGACCTGTTCGCGGCGGGGTTTCTCTCGGGCCTCGCCGACGGACGCTCGATCAAGGACTGCCTGACGATGGGCGCGGTGTGCGCGTGCGAAATCATCGCGCAGGTCGGGCCGCGCGCGCAGACCGACCTTCAGGCAAAGGTCGCCGCGCGGCTGGGCTAGGGTCCTGACCGTAGGAACTATCGTCGGGCTTTAAGCGTCCTATGCGCCAGACAGCATGGGAGAGTATCGAATGGCTGACGAAATTCACACCACCCGCGATCCCGACGGGACGACGCACACGACCACGGTGATCGACCGCGAACCGCGCCGCGGCGGCGGGATCGGCGTAGGGCTGATCTTTCTCGTCGTAGTACTGATCGCCGCCTTTTTTGCCTTTCAGTTCCTTTCGACCGAAAAGGCAGAAAGCGGCGCAATCACCGAAGCGGCGCAGCAGGTTGGCGATGCCGCGAAGGACGTCGGCGACGCGGCGCAGCGCGCGGTCGACTGACGCTCAACCGGCGGCGGGCGCCGCCGTCTCGGGGTGCTTCTTGAATAGCGCGCGGTCGGCGGGGCCGAAGCCGCGTGTCCAGATCAGCCAGGCATAGATGCCTAGGATCACGGGCACCCCGATCAGCAGTTCGGCCCACTCGGGAAGCCGGGTCGCGCCCCAGCCGAGCACCGCGGCGCCCGCCGTCGCCCACACGAGCGCCCAGCGCAGGCTGTTCACGGGCGCACCCAGAATATGCGCGAGCAGCCGCGCCTTGACGAGCGAGGCAAAACCGAGCGCCAACATCAGCGCGAGCGCGACCGCGGCGGCGTAATAGATCGGCGGCAGGCCCATCGACTGCGCGATCAGGATCAATGCGATGCTGAGTCCTGCCTGCAATGCGAGTGTCGCAATGCTGACGAGCAGGTTGCGGTGGCGCGCGACATAGACGAGCGCCGCTTCGCTCACGACCGCGGTCGCCGCGACCACTTCGGCGGCGAGCAGGAAGGCGAGCGCGGCGGCGCCGCTCACAAATTCGGGGCCGACGAGCCCCATCACCGCTTCGCCCGGAATGCCGAGTGCGAGCGCGACGCCGGCCTGCGCGGCGATGATCCAGAAACCGACCTGGCTGACTTGCGCCGCGACCGCTGCGAGCCGCTTTTCGGCGAGGTTGCGCGTGATCACGGGCCCCAGGATCGGCTCGAAGCTCGTTTTGAGCTTCTGCGGCAGCGAGGCGACCTGCTGTGCCATATAATAAATACCGTAGATCGTCGGCGAGGTGAACTGGCCAAGGATGAAGAGGTCGAGGCGGCGCGTGCCCCATTCGATCGCGTCGGCGGCGGCGAGCGGGGCGTTGCGCCGCGCCAGCGTGATGAGCTGCGCGGGGCGCGGGCGCCAGACGCCTGGCCCCCCATAATGGCGGATCATCGGGATGAGCGCGGTCAGGAAGGCGCCGAGCATCGCGGCGGCATAGGACAGCATCAATCCGTTGTCGGACGATACGAACCAGAATCCCGCCGCCGCGGCGCTGATCACCCAGGGTTCGACAATCGCGCGCGCGCGCACGGTGGCGCCGATGTCGAATTTATAGGCGCACGCCGCAAGCGCGATGTCGGTCCCGGCGATCACGAAGACGAGGCACGCCATCCAGCGGTCGATTTCGTTGATGTCGCCCGCCGGATACATGAGCTGCGGGAGCAAAAGGAGGAGCACCGATCCCGCGGCGGAGGCGAGGAAGGCGACGAACATGCCGTCCCAGACGACGGTGCGCTCGTCGGCGCCCGGCGCGCTTAGCTGTTCGGCGAGGCCGCGCTTGAGGCCGAGCGTTGCGAGCTGCGCGACAAGTTCGATGACGAGCACGGCAAAGGCGAATCGCCCGACCGCATCAGGCCCGTACCAGCGGCCCGCCACATACAGAAAGGGCAGGCGCGCGACGAGGCGGAGGATGAAGCCGAAAAAATTGGTGCGCCCGCCCTTGGCCAGCGCGGCGGTGTCGGCGTCCGGCGACGAGGCGCCGGGTAAAGGGGGCGCGGCTGCGCTGTCCGTCTGGCTCAAGCGTGCCGCCCCTTCTGCTGCGCCCCGGCAAGCATTCTAGCGCGGCGGGGAGGGGCAGGCAATCGATCGAAACGTGTCATTGCCCCTCGGGTCGCAGCGGGCGGCTGAGCAGCGCCTGAATGGCGTCGGCAACCTGCATTTCGCCCGCGACAAGGCGCGCGACGGTGTCGGTGATCGGCATGTCGACCCCATCGGCGCGCGCTGCGGCGGCGACGACCGGCGCGCTGAACGCGCCCTCGGCGATCGTCCGGCGGTCGGCCATCAGCGCGTCGACGGCTTCGCCGCGTCCGAGTCCCTGGCCGAGGGCGAAGTTACGCGAATTGGCGGAGGTGCAGGTGAGGACGAGGTCGCCGAGGCCCGCCAGACCCGCGAGCGTTTCGGCCTTGGCGCCGCGCGACAGGCCGAATCGCGTCATTTCGGCAAAGCCGCGGCTGATCAGCGCGGCGCGGGCGTTGAGGCCGAGCCCCGCGCCTTCGACGATGCCACAGGCGATCGCGAGGATATTCTTGACCGCGCCGCCGATCTCGGCGCCGATGACGTCGGTCGACACATAGGGTCGGAAATGCGGGCGCGCGAGCGCCTGCGCGAGGTCGGTGGCGAGCGCAGGATCGGCGGCGGCAAGGGTGATCGCGGTGGGCAGCCCGGCGGCGACCTCATGCGCAAAGGTCGGCCCCGACAGCACGGCGTGCGGGCGGCCGGGTGCCAGTTCGCGCGCCATGTCGACCGGAAAGGCAAAGCTGCCCGCTTCCATCCCCTTGCTGCAAAAGATCAGCGGTGCGTCGCCTGGCGGCAGCTCGGCCAGCACGGCGCGCAGATAGGGCACCGGCACGACAATCAACAGCGCGTCGCAATCGGCCATCGCCGCCAGTTCGGCGGTGGCGGTGAGCGAAGGCGACAGCTGCGCGCCCGGAAGAAAGGCCGGGTTGCGGTGTTCGGCGTTGATTGCGGCGACGACATCGGCCTCGCGCGCCCACAGGCGCACAGGCGCGCCGTCCGCCGCCAGCAGTTGCGCGAGCGCGGTGCCCCACGCGCCGCCACCGACGACGCCGAATCGCCTGTACGACGTCATGCTTTCACTCCCGCACCGCGCACCGTCTCTGCGTCCGGATCGAGCGGCCAGCGCGGCCGCGCCGCGGTGTCGAGCGGGTCGGTGAGCCCAGCGGCGAAGCGTTCGGCACCCGCCCAGGCGATCATCGCGCCATTGTCGGTGCACAGCCACAGCGGCGGGGCGACAAAGGGCTTGTCGAACCGCGCGGCGAGATCGGTGAGCGCCGCGCGGATCGCGCCGTTCGCGGCGACGCCGCCCGCGACGACGAACGCCGTCGCCTCGGGGCAGGCGGCGAGCGCGATGCGACTGCGATCGACGAGGCAGTCGACCACCGCCTGCTGGAACGATGCGGCGAGGTCGGGCACGGCGTGGTCGTCGCTCGCCGCGGCGCGCGCGACCGCGCTTTTCAGCCCGGCGAAAGAGAAATGCGGCTCGCCGCTGCCGACGAGCGGGCGCGGCAGCGGCACCGCGTGCGGATCGCCGTCCGCCGCGATGCGCTCGACCGCGGGGCCGCCGGGATAGCCGAGGCCGAGGAGCTTGGCCGTCTTGTCGAACGCCTCGCCCGCCGCATCGTCGATCGTGGTGGCGAGGCGGCGATAATCGCCGACGCCCTTTACCAGCAGCAGCTGGCAATGCCCGCCCGAGACGAGCAGCAGCAGATAGGGAAATTCAAGCGCCGGGTCGGCAAGGCGCGGGCTGAGCGCATGACCCTCCAGATGATTGACGGCGATCAGCGGCTTGCTCGCGGCGTGCGCGAGTGCCTTGCCGGTGACGAGCCCGACCATCACCCCGCCGATCAACCCCGGCCCGGCGGTCGCGGCAATCGCGTCGACATCGGCCAACTTCACCCCGGCATCGGCGAGCACGCCTTCGACGATCGGCGCGAGCCGGTCGACGTGTGCGCGCGCGGCGATTTCGGGAACGACGCCGCCATAGGGACGGTGCTCGGCCTCCTGCCCCGCGACGCGGTGCGCGAGGATGCGCCGGTTGCCGGTGACAAGCGCCGCTGCCGTTTCGTCGCAGCTCGATTCGAGGCCAAGGATCAGCGTCATTTTGTTGCGCGTCCTTTACCCGCCCCTTTATCACAAGGGCAAGCCGCGCTAGCAGCGGCCGGATGAACGAGCTTCCGACCCCCGACAAACCCCTCCGCATCGGCACGCGCGCCTCGCCGCTCGCGATGGCACAGGCGCATATGGCGGCGGCGGCGCTGATCGCGGCGCACGGGTTCGACATGGCGGCGCTCGAAATCGTGCCGATGACCGCGACGGGCGACCGGATTCAGGATCGCGCACTTGCTGAGGTCGGCGGCAAGGCGCTGTGGACGCGCGAACTCGATGCGGCGCTCGATGCCGGGACGATCGACGTGGCCGTGCATTCGCTCAAAGATGTCGAGACGCTGCGCGACGCGCGCTTTTTCCTTGCCGCAATGCTCGAGCGCGCCGATCCGCGCGACCGGCTGGTGGTGCGCGATGGGATTGCGGCGGGGACGATCGCGGAACTGCCCCATGGCGCCCGGCTGGGGACGAGCAGCCCGCGCCGCGCCGCGCAGGTGCGGCGGCTGCGCCCCGATCTCGAACCCGTACTGCTGCGCGGCAATGTCGCGACGCGGCTCGCAAAGCTCGCGGCGGGCGAGGCCGACGCGACCTTGCTCGCCGCGGCAGGGCTCGGACGGCTGGGGATGCACGACATTGGCGCGGTGCAGGCGGCCGAGCTGCTGCTTCCCGCCGCGTCGCAGGGCGCGATCGGGATCGAGTGCCGCGCCGACGACGCGGCTACGATCACCTTGCTGCGCGCGGTCGACCATGCACCGACGCATCAGGCCGTCGCGGCCGAGCGCGAACTGCTCGCGGCGCTTGGGGGCGACTGCCGCTCGCCCGTCGCGGCCCATGCGCATTGGCAGGCCGACGGTGCGCTCCGCCTCGACGCCGAGATATTCTTGGAGGATGGGGCAGAGCATGTCGCGGGGCACGTCATCGTCACCGATGCCGGGGTCGTCGCGGCGCTGGGCCGTCGCCTGCTGGCCGATGCACCCGCGAGCATCCGGCGCCTGTTCGCGACATGAGCGGCGGCGCGCCGCTGATCGTCACGCGCCCCGAACCCGGCAATGCGGCGACGGTCGCGCGCGCGCGGTCGCTGGGTTTTGATGTCCGTGCGATGCCGCTTTTTGCCGCGCGGCCGCTCGACTGGGTTCCGCCCGCCGCCGCCGATTTCGACGCGCTGCTGCTAACCAGCGCTTTTGCCGGGCGGCTTGCGGGGCCGGGGCTGGGCGCGCTCGCGACGCTTCCCGCCTATGCCGTCGGCACAGCGACCGCGGACTCGGCCGCGGCGGCGGGATTGACGGTAGCGATGACGGGCGCCGCCGATGCAAAGTGGCTTCTTGATGAAATGACGTCGCGGAATATCCAGCGAATCCTGTGGCTTTGCGGGCGCGAGCGGAGCGCGCCCGATGCCGGCGATGCGATCGTCACTGCGCTGCCCTGCTACGCCATCGATCCGGTCGATCCGCCTCCGGCATGGGACAATCTGATCGGGGCACCCGCGATATTGCTCGCGCATTCGGCGCGCGCGGCGGGGCGGCTTGCGGCGCTGGCAGCGGCCAATCGCGCGCATCTGTCGCTCGTCGCGATCAGCCCGGCGGTTGCGGCCGCGGCGGGCGAAGGCTGGCGCAACGTCGCCATTGCGGCACAACCGGGCGATGCCGCAATGTTGGCACAGGCACGTGCTTTGTGGCACAAGGGTATAAAATAGGGTCGTTCGAAAGAAACTTATGGCAATCGACAATATCGATACACCCTCGCCCGTGGGCGAGGCGGTCCCCGCGCGGGGACTGTCGTTTCGGGTTCTCGCGATCGGTGCCTTCCTGCTGCTTCTGATCGGAGTCGTCGTTGGCGGATGGGCCGTGAACCGCTGGCTGATCGAAGCGGGCGCACCGGCAACCAATATGGCCGGTGCATCGAAGACGGGCACCGGTCCGGTGCTGATGGCGTCCGACACCGCAAAGGCCGCTGCGGCCGGAGCGCCGCTGATCGTCGCGCGGGTCGATGGCGCCAACGCGCTGGCGGCGCGCGTTGCAGAGCTTGAACAGCGGCTGTCGCGCATCACGCTCCAGGCCGAATCGGCATCGGGAAATGCCTCGCGCGCCGAAGGGCTGCTTGTCGCCTTTGCGGTGCGCCGTGCACTCGATCGCGGACTGTCGCTCGGCTATCTCGATGCGCAGCTGCGCCTGCGCTTCGGCGACGACCAACCGAATGCGGTCAAGACGATCATCGACACCTCGCGCGATCCGGTGACGCTCGAACAATTGCGCGCCGGGCTCGACGCACTTGCGCCGCAGCTCGTCGGCCACAGCAGCCAAGCGGGCGGCAGTCTGTGGACCGGGCTGCGCCGCGAACTGGGCGAATTGTTCGTCGTGCGCGCTGCGGGCACGCAGTCGCCGCGGGCGTCCGAACGGCTCGATCGCGCGCGCCGCTATCTGGCGGCCGGACAGGCCGACAATGCGATTGCGGAGGTCGAGGCGATGCCGGGCGTCGATGTCGCGGGCGAATGGCTGATCAATGCGCGCCGTTATCACGAGGCGCGGCGCGCGCTTGACCTGATCGAGACCGCGGCGATATTGGAGCCGCGCGACAGTCCCACTGCCGCACTGGCCGACAAGGCGGCCGAATCGACCCCGTAGCGCGCAGTCCAAAGAGGCGGCGCGCGCATTAGGAAAGCCCGTCTCATGGCCCTCGCCGACCCGCAGCGTATCGAAGCGCTCGACCCGTTCGACCCCCTCGCGCTCGATGCGCAGTTGAGCGAGGAGGAGCGGATGATCCGCGACGCCGCGCGCGCCTACGCCGAGGGCGAGCTGCTGCCGCGCGTGACCTCGGCCTTCCTTGAGGAACGGTTCGACCGCGCGATCATGTCGGAGATGGGCCAGCTTGGCCTGCTCGGCGCGACGATCGACCCCGAATATGGCGGCGCGGGGCTCAATTACGTCTCCTACGGACTGATCGCGCGCGAGGTCGAGCGGATCGATTCGGGCTACCGTTCTGCCTGTTCGGTGCAGAGCAGCCTCGTGATCCATCCCATCAACGCCTATGGCAGCGAGGAGCAGAAGCGCAAATTTCTGCCCGGGCTGACCTCGGGCGAGCTTGTCGGCTGCTTCGGGCTGACCGAACCCGATGCGGGCAGCGATCCCGCGGGGATGCGCACGCGCGCCGAAAAGATTGCGGGCGGCTATCGCCTCAAGGGCGCGAAGATGTGGATCACCAATTCGCCGATCGCCGACGTCTTTGTCGTTTGGGCAAAGTCCGACGCGCACGACGGCGCGATCCGCGGCTTCGTGCTTGAAAAGGGGATGAAGGGCCTGTCGGCGCCCAAGATCGAGGGCAAGGTGTCCTTGCGCGCGTCGATCACCGGTGAGATCGTCATGGACAGCGTCGAGGTCGGCGAGGACGCGCTGCTCCCGCATGTGTCAGGGCTCAAAGGACCGTTCGGCTGCCTCAACCGCGCGCGCTACGGGATCGGCTGGGGCGCGATGGGCGCGGCCGAATTCTGTTACGAGGCGGCACGCAATTATACGCTCGAACGCAAACAGTTCGGGCGCCCGCTCGCGGCGAACCAGATCGTCCAGCTGAAGCTCGCGAACATGCTGACCGAAATCGCGCTCGGCACGCAGGCGGCGCTGCGCGTCGGCCGGCTGATCGACGAGGGGCATCTCGCGCCCGACATGATCAGCTTTTTGAAGCGCAACAATTGCGGCAAGGCGCTCGATATTGCGCGCGTTGCGCGCGATATGCACGGCGGCAACGGAATTTCGGCCGATTATCACGTTATCCGCCACGCAGTGAACCTCGAAACGGTCAACACCTATGAGGGCACGCACGACGTTCATGCGCTGATCCTCGGCCGCGCGATTACGGGCATTTCGGCCTTTGCCTAAACCGCTGGAGGGCATCCGCGTCGTCGAACTGGCGCGGGTGCTCGCGGGCCCATGGTGCGGGCAATTGCTCGCCGACCTCGGCGCCGAGGTGGTCAAGGTCGAGCGGCCGGGGGCGGGCGACGACACGCGCGAATGGGGCCCGCCCTTCGTCACCGGCGACGATGGCGAGAATCTTGGCGCGGCCTATTATCACAGCTGCAATCGCGGCAAGCGCAGCGTCGCGATCGATATTGCCAGCGCCGAAGGGCAGGCCGAGGTGCGCGCGCTGCTCGCCGATGCCGATGTCGTCATCGAAAATTACAAGGTCGGCGGACTCGTCAAATATGGCCTCGACCCGGCGCGGCTCCGCGCCGATTTCCCGCGGCTCGTCGTCTGTTCGATCACGGGCTTCGGACAGACCGGACCCTATGCGCACCGCGCGGGCTACGACTATATCGTTCAGGCGATGAGCGGCTTCATGTCGCTGACCGGCGAACCCGACGGGTCGCCGCAAAAGGCGGGCATCGCCTATGCCGACATTTTCACGGGCATGTATTCGGCGGTTGCTATTCTTTCGGCGTTAAGGCGTCGTGACGTCACCGGAAGCGGCGCACATATCGACATGGCGCTGCTCGATTCGCAGGTCGCGGTGCTCGCCAACCAGGCGGCCAATTATCTCGCAACCGGCGTCGCGCCGAAGCGGATGGGCAATGCCCATGCCAATGTTGTGCCCTATCAGGTCTTTGCGACCGCCGATGGGCAGCTGGTGATTGCGGTGGGCAACGACGCGCAATATCGCAAGCTCTGCCGCATATTGGGTGTGCCCGATTGGGGTGACGATCCGCGGTTCGCCACCAATGCGGCGCGGCTTGCGAACCGCGGCGAACTGATCCCGTTGCTCGCGGCCAGGATCGCCGCATGGGACGCGCAGCCCTTGTCGCTCGCGCTCGAGGCCGAGGGCGTGCCCGCGGGGCCGATCAACGATCTGGCGCAGGTGTTCGCCGACCCGCAGGTGATGGCCCGCGGGATGCGCTTTCGTCCCAACGGCGCGGCGATCGACGGTGTGGCAAGCCCGATCGTCATCGACGGCGAACGCATGGTCGCACCGGGCGGCGCGCCGGTGCTAAGGGGGTGAGCGAGGTCTGGAAGCGACTGACTGCAGCCAAAAGCTCCTCCCTGTGGCGAAGCCATGGGGAGGTGGCAGCGCGAAGCGCTGACGGAGGGGCCATGGCGCCGACGTCGCTGCCCCTCCACCACGCCCTTCGGGCGCGGTCCCCCTCCCCATGGCCTTCGGCCACAGGGAGGATTTAACGTCCGCTTCCCATCCCAAAGCTGACGTCAGCGAAACTGAAAAAAGCGCTGTCCCACATGGCCGCATCGCGCCAGCGTCGCCTTAACTCCAAAAAGCACCGCGCTGCGATACGACCATGCAGGGTCAAAAAAAAGGGCGCCGCAGCGGGCGCCCCTGTCCTGACTTCTGTTAAGGTCAGAATTTGACCGTGCCGGTGACGAAAACCTGCCGCGGATTGCCGTAGAAGACCGTCGCGACGCCTTCGAGGCCGAGCGACGGGGTCGGAAGGCCGCTGGCGTTGGTGACGGGCAGCCCGGTCGCCGGGTTGACGACGAGGAACTGATAACCCGATGTCTTGTACCGCTTGTCGAGGATGTTCTTGCCATGGACGCCGATCGAGTAACGATCGCCGCCGAAGCTGTAGACGAGGCTCGCATCCCACAGCGCATAACCCTTCTGGTCGAGATAGGGGCTGGGATATTCGAACTGCTGCGTCTTGCTGCGGTAGGAGAGGGTGGTCGAGAAGTTGACGTCACCGTCGCCGACCGGAACGAGCGCGCCCAGCGTGCCCGACGCGGTCCAGCTGGGCGTGTTCTGAATGTCGGTGATGTCGGACACGTCGGTGCCCAGATTGCCGATGAACTCGTCATACTGCGCGTCGATATAGCCGAGCGTGCCCTGGAAGCTCATCCGCGATCCGGCGCCCGCGAAATCATGCGCGAAGCGCGCCGAGGTTTCGAGCTCGACCCCCTTGAAGGTCGCCGAGGCGGCGTTGGTGGTGACGCCGGAGAATCCTTCGAAGATGCCGTCGTTGTTCGCATCAATGCCGACCGAACCCGGGATCTGGACATTCTTGTAATCGGCGTAGAAGCCGGTCAGCGCGAAATTGAGGTCGCCGTCCAGCGCCGACCCCTTGATGCCGGCTTCGTAGCTGTCGACCGTTTCGGGCTCGAACAGGAAGAAGTTGTAGATTTCCTGATAGGCGAAAACGCCGTCGTTATTGATGTCGATCGCGCGGACGTTCGCGCTGCCGCGCGGATCGAAGCCGCCGCCCTTGAAGCCCTTCGAATAGGAGGCATAGATCATCAGATCGTCGTGGACATCATAGGAGATGGAGGCGCGCGGCGTGAACTTCTTGAACCGTGCCTTGCCGTTGAAGTTGGTGATCGGCGCGCCAAGCGCGATGCCGGTTCCGCCGAATTCGGGGTCCGCGCCGTTCAAGCGATTTTGCTTGAAGACGAAGCTGTCGCGCCGGTCGACCGTGTAGCGCCCGCCCGCCGAAATGTGCAGGCGATCGGTCACGTCGAAGGTGAAGTCGCCGAACACCGACCAGGTGTCGGTGCGCACGTCGCCGATTGTCTGCTGCGCGAAGCCAGGCAGGCCGAGCAGCGTGCCGGTGGTGGCAAGGAGCACATCGAACTTGGTGTAAGCCTTGGCATCGAGATAGTAAAAGCCGACGAGGCCGTGCAGCCGGTCGCTGTCGTAGAGAAGCTGGAATTCCTGGCTAAGCTGTTCGTTGCGATAGACCGCGGGGACATCGACGTCGACCGCGGGCAGGCTGTCGAAATCGATCGGGGTGTAACTGGTGTCCTTGCGCCACGAGCTGATCGAGCGCAGCGTCAGATTGTCGGTGAGCTCGACCGCGACGTTCATCGCGAGGCCCCAGGCCTCGATGTCCTGCTTAGGATTGTTGAGGCCGGCGCGGGTGTCATAGACATCGTCGAGGACCGGCGCGCCGCTGGCGAGGCCGGGAATCAGGCGATGGCCGTTGCGCGGGTCCGATTTGTCGCGCGTATAATCGCCGGAGATGCGGATCAGCACCGGCGCGTCATAGCCGCCGAATTCGACGGTGCCCCGCCCGGCCCACACATCCTTGTTGTAATTTTCGACGCCCGGCACGGTCAGATTGTCGCCGAAACCGCCGCGCGACAGCCGCGCGACCGATCCGCCGACGCGCAGCATGTCGGAAAGCGGCGCGCTGACCGTCAGCACGCCTTCGGCCTGGTCATAGGTGCCGTACGTGGCGCGTGCCTTCAGGCTGAAGTCCTGCGGTAGCATCCGGGTGACATATTTGACCGCACCGCCGATCGTGTTGCGGCCATAAAGCGTGCCCTGCGGCCCGCGCAGCACCTCGATCCGCTCGACATCGTAAATGTCGAGGACTGCGGCCTGCGGCCGGTTGAGATACACATCGTCGAGATAGATGCCCACCCCGGCCTCGAATCCGGGGACGGGATCCTGCTGTCCGACGCCGCGGATGAAGGCGCTGAGCGTCGAATTGGTGCCGCGCGAGGTTTCGAGCGTCGTGTTGGGCGTGATATTCGACACGTCGGTGATGTCGAGCGCGCCGCGTGCTTCGAGCGCGTCGCCCGAAATGGCGGTCACCGAGACGGGAACATCCTGCAATCGTTCGTCGCGGCGGCGGGCGGTGACGATGATTTCATTGTCGCCGCTGTCGTCGGTCACGCCGGCAGCTTCGGCCGCAGCGTCCTGGGCAATAGCGGAAGGAGCGAAGGCGAGCGCAGCCGACAGCGTGCTCGTGGCAAGGATGGCGCGGCGCAGCGTGCGAGCGAAAGGACGCATGAAAGTCTCCCAATCACGGGTGACCCCTCGCCACCCCTGCTTTCGTTGAGCCTGGACTTGCCAAGCCGTGCCGCAGCCAATAATGAAAGATGAACCAAGTTTCAACTTGGAATATGTGCGGGTCGTTTTTTGCTTGCCAGTGGTGCGAAAAAGCCACGATGAGCGGCAGGCGGGCCGAAACAAGGGGAGCGGAAACAGCATGGATCAACCGCAGGCCGCACCGGGCGTGGGCGCGAGCGAAGCGCGCGACAAGACGCCGCGCACCGAACGCGGGCGGCGCACGCTGCGCAAGCTGCTCGACGCCGCCGCGGCCGAGTTCGGCGAGCGCGGTTTTCACGACGCGTCGATCAGCGCGATCACGCGCCGCGCCGGGACTGCGCTCGGCAGTTTTTACACCTATTTCGATTCGAAAGAGGAAATCTTTCAGGCGCTCGTCCGCTATATGAGCGAACAATTGCGCGACCATGTGACGCCGCTGGTGCAGGCCGCGCCCGACGAGATCGGCGCCGAACGCATCGGCCTCGAATCCTATCTGGGTTTCGTGCGCGAGCATAAGGAGATCTACCGCATCATCGACGAGGCCGAATTCGTCGACTACGCCAGCTATCGCCGCCATTATGAAACGACCGTCGAGCGCATCCGGCAGCGGCTGGAGGCGGGCGCGGCGCGCGGCGAAATCCGCGCCGACGTCGGCGAGATTCACGCCTGGGCGATCGGCGGCATGAATGTGTTTCTGGGGATGCGTTACGGCCTGTGGGACACCGACAGCGATATTTCCGAAATCGCGCGGATCGCGAATGATATGCTGGCGAACGGGCTGACGAAGCGAGAGTGAGGGGGCTGATGCCGGGCTACATCCCCAGAAAGTCGACTGGCCGTTAAGAGGTGGATTCCTGGCATTCCCTTATCGGCATCAATCGTTTCTGGACTTTGCAAGTTGTAATCCTCCCTGTCGCGCAGCGATGGGGAGGGGGACCGCCGCCGCAGGCGGTGGTGGAGGGGCCGCGACAGTAGCGCCATGGCCCCTCCGTCAGCGCTTCGCGCTGCCACCTCCCCATGGCTTCGCCACAGGGAGGATCAGTAGCAACAATTGTGCGCTAGCCGCCCCGCGCGATCAGGAAAATCGCGTGTTCGGCGCGCCAGCTTGCCGCCGCATCGCTGGTCGGCTTGTCGCCCGATAGATGCCAGACGCGTTCGACGCGGATGCCCTTGGCGCGCACGAGGTCGCGAAAGTCGGTGACCGTCACATGATGGATGTTGGGCGTTTCGTACCAGGCGACCGGCAGCAGCCGCGTCACCGGCATCCGGCCGTTCCACAGGAGCGCGAGCCGCACGCGCCAGTGCGCGAAATTGGGAAAGCTCACGAAGGCGCGCGGCGCGATGCGCAGCAGTTCATCGACGACGCGGTCGGGGCGCTCGGTCGTTTGCAGCGTCTGCGACAGGATCGCATAGTCGAAAGCATCGTCGGGATAGTCGGCCAGGTCGCGGTTCGCGTCGCCCTGCACCACCGATTGCCCGCGCGCGATCGCCGTGGTGACATTCGCTGCATCGATCTCGAGCCCGCGCGCGTCGACGCCCTTGTCCTGCAACGCGACCATCAGTTCGCCGTCGCCGCAGCCGACGTCGAGCACGCGCGTGCCCGCGGGAACGGCATCGGCGATGATCGCAAGGTCGGGGCGCAGCTTCATCGTCAGCCCTGCCTATACACGCCCGGGAAATGGCGCTGCATGAACGGCGCAGCATCGTCGATCGCGGTCCAGCCGAGCGACGAATAAAGCCCGTGCGCGTCACTGGTCGCGAGCATCCATCGGCGCAGCCCCTGAAGATCGGGGTGATCGTGGAGCGCCTTGACCATGCGCGCGGCGAGGCCCTGGCCGCGATGCGTTTCGAGCACATAGACATCGGCGAGATAGGCAAAGGTCGCGCGGTCGGTGACGACGCGGGCAAAGCCGACCTGATCGCCCGCCGATGCAAAGGCGCCGACGCACAAGGAACCGGCGATAGCGCGCTCGACGGTGGCGCGCGGAATATCGGCGGCCCAATAGCTGCGCGTCAGAAAGGCGTGGATTGCATCGAGCTGCATCGCCGCGGGGTCGAAGGACAGGTGGCAGACGTCCGTCATCGCGCGCCCGTTCGCAAGGCGCCCGCGACGATCCGGTCGAGCGCGGGGACGTCGAGGAGGAAGCTGTCGTGTCCGAAGGGCGCCGACAGTTCGACGAAGCTCGCCGCCGCGCCGACGCTTTGTAGCGCCTGGACGATGCGGCGCGATTCGGCGGTCGGGTAGAGCCAGTCGGTGTCGAAGCTGACGAGGGTGAAACGCACGTCCTTTGCCTTGGCGAACGCACCCGCCAGTCGTCCGTCGTGCGGCTCCGCAAGGTCGAAATAGTCCATCGCGCGCGTGATATAGAGATAGGCGTTGGCGTCGAAGCGGTCGGTGAAGGCCAGCCCCTGATGCCGCAGATAGGATTCGACCTGGAAATCAGCGTCGAAGCCGAAGCTCTTGATGTCGCGCGCCTGCAGGCGGCGGCCGAATTTTTCGGTCAGCCCCGCTTCGGACAAATAGGTGATGTGCGCCGCCATGCGCGCGACCGCGAGACCTTTGGTGGGCGCGCGCGCGCTGCCATAATATTGGCCGTCCTGCCAGTCGGGGTCGGCCATGATCGCCTGCCGTCCGACCTCATGAAACGCGATATTCTGCGCCGAATGGCGCGCCGCGCTGGCGATGACAATCGCCGAGCCGAGGCGTTCGGGATAGGCGGCGGCCCAGGCGAGCACCTGCATCCCGCCCATCGAGCCGCCGACCACCGCGTGCAACCGTTCGATGCCGAGGCGATCGAGCAGCATGGCCTGCGCGCGCACCATGTCGGCGATGGTGATGACGGGAAACGCCATGCCGAGCGGCGCGCCGGTCGTCGCATCGGGGCTCGCCGGACCGCTCGACCCCATGCAGCTGCCGAGCACATTGGCGCAGATGACGTGGAAACGATCGGTGTCGATCGGCTTGCCGGGCCCCACCATGCGCGCCCACCAGCCGGGCTTGCCCGTCGCCGGATGATCGCTCGCGACATATTGGTCGCCGGTGAGCGCGTGGCAGATCAGCACCGCGTTCGACTTGTCGGCATTGAGCGCGCCATAGCTTTGCCAGGCGATCGTCACCGAGGGGAGCCGCTGGCCGCTGTCGAGCGGCAGCGGCGCGTGAATCGTCACGCTCTGATGCTCGATTTCGTGTAGCCGGCTCGCCATGGTTCGCGCGGGGCTAAGCGGGTGCGACGGGGCTGTCAACGACGGGTAATGTCACGCTCTTCGTCATCCCGGACTTGATCCGGGATCCACAGCCGCGTTCGGCCTCATGGACCCCGGATCAAGTCCGGGGTGACGAGTTAGGAAAGCTCGCGTTCCTTTCGCCCACTGGACTCGCGCGGCTCAGCCGTTAAACGGCGCGGCATGACCGAACCGACGCAGACCCTCACTCCAAAGCCGTGGATCAGCGGTATCGCCCCCTATGTGCCCGGCAAGTCGGCCGGCGCCGACGGGCGCCCGCTCATCAAGCTGAGCGCGAACGAAAATCCGCTCGGCACGGGGGAGAAGGCGCGCGCAGCCTTTGCCGCGGCGCAGGGCGCGGCGGATGCGCTGTCGCGCTATCCCGATCCGGGGTCGGTCGAGCTGCGTACGACGATTGCCGCCAAATATGGCCTCGATGCCGACCGGGTGATCTGCGGCAACGGGTCCGACGAGCTGCTGCACCTCGCTGCCGGAGTCTACGCCGGCGCGGGCGACGAGATCCTCTACGTCCGCTATGGCTTTGCGGTTTATGAAATCGCCGCACGGCGGGTGGGTGCGGTGCCGATCGAGGCCGACGACCGCGACTTTGCGACCGACGTCGATGCGCTGCTCGCCGCGGTGACCGACAAGACGCGCGTCGTCTATCTGGCCAACCCGAACAACCCGACGGGGACGCTCGCGACGCGCGAGGAAGTGGCACGGCTTTACGCCGGGCTGCCCAAGTACGTGCTGTTCGTGATCGACCAGGCCTATGCCGAATATCTGGCGCCGGACGAGGACGATGGCGGGCTCGAGCTGGCGAAGACCCAGCCCAATGTTTTTGTGACGCGCACCTTCTCCAAGATCCACGGGCTCGCCGCCGAGCGCATCGGCTGGGGCTATGCGAGTGCCGAGGTGATTTCGGCGCTGCACCGTATCCGCCTGCCGTTCAATGTCACCCGTGCGGGACAGGCTGCAGCGGTCGCGGCGCTCGGCGACGACGCGTTTGTGAACCACAGCCGCGAGCATAATGCGACGTGGCGCGCGTGGCTGGCGCAGGAGCTGGAGAATCTTGGCAATCATGGCGTGCGCGTCATCCCGTCCGCGACCAACTTCCTGCTCGTGCTGTTCGAAGGCGCGGTGAGCGCCGAGACGGTGTACAACCGGCTGATGGACGCGGGTTATATCGTCCGCTGGCTGCCGGGACAGGGAATTCCGCAGGCTTTGCGTATGACGATCGGCACCGAAGACGAAACGCGCGGTCTGGCGGCGGCGGTCCGCGCCGCGCTTGCCGGCTGATGGCGTTAGAACGCGTCGCGATCGTCGGGCTGGGCCTGATCGGCTCGTCGATCGCGCGCGCGGTGAAGGCGCGGCTGCCCGGCATCGCGGTGACGGGCTATGACGCCAGCGATGCGGTGCGCGATGAAGCGCGGACGCTGGGGCTGGGCGATATGATTGCGGACGATCCGGCCGCAGCGGTGGCGGATGCCGATCTTGTCGTGCTCGCGGTCCCTGTCGGGCGGATGGCCGATGCCGCGGCCGCCATTCGGCCGGGGCTGATACCGCGAGCGATCATCTCCGACGTCGGATCGTCGAAGGCGGGGGTCGCCGCGGCGCTTGCCAAGACCTTGCCCGATCATGTCGTCATTCCGGCGCATCCCGTTGCAGGGACCGAAAACAGCGGGCCTGCCGCGGGCTTTGCGACGCTGTTCGAGGGACGCTGGTGCATCGTCACCCCGCCCGTGGATGCACCGCAAGACGCCGTCGCGGCGGTGACGTCCTTCTGGCAGGCGCTGGGCGCGCGGGTCGAGACGATGGATGCGGCGCATCACGACATGGTGCTCGCGGTGACGAGCCACCTGCCGCATTTGATCGCCTATACGATCGTCGGCACCGCGAGCGAACTGGAGGAGGTGACCGAGAGCGAGGTCATCAAATATTCGGCGGGCGGTTTTCGCGACTTCACGCGCATCGCGGCGAGCGACCCGGTGATGTGGCGCGATGTGTTTCTGGCCAACAAGGACGCCGTGCTCGCGACGCTTCAGCGCTTCAACGAGGATCTGACCGTGCTGCAACAGGCGATCCGCCGCGGCGACGGCGCGCGGCTGGAGGACTGGTTCACGCGCACGCGCGCGATCCGGCGGTCGATCATCGCCGAGGGGCAGGATGATGCCGCGCCCGATTTCGGGCGGAAGCATTAAGACCGGTCGAGATTTGGTCCCTGACGGCCTGCAAATGCCGACTTTTCGCGCTTCCGGTGCTCACGTGCAGAAAGCACGCTGCGCTCCGGTTCCCGAAAAATCGACATTTTCGGCTCGTCAGAAACCAAATCTCGACCGGTCTTGTGACCGTCAGTGTGGCGTCGCGTTTTGTAACGCCGCAGGCGGGTTCAGCGCGTTGATCGCGGCGCGCACGCGCGCTTCGGCCTCCTCGCGCGGCAAGCCGGGGGGGATGGTTTCGCCGATGCGATAGGTGATCGTGCCCGGCCATTTGACCCAGCGCCGCGGCGGATAGGCGATGCCGCTGTCGACCGCGACGGGAATGACGGGAACGCCGAGCAGGCGGTACATGCCTGCGAAGCCGGGGCGCAGCGGCGGCGCCGCGCCATGCGGAACGCGCGTGCCCTCGGCAAAGAGGACGAGCGGGCGGCCGTTCGCGAGCGCAGCCTTGGCGGCGCCGAGCATTGCACGCATCGCCTTGCCGCCGCCGTCGCGGTCGACGGGGATCAGGCCATAGAAGCGCGCCGCCTGCCCCCAGACAGGGATCGAAAACAGCTCTTCCTTGGCGAAGACGGCGGGATGGCGGAACAGCATTGGCTGTTCGATCGTCTCGAACGCGCTTTCGTGCTTGAAGACATAAAGCACCGGCGTGTCGGGCATCGCGCCCTCGACGACGATCCGCTGACCGAGCACGAAGCGGCAGATCAGCCGGTGGAAGCGCGCCCAAAGGCGCACGAACCCGATCGTCGCGCGGTGCGATATGGGGAGCGCAATCACCGCGCCGATCGACGCGACACTGCTCATCAGGACGAACAGCAGCCAGAAGAGGATCGAGCGGAGGAGGGCGATCGTGTAGCGCATTGGCGCCGCTCTTAAAGCCCGAGCAGGCCGCCCGCCAGCCCTGCCAGATATTTATGATATTCGCGAAACAGCGTCGCGAGACCCGGCTGGCTGCGCACCGCGTCGGGAACGATCGTCACATCCTTGCCCACCGCGCGGCCGATTTCATATTCGGCGCGGCGCATGTGCCAGTCGGTCGTGACGAGCCGGATGCTCCTGTAATCGCGCCGCTTGGCCCAGGCCGCAACCTCGGTCGCGTTCGAGCGCGTGTCTTCGGCCTCGAACCCCAGCGCGATGCAGCAATCGAACAGGTCCGTCGGGCGGCCATATTCGGCGGCAAGTTCGCGCGGCTTGACCTCGCGCGCGACGCCGCTGATCAGCAGGCGCTTGGCATCGCCCGCCTCGAGCCGTTCGAGCGCGCGGTCGATGCGTCCGGGGCCGCCGGTGACGACGACGATGGCGTCGGTCTTTTGCGGTGGCGCGGGCAGCGGCAGCAGCAGCGCGAACCAGGCGAAACCCAGCACCCACGCAAGGAACAGCAGCGAGATCAGGCGCTTGATCATAACATCTTCTTGAGCGCGGCGAGCAGCGTCTGGCGCGCCGTCAGGGCAGCGAGCGCGATACCCAATAGCGGCAGCGCCAGCAAGAGCGCCCACCCGGCGGACCCAAGCGATGCGGTCGCGGCGAGCCCCGCGGTTACCCCCGACCATTGCCAGCCGATCAGCAGCAGGATCGCGGCGGCGACGAGGCTGCCGAGCGCGATGCCATAGGCGGTGTCGATCGCGATCCGGCGCTGGAACAGCCGCGCGATCTGCCGGTCGGTTGCGCCGATCAGGTGCAGCATCTCGATCGTCGCAAAATGGGTGCCGAGCGCGGCGCGCGCGGTCATGATCACCACCGCGGCGCTGGCGAGCGCCATCAGCAGCACGAGTCCGCCCGCGATCCAGGCGAACGAGCGGATCAGCCGCGCGACGGGGCCGAGCCATTCGGCGTGCGGAATGATCCGCGCGCCCGGCGCCTCGCGCGCGACCAGCGTTTCGAGCGACCGCATCGCGCTCGCGCGGTTGCCGCCGGCGAAATCGATGTCGACGAGGGCAGGAAGAGGCAGCGAGGCCAGCACCGGGTCGTCGCCCTCGGCGCTGCCGAACCATTGGCCGAGCATCGCCTGCAATTCCTCGCGCTCGACCGCGCGCGCAGTGCGGACGAAGGGCGCGGCGCTCGCGGCGCGGCGGAGCGCCGCGGCCTGCTGGGCGCGCGTCACCGGATTGGCGGTGACGATCTGGACGGTGACGCGGCCCGCGATCGCATCGCCGATCGCGTTGGCCGATCGCGCCAGCCCGACCCCCGCGGCGGCGGCGAGCAGGGTCAGCATCATCAGGATCGCGATGATCCACGGTGTCGGCCCCGACAGACGGCGGTCGGGGAGCAGGCGGCGGTGCTGGACGGGAACGCGCGGGATGATCATGCGAGGGTCACGCCCTGTTCGCCGGCGGATAGCGCAGCGCGCCGGTGGGGTCGGACAGGCGCCCTTTTTCGAGCCGCATCATCTGGGCATTTTCGATGCGGCTGATCAGGTGGATGTCGTGCGTCGCGACGACGACGGTGGTGCCAAGGCGATTAAGCGCCTCGAACAGCCCCAAAAGGCGCATCGCCATGTCGGGATCGACGTTGCCCGTCGGTTCGTCGGCGACGAGCAGTTGCGGGCGCGCGATCACCGCGCGCGCGATCGCGACGCGTTGCTGCTCGCCGCCCGACAGCGTCGGCGGAAAGGCCTCGGCGCGTTCGCCCAGCCCGATCCAGCTCAGCATCTCGCCGACCGGGCCGGCCAGATCCTCCTCGCCCACCCCCGCGATGCGCAGCGGCAGCGCGATATTATCGCGCGCCGACAAATGCGGGATCAGGCGGAAATCCTGAAACACGACGCCGATGCGGCGGCGAAAGCCCGGCAGGCGGTGGCGCGGCATCGCGACGAGATCCTCGCCGAACAGGCGGACGATGCCGCGGCTCGGCCGCTGCGCGAGATAGAGCATCTTCAGCAGCGATGTCTTGCCCGCGCCCGACGGTCCGGTGAGGAAATAGAAGCTGCCGGGTTGCAGGTTGAAGCTGATGTCGGACAGGATTTCGGCGTCGGGACCATAGCGGAGGCCGACGCCGCTGAATTCGACCATCGCGCCGCCCGGCCGCATCGGCGCCGCGTCGGTCATGGCGTCACCCATGGGCGCAAGCAGGCCCGCACAGGCTCAGGGAACAGGGGCGCTGGTCCGCTCATCCCGCTGCCTCTCGCACGGCTCTTGCCCAAGGACAAGCCGCGAGTGAACGCGGCGCTTGCAACGCCGCGAATCAGCGTGTTTAGAGAGGGTCATGATCCTCGCCTGTCCGTCCTGTCACACGCGCTATGTCGTTCCCGATACCGCCATCGGACCCGCGGGCCGTACGGTGCGCTGCGCCAATTGCCGCCACAGCTGGTTTCAGGAACCCGCCGCCGCACCGCCGCCGGCCGGCGCCATCGTTCCGCCGGGCGTCGCCGCCGAACCCGCGCCCGAGCCGAAACCGGCGCCGACCCCGGCCCCCGCCGCTACCTATTCCGATTTCCCCGAACCCGATCCGGTGCCGCCGCCGCCGGCCTTTGCCGCCGAGGCGCCACCGCGTCCCGCGCCGCGCCCGGCCCCTCTGGCCGACGATGCGCCGCTGCCGTTCCGCCGCCCGCGCCGCAACCCGGCGAAGCGCTGGACGATCATCGCCGCGAGCGCCGCGGCGCTGATGCTCGCGGCAACGGGCGCGCTCGCCTGGTTCGGGCTGCCCGGCTGGGCGGAAGGGCTGGGCCTGCCCGGCGGCACTGCCGAACCCGATCTGGTGATCGAATTGCCGCCCAATCAGGATCACCGCGAACTCGCCGACGGCACCATCTATTTCGCCGCGTCGGGGGTGATCATCAACCCGACCGATCGCGAACAGCGCGTGCCGCCGATCCTTGCCGAATTGCGCGATGCGCAGGGCACCATCGTCTACAGCTGGACGATCAAGCCGCCGGTGCGGATGCTGCCGCCGAATGAAAAGGTCAATTTCAGCGAGGCAAAGCTCGACATTCCGCGCCGCGCGACGCAGCTGACGGTCAGCTGGGCGTTACCGAAAACCTAAAACTCGTCATTGCGAACGGAGCGAACAATCTCCAGCTGTCGTCCTGCACGGTCGATGGCTGCGGATTGCTTCGTCGCCTCACTCCTCGCAATGACGAGGTAAATGGAAACAATTGCTTGTCCTGACGTCACGCCGTCATAACAGCAGTGCCGCGCCGAGCGACAGGACGAAGCTGGTCAGCGTCGCGACAATGATCGGCGCAAAACTCTGCCACCCCTGATCGAGCAGCAGGTGCAGCCGCGCCTTCATCGCGGTCGCGACGATCGCGAGCAGCAGCAGCGCCTGCGCGCCCGTCGTCGCGCCATCCTGCACCGGCCGAGGGATCGCGACCAGCGAGTTGACCGCGACCACGGCGAGGAAGCCGAGGATGAACCACGGCAAACGCAGCGGGATGCGCGAAGTGCTGCCCGCCTCGCCCATACGACCGAGCCATAGCGCGACGAGCATCAGCATCGGCGCGAGCAGCGCGACGCGCGTCAGCTTGACGATCGTCGCGACCTCGCCTGCTTGCGGAGAGAAAGAAAAGCCGCCACCGATCGCCTGCGCGACGTCGTGGATCGACGCGCCGATCAGGAAGCCCGCCTGCGCGTCGGTCAGCCCGAGCTGCGCCGCGAGCACGGGATAAAGCGTCATCGCGAGCGCGCTGGCGACGGTGATGCCGACCAATGTCAGGGTGAAGCGCGCCTGATCGACGCGCCGGTCGCCGATCAGCGACCAGAGCGCGAGCGCCGCCGACGCCCCGCAGATCGCCGTCGCGCCGCCTGCGAGCAGCGCGGCGTGACGATCCTGCGCAAAGAGGCGCGCGCTGAGGACGGTGACAAGGATCACCGCGAGCATGATGAGGGCGAGCAGCAGGAAGGGCAGCGGTCCCAGTTCGGCGAGCTGGACCGCGGTGATACGCGCGCCGACGAGCACGATGCCGATGCGCAGCGCGGTTTGCGACATCAGGTCGAGCCCGGCGTGCGTGCGCGCATCCTGCGACAGAAAGGACAGCGCGAGTCCGATGAGCAGGCCCATCAGCACGATCGGCGCGGCATAATGGTCGGCGAGCCACGCCGCGGCGAGCGCGGCGATGGCGGTGACAAGAACGCCGGGCACGAAATCGCGCCAGCGCCGCCGCGCGGGCGGGTTCGCCTCGAGCTGCATCTCGCCATACAGGTCGGCGGCCATCGGCCATTGTTGATCGGCTGTTCTCACCGTCACTCCCTTGTTCCCCCCGCGCGCGTTCCGCTTGGCATATCCGCGCGATCCGGTCGATAGGCCATTGCTGGCGCGGCGCAGCCTTGCTAGAGGCCGCGCTCTATCAGCACCCGTAGCTCAGCTGGATAGAGCGCTGCCCTCCGAAGGCAGAGGCCAGGGGTTCGAATCCCTTCGGGTGCGCCAGATAGTGGTAAGCGGCTGCAAAGGCCGCGACTGCGCGGGGGACGGGCGCCGGATGTACGACCTCTTGGCCGGTCTGTCGGTGATCGAAGCCTCCTCCTTTGTCGCCTCGCCGACCGCCGGGCTTTACTGTGCGCAAATGGGTGCCGAGGTGATCCGTGTCGACCAGATCGGCGGTGGTCCCGATTTCCGGCGCTGGCCGGTGACGGCGAACAATGACTCGCTCTATTGGGAAAATCTCAATCGCGCGAAAAAGTCGGTCGCGCTCGACCTTGGCCGGGCGGAGGGGCGCGAGCTTTTGCAGGCGCTGGTGCGCGCCACGGGGCAGTTCGTCACCAATTTTCCCGCGGGCGGCTTCCTCTCGCACGATACGCTCGCCGAGGGTCGCGTCGACCTCATCACCGTGCGCGTGATGGGCTGGTCCAATGGCTCGCCCGCGCTCGACTATACGGTGAACAATGCGGTCGGCTATCCGATGCTGACCGGCGCGGGCCCCAATCCGGTAAACCATGTGCTGCCCGCGTGGGACTTGCTCACCGGCGCCTATGCGGCGTTCGCGCTGCTCGCGGCGATCCAGCGGCGGAGCGTCACCGGCGAAGGCGGTGAGGTCCGCATTCCGCTGTCCGACGTCGCGATCGGCACGGTTGCCAATCTGGGCGGGGTGGCCGAGATGCTTTACACGGGCGAAAACCGGCCGCGGCTCGGCAATGCGGTTTACGGCCTGTTCGGGCGCGATTTCGTGACGCGCGACGGACGGCGGACGATGATCGTCGTCGTGACGCCGCGGCAATGGGCGAATCTGGTCGCCGCGCTAGACCTTGGTGAGGCAATTGCAGCGGTCGAGGCGTTGTGCGGGGTCTCCTTTGCAACCGACGATGGGCTTCGTTTCACGCACCGCGACGCGCTGTATCCGCTGTTCGAGTCGGCGATCGCTGCGCGCGACCATGCCGACCTTGCCGCTGCTTTCGATGCGGGCGGGATCGTCCATTCGCCCTATCGGACGATGTATGAGGCGGTGCAGGACCCGGCGCTCGTTGCCGATAATCCGATCTTTGGCGCGGCCGACAACCCCAGCGGCTTTGCCTATCCCGCCGCCGGCGCCTTTGCGACCTTGCCCCACGCGACACGCCAGCCGCCCGCCAGCGCGCCGCGCAATGGCGAACATAGCGAAGATGTGCTGGCATCGCGCCTTTCGCTTTCCTCGGGCGAGATCGCCCGTCTGATCGACGCCGGAATTGTCGGTGTGGCCTGATTACCCGCCCCTTCGTGATCCCCCGCGAAGGCGGGGGCCCATCACCTGCCCTCTTGTCCCGCAGCAACCGTTGCCGGAACTCGCGAGGATCGGATGATGGACCCCCGCCTTCGCGGGGGAACAGAATAAGTGATGTAACAGAAACCGGAGACTCGAAATGACCCTGCGCCGCGCCGCCATTGTCGCCCCGATCCGCACCGCCGTCGGCAAGTTCGGGGGCGCGCTGTCGTCGATGACTGCGGGCGAACTCGGCGCGGTGATCCTGAAGGCGCTGATCGAGCGGACAAAAATCGACCCCGCGCGCGTCGACGACGTCGTCTTTTCGCAAGGCTATGGCAATGGCGAGGCGCCGGCGATCGGCCACTGGTCGTGGCTGGCCGCGGGGCTGCCGCTCGAAGTGCCGGGATACCAGCTCGACCGCCGCTGTGGATCGGGGCTGCAGGCTGTGGTCAACGCCGCGATGATGGTCCAGACGGGGATGGCCGACGTCGTCGTCGCGGGCGGCGTCGAATCGATGTCGAACGTCGAACATTACAGCACCGACATTCGCAAGGGGGTGCGCGCGGGCAATCTGACGCTCCACGACCGGCTGACGCGCGGGCGGCTGATGTCGCAGCCGGTCGAACGCTTCGGCGTAATCAGCGGCATGATCGAAACCGCCGAAAATCTGGCGAAGGATTATGGTATCAGCCGCGAGGCGGCCGACGCCTATGCGGTGTGCAGCCACCAGCGCGCGGCGGCAGCGTGGGCGAACGGCCTGTTCGACGACGAACTGGTGCCGGTCAGCGTGCCGCAGAAGAAGGGCGATCCTGTGATCTTCGCGCATGACGAAGGCTATCGCGCCGACGCGAGCATGGAATCGCTCGGCAAATTGCGCGCGCTCGAGGGCGGCGTCGTGACGGCGGGCAATGCGAGCCAGCAGAATGACGCCGCCGCGGCGTGCCTGGTGGTCGCCGAGGACAAGCTCGATGAGCTCGGCCTGGAGCCGATCGCCTGGTATCACTGCGCGGCGTCGGCAGGGTGCGACCCCAGCCGCATGGGCATCGGCCCGGTCCCCGCGGTCGAACGGCTGTTCGCGCGCAGCGGGCTCGGCTGGGGCGACGTCGACCTTGTCGAACTCAACGAAGCCTTTGCGCCGCAGGTGCTCGCGGTGCTCAAGGGTTGGGGATGGTCGGACGACGACAGCCGCCACGACATACTGAACGTCAACGGGTCGGGCATCTCGCTGGGTCACCCGATCGGCGCGACGGGTGGACGCATCCTCGCCAATCTGACGCGCGAACTGGTGCGCCGCGACGGGCGCTATGGGCTGGAGACGATGTGCATCGGCGGCGGGCAGGGCATCGCCGCGATCTTCGAGCGCGCCGCGTGATGGATTTGCGCTCCGCTTTGGAAGCGGCGCAGGCCTACCGCGGCGCGACGCAGGCGGCACTCGCCGCACGGCTGGCGGCGCGGCGGATCGATGACGAACAGCGCGCGGCGCACGGCTTTGCGTGGGTCGCGACGACGGTCGCGGCGCTGGAGGCCGTGCTGGACTGGCGCGACGCCGGCCGGGATGCGAACCCGCTCGACGCCACGATTGCGCAGCTCGCTTTCGCCGAAAGCATCGGCCAGCTCGTCGGCGGGCTTCCGATGGGGCAGAATGAGATATTCCGCCCCGCCGACCTTGGCCTTGGTCCCGAAGCGCGCGCGCTTGCCGAGGGCTGCGCGGAGCTGCTCGATGCCGACCACGCCGCACTGCGCGCGGAGGTTGCCGGCGCGCTCGCGGGCGCCGACTGGCCGAGCGAGACGTTGCACGACGCCGAGCTCGACGCGATCCGCGGCCAGTTTCGCCGCTTCACCGAGGCCGAGATCATTCCGCACGCGCACCGCTGGCACCTCGCCAACGCGCTGATCCCCGATGCCACGGTGCAGGCGATGGCCGATCTTGGCACCTTTGGCGTGTGCATTCCTGCGGAGTTTGGCGGACTCGGCCTGTCGAAGCTGGTGATGTGCCTCGTCACCGAGGAATTGTCGCGTGGCTGGATCGGCGCGGGATCGCTCGGCACGCGCTCGGAGATTGCGGGCGAGCTGATCGCGACGGGCGGCACCGACGCGCAGAAAGCCGAATGGCTGCCGAAGATCGCGCGCGGGGAGGTGCTGCCGACCGCGGTGTTCACCGAACCCGACGTCGGATCGGACCTCGGCTCGCTGCAGACGCGCGCGCGGTTCATGGACGGCCGCTGGGTCATCGACGGCGCGAAGACGTGGATTACCCACGCCGCTCGCTCGGACCTGATGACCCTGCTCGCGCGTACCTTGCCCGATGCCAAGGGCTATGCCGGACTGTCGATGCTGCTCATCCCCAAGCCGCGCGGCACCGACGCCGATCCCTTTCCCGCCGCGGGCATGAGCGGGAGCGAGATTGCAGTGCTCGGCTATCGCGGGATGCGCGAATATGCGTTGCAGTTCGATGGGTTTACCGCGCCCGCCGACGCGCTGCTCGGCGGCGCGGAGGGGCAGGGGTTCAAGCAGCTGATGCACACGTTCGAAGGCGCGCGGATCCAGACCGCGGCGCGCGCGGTCGGTGTGGCGCGGCGCGCGCTTGAGCTGGGGCTCGAGTATGCGATGAACCGCAAGCAGTTCGGCCGGGCAATCGTCGCCTTCCCGCGCGTCGCCGACAAGCTGGCGATGAGCCTCGTCGATTTCGTGATGGCGCGCGAGCTGAGCTATGCCGCGGCGCGCGCGAAGGACAGCGGCAAACGCTGCGACATCGAGGCGGGGATGGCGAAGCTGCTCGCCGCGCGCGCCGCGTGGGCGAATGCCGACGCCAGTTTGCAGATTCATGGCGGCAACGGTTATGCGCTCGAATATGAAATCAGCCGCATTTTGTGCGACGCGCGCATCCTCAACATCTTCGAAGGTGCGGCCGAGATTCAGGCGCAGGTGATCGCGCGCGGGCTGGTCGAGGGCCGCAACTGAGGCCATTCACGCGATCGCGCCTCCGATCGAGCTCGCTCGATGAAACCACCAGCTTCGAACGGTGAATCCCGATTAAGCGCTTTTCCGAACCCGCAAATTGATCCGACGCCTTGGCGTTAGAGTCGGATGTTACAGTGAATCGCGCCGCTCGTTCTGCATGTCACCGTATCATTGCACGGTGGAAACAGGAATTGACCCTGACGATCTTGATTTCGACTCATGATGCTCTATTCCAGGCCCGTGCAAGGCGCTCCCGACACCTACATCAGCCTGCTTTCGGCCGCGCAGATCGAAACGCTGCGGCACGTTTACGAACATAAAAACTCCAAGCAGATCGCGCGAATCATGAATGTTTCGCCGCATACCGTCGATGAACGGGTGCGGCGCGTGCTGAAAAAGCTCAACGTTTCCAATCGAATAGAAGCCGCGCGCATTCTCGCTGTTAACGGTGTTTTCGACCATGTTACCCCTTATCAGCCTTTGACATATCAACTGATCGACCTAGGCGACGATCCCCCCGCCCCCGATGCCGGACCGGGGCGCAGTTCGTTTCGGCGATTTTTCGATATTGGTTCGCCATTTCCTACCGCGTCCCAGCCGGTCAATCGGCATGGGTTGATGGAAAGGATTCTTTGGCCGATCCTCATCGCGTTTGCGACGATCTTGGCCTTCTCCGCCCTCTACTCGATCCTTGTTGGACTTGGTCGCGTTCTGACTTGACTGCTCGAACCGAATGCTGCGGGGGGGAAACCGGTAGCATTCTTTTTCAAGGAAAAAGATAATGCTCAACGAACGAGTTTCTGCGGCAAAAGAAGCGGGCGTCAAGCCGCTGGAGTCAAAGCGGATCGATTCACGCGACAACGATCGCAACGCCATCGACGCGTCGGCTTTCGCGAAGGCCGGCTGATCCGCAAGAAAGGTTGACTGCCACATATGTGGTCCGTCGCGATTTACTACGCTGTTTTGCTGTTTACCGTCGCCGTCGCAATCCGGCGCGGAGGAACGCTGGAGCGTTGGGCAGCCTATACGGCCTTGATCGCCTCGGTCCTCACGACGGCCGTGAATCCTTTTCCGACCTGGACTCACATCGAGGTCAATATCTTCATCATCGACGTCCTGGTGCTCCTGAGCTTCTGGTTCACGGCCCTTCGGACGCAGCGTTTCTGGCCATATTGGATCACCGGGTGGCAGCTGATCGCCATTTTCGGCCATATCCAGAAACTGATGTTCGTGGAGATATTGGCGCGGCCTTATTCGCTGCTGTCGATGTATATATCCTATCCGATCCTGTTGCTGATCATCTACGCATCGGGATCGTCGGGTCGGCGAGAGGAAATTGCGGCTTAGCGGTGGCTCCCAGGGGTGTTGTCACAATGCAGCAATTCTCGAACCAGGAAATTGCCGACCTGAAATCACGGGTCGATCAGATCCACGATCTGTTGGCAAGCCGCCGCGACGAAGCGCCAGCGGCGTTGCGCCATTCCGCGATGGAAACGCGGAGTGAAACGGCGGCCGACGCCGCACTGCTCGATCAGCTGGCATACAGCATCGAGATCCGGCGTATTCGCCGCGTTCATTTCGGCGGTGCCGACATGTCGGGCCCGGCGTGGGACATGATGCTCGACCTGATGCTGGCGAGCGCCCACGGCCGCATGCTCAGCGCCAGCGACCTTGCCACGGGCGCGGGCGTTCCGCTGTCGTCGGGGCTGCGCATGATCGCGCTGCTCGAACACTGCGGGCTTGTCCATCGATCGATCGACGAGCGCGACCGCCGACGGACACTCGTCCGCCTGACCGATATCGGGACCGAGCGCATGGCGTCCTATTTCAAAAAGATCGGCTCGGCCCGGCAGGGCGGACAAACGCTGGCGGCTTAATCCCTCGGGCCGGACGCGGCGCATGGGGCCGCGCGCCGCGCCCGGTCATTTCCTATTCGGTGATCTCGCGCATCATGCGTTCGACCTTGATCATCGCCTCGCGCTTGATCTGGCAGATGCGCGCCGCGCTGACGTCGAGCGTCAGGCCGATTTCGTGGAGGTTGAGCTCTTCGAAAAAATAGAGCTGGAGCACCATCTGCTCGCGTTCGGACAGGCGGCCGACGCATTGGCGCAGCGCGCCCATCAGATCCTCCTGCTCGCAGCGCTCGTCGGCGCCCGCATCTTCGTCGGCGGCGAGGAAGGCCCCGATCTCGGTCAACTCGTCGAGCGAGGTCGAACGGCCGTGCGTCGCATTGCGTTCTAGCGCGAAATAATCCTCGGCCGCCATGTCGAGCGCGACCGCCATTTCGGCCGCGCTCGGCGCGCGCAGCAATTGCTGTTCGAGCGCGGCGCGCGTCGCCTGGAGCCGCTTGGCGGCGACCATCGCCGACCGGCCGACGTCGGCTTCGCGGCGGAGCTGGTCGATCATCGCGCCGCGAATGCGCGTCGAGGCATAGGTCGCAAAGGCGAAGCCGCGTTCCTCATAATGGCGGCTCGCCTCGATGAGTGCGATCAGCCCGGTCTGGATGAGGTCGTCGAGTTCGCTCGTCCGCGACACGCGCGAGAACACCTGCCACGCGATCTTCCGGACGAGCGGGGCATATTCCTCGACCAGCGCGTCGACGCTTTCGCCATAGCCCTGCGGGCGCAGCGCGCGTCCGGTCGCGCCGCCAAATTGCTCGGCGGACTCAATTCTCATGTATCTGATCCTCCATATGGGCATCGGGCCCGGGCGCGAGGCGCGGCACGTCGGCGCCGATCGTCGCGACGATTTCGGTCTGCTTGGTCGCCGGAATCTCGAGGTAGGAGATGACGGCAACGTCGGGGAAGGTGGCGCGCACGAGGCGCGAGAGCGCCGAGCGGCAGATCGGCGAGGCGACGAGCGCAAAGCTGCGCGTCGAGAGCAGCAGCGGTTCGACCGCCTGTCCGACCTGTTCGATGATCTTCATCGCCATGCCATGCTCGAACGGCCATTCGGCGGCGGGATTGGCGCGCACAGCCTGGTTGAGCAGCACTTCGACCTCGGGGCTGAAGGTCACGACCGGCAGTGGCATCCGGCTCGGCACGATCGTCTGGACGATCAGCGCGCCGATACGCTGGCGCACCGCTTCGACGAGGTCGCTTTCACCGAGCTGCTGCGCCGACAAGGCAACCATCGCTTCGGCAATCTTGCGGAAATCGCGCAGCGGCACGCGCTCGACGAGCAGCGATTTGCAAAGGCTGGCGACGCGCGGCAGTGCATAGCCCTGCGGCGACAGATTCTGCGCGAGCTGCGGGTAATGCGTCTTCAGATTGTCGATCAGTGCCTGCGCATCGTCGATGCCGAACAGTTCGGCGGCGGCGCCGACGATGCTGTTGTTGAGGTGGGTGGCGACCACGGTCGCCGGATCGACGACGGTATAGCCTGCGGCGATCGCGTCATTCTGTGCCGTCTTTGGAATCCAGAGCGCGTCGAGGCCGAAAGTCGGATCCTTGCACGGGCGTCCGGTCACCTGGCGCACAAGATCGCCCGAATCGAGCGCGAGCATTTCGTTGGGGAAAACCTCGTCCTCGCCGACGATCACCCCTGCGACCGAGATGCGATAGACATTGCCGGGCAGCGACAGGTCATCGGTGACCTTCACCGGCGGGATGACGAACCCCAGCTCTTTCGACAATTGACGGCGGATGCCGGTAATCCGCGTCATCAGCGGCGCGCCCTTGCGGTCGTCGACGAGGGCGACGAGCGCGTAGCCGATTTCGAGCTGGCACGCGCTCGCGTCGCTGACGTCGGCCCATTCGATGCGCGACGGGTCGGGCGCGGGCGCCACCGGTTCGGGTGCGGCAGCGACCGCCGCTTCGGCGCGGCGCAGCTGCCAGCCGATGGCGAAGGCCAGCGCCGCTGCGGGCAGGATCAGCATCTGCGGCATCGCGGGGACGAGGCCGAGAATGAAAAGAATGCCGCCAACCGCGGTCCAGATGAGCGGCGAAGAGAATTGGCTGCCGATCTGGCCGCTGAGGTCGAAGGGCGACGCGACGCGGGTGACGATCGCCGCGGCGGCGATCGACAGCAGGAGCGCGGGGATCTGCGCGACGAGCGCGTCGCCGATCGCCAGCGTGATATAGGTCGCGCCCGCCTCGGACAGGCTGAGGCCGTGGCTGAACATGCCGAGGATCAGTCCGCCGACGATGTTGACGAACAGGATCAAAAGGCCCGCGACGGCGTCGCCCTTCACAAATTTCGACGCACCATCCATCGAGCCGTAGAAATCGGCCTCGGTGCCAACCTCGATGCGGCGCGCCTTGGCCTCTTCGGGGGTGAGCAGCCCGGCGTTCAGGTCGGCGTCGATCGCCATCTGCTTGCCGGGCAGCGCGTCGAGCGTGAAGCGCGCCGATACTTCGGATACGCGGCCTGCGCCCTTGGTGATGACGATCAGGTTGATGATCATCAGCACGACGAAAACGAACAGGCCGACAACATAATCGCCGCCGATCAGCACCTGGCCGAACGCTTCGATCACATGCCCCGCCGCCGCTGTGCCCTCGTGACCGCTGACGAGCACGACGCGCGTCGACGCGACGTTGAGCGCCAGGCGGAACAGGGTTGCGAGCAGCAGCACCGTCGGAAAGGCCGAAAAATCGAGCGGCTTCGATGCCTGCAACGCGACCATCAGGATCAGCAAGCTGATCATGATGTTCGCGACGAAGCTGATATCGAGGATGAGCGGCGAGACGGGGATCACCATCAGCGCGACGAGGATCAGCATCCCCGCCGGCAGCGCCGAGGCGCCGGCGATACGGCCGATATTGCGAAGGTCGAAGCCGACGGTCATGCCGCGCCTCCGCCGAGCGAGGCAAGCCGGCGATAGGCGTCGGCGGCAAAGCCCATCGAGAGCTTTTTGGGCATAGGCTGGATATCCATCATCTGGAGCGGCGGGCGCCCGCCGCCCTTCGCCATGCCGCTCGAGCTGCTTGCCTGTGCAAGCCAGCCCTGCGGGGCATAGGGTTTCATATTTTCCGTCTTGCCGCCGTCCTCGAGCTTTGCGCGAAACCGGTCGCGGATCTCGGCAAGGCTGCGCATACTGCCGTCGCCGGCATAAAAGACCGAACGGTTCGCGGCCGCCGCCTCGGGCATCATCGGCGCGCCGGGCTGGTCGGGATCGGCGGCGAGCGCGGTGAGGAACTTGGCGGCACCGCCCGATCCCAGGAAATGCGCGAGATACAGGTCGACGGGTTCGGCGCTGCGGCCGATCCGGCTTTCCAGATAGGTGCGATTGTCGCCGGTCAGCGCCGCGGCCATCGTCGATGCGGCGACGGGATCGTCGCGCAGCGCGAAAATCTGATCGCGCAGCACCGGGTCGGCGACCGACAGGCGGCCCGACGCATCGCGACCGATCGCGTCGGCGGCCCAGGCAAGGCCGTGGTTCGCGCCATGCCGCTCGAGCGTCGCGAGCCACGTCTGCTTGGTGAACTGATATAGGCCGCGCGCCGACGAGGTCGACGCCTTCGCGTTCGGATTATAACCGCTTTCCACCCGCGCGACGTCGAACAGATAGTCGAAATCGATCCCGGTGCGCGCCGAGGCGCGCTGTACCGCGTCGAGCACCGGAGCGGCGATGCGGGCGGAGCCCTGGGGGGTGTTGATGGCGTTCATTGTCATGGTTCCGCTGGTTCAGCAGACCCAAAGCAATCATCATGCCATTTCGTAAAAAGTGCCTTTTGCTATATCTATATCAATAGCTTAAGGCCAATCCACCAGGCCGGGTGCCACGGATTTCGTGGCTTCTGTCAATCCGCTGACGCGTCCAGTCCTTCAGGATATTGACGCGCGTCGCGGCGGCTTCGAGCTGGCCGAGCGTCTGCCCGATCAGCGTCCGCGCGCGATGCTCGCTCCCGGGCGGGATCGGAGTTCCGCGAAACAGAATCACCGCGGTCGCAAGCGCTTCGGTTGCGGCAATGATCGCGCCTGCGTCATGTCCGTCGAGCGCGCCGATCAACGCATCGAGCCGCGCCTGCACCTCATCCATCGCTGCCAGCATCATTCGCCACCGCGGCCATGGAAGTCGAGCATCGCGCTGGCGATGATCGCAGGGTGGACGCTATAATTGCCGCTCGCGATCGCCGTCCGGAGGGCGGCGACGCGCGCGATGTCGACCGGAGGCGGCTGATCGGCGAGACTGTTCGACAGACGCGTCAGCCGCGCAGCGGGCATATTGTCCGCCGCCGCGCGTACCTCGGCGGGTGCGTGCGCCGATGCGATCGCCTCGCTGGCGACCCGGCGCAGCGGTCCGGTGCGGGCGATGCCGCTGGCGGGTCCGATCTTGCTGTCACCCGACATAAATGCCTCCATCGGGCGCCGTCAGAAAAGTGACGACGCGCTTCACGAAGGCTTTAACGGTGCATTACCAGGAGGATTAAGGGCGCCACCTGCAAAAAAGACAAAAGAAAGGCCCGGGCGCGTCGGAAAGCCGACGGCGACCAGGCCGTTCGCGCGAGAGCGCCTCTTGTCAGTTGTCGATGCGCGCGGCGCCCGGGCCGGTAACGGTGGCACTCAACGTCGATTTGCGGTCGCTGCCGTGCAGCGCAATCGTTTCGCCGATCCGGCCGTCCTCGACCGCGATTGCGGCATAGCCGATCGAATAGCTTGGCGTGTCGATTGTCACGCGGACGTTGTCGCCGCGGCGGATCACCGGCGCGCTCGGCGCCGGGCGCGCGAAGGATGCGGCAGTCGGTGACCCCGCCCCGGCAGACCCCGTCATCGCGACGCGCAGGCGCCAGCCGAGCGGAGCGCAGCGCACCGCGAGCGTATTGGCATCGATGGCGCTGACCGTGGCCGGTTCGGGGCAACGGGCAAGCTTGATGCGGCGATCGACGGGAGTCGCGGTGCGGCCGAGCGCGTTGGCAACGGTGGCGGTCAGCGCGTCGATTGCCTGCCAGTCCTCACTCGCCCCCTGGCCTTGCGCGGCGACCGGGGCGGCGATGGTGCTTGCGACAAGCGCCGCGAAAATTCTGCGGGACAAGGTTCGTCTCCTTCGATCCGGATTGCTGGCCCAGTGAAATGCACGAAGCGTGCCAGCCGCCGCTGCTGGCCGTGTTTGCCGTGGCGCTGCGCTGCCGCGTCGGTTTTTTGACGACGCCGCAGATCCGCCGTCTCTCTGTTAAATTAAAATATTGAAAAATATGACAAAAACGCTTTTGGCACAACCATTGCATTTTGGCTTGGGTGTTTTTCCGCGCGTCGGTGCCCGATGGCCCGGTCCCGGCAAGGGCCCGTCGCCGGATGGCGGCAAGCAAAGGAATGTGATGATGGCATCCGAGAAACTCTTTGGCCTGCATGCGACGGCGCTCCAGCTGCGCAGCCAGCGCATGATGATGCTCGCGTCGAACATCGCGAACGCCGCGACGCCGAATTACAAGGCGCGCGACCTCGACTTTGCGAAGGCGCTCGATCTTGCGCAGCAGGGCAGCTCGACCGAAAGCGCGGTCGCGTACCGCGTCCCCGTGCAGGCGTCGCTCGACGGCAACACCGTCGAGATGGCGACCGAACAGACAGCCTATGCCGAAAACGCGCTCGCTTATCGGTCGAGCCTCGCATTCCTCAGCGGCCGCATCAACACGCTGTCGCGCGCGCTGAAGGGCGAATGACGATGAACGGCAGCTTTTCCGTATTCGACATCAGCGGCCGCGCCATGTCGGCGCAGCTCGTGCGGCTCAACACCACCGCGTCGAACCTCGCCAACGCGGGGACGGTCGCGGGCAGCGAGGCGGGTGCCTTCCGCTCGCTCAAGCCCGTTTTTCGCACCGTGATGGACGATCAAGGCCGCGCGACGGTGCAGATCGATCAGGTCACGACCTCGAAAATGGCGCCGTCGAAGCGTCACGATCCGTCGAACCCGCTCGCCGACGCCGACGGCAATGTCTGGGAGGCCGCGGTCGATAGCGCCGCCGAACTGGTCGAGATGGTCGAAACCGCGCGCCAGTATCAAAACAACGTCCAGGTCCTGGAAACCGCCAAGGGCCTGATCAACGAAACCCTCAGGATGGGACAGTAAGATGAGCGTCAACAGTATCAACAACCCGAATCCCATATTCTATCCGCCGGGCACCAGCCAGCAGATGGACCAGAGCGATTTCCTGCGCCTGATGACGGCGCAGCTGTCGCAGCAGGATCCGTTCAACCCGGTCGACAATACCGAGATGGTTGCGCAGATGGCGCAATTTTCCAGCCTGGCCGGCGTCACCGAAACGAACGCGGTGCTCGCCCAGATTTCGGAGCAGCTCGCCGCGCAGACGCAGCTGCTGGAGGACATCAAGTCCGCCACCCCTACACCCACCCCCGTGCAGTAAGGATTAAGAGCATGTCATTTTATACGTCGCTTTCGGGCCTCAAGGCATCGCAGACCGACATGTCGGTCATCTCGAACAATATCGCCAACGCCGCTGCGGTAGGCTTTAAGCGCAGCAAGGCGCAGTTCGGCGACATTTTCGCTTCGTCGCCGACGCAGTCGACCAAGATGATCGCGGGCCAGGGCACGCGCCTTAACGGCATCACCCAGCAGTTTACGCAGGGCACCTATGAATCGAGCGAAAAGACGCTCGACCTTGCGATCGTCGGCGAGGGCATGTTCATCGTCAAGGGCGAGCCGCCGCGCGAGCAGGTCACCTATACGCGCAACGGCTCGTTCGAGCCGACGCCCGATGGCTATGTCATCGATTCGACGGGTCAGAAACTCCAGCTCCTGCCGATCGATGCCGATGGCAATGTCACCGACAACACGCTTGCTGGCGCCTTCGATTTCCAGCTGCCCACCGGCGCGCCGTCGGACCCGACCTCGGCGCTGGTGAACGTCACGATCGGCCTCGACGGCCTCGTCACCGCGACCTTTGCCAATGGCGAGGATCAGAAGCTCGGCAAGGTAGCGATGGCGACCTTCCCGACGATGTCGGGTTTGCGTCCGATCGGCGATGCGCATTGGCAGTCGACGGGCGAAAGCGGCCCGCCGACGATCGACGCCGCGACCAACGGGCCGATGGGCGGGATCCGTTCGGGTGCACTCGAACGATCGAACGTCGACATCACCGAAGAGCTGGTGATGCTGATGGCGGCGCAGCGCAACTTTCAGGCGAATGCCAAGGCGATCGAGGGCGCGTCGCAGCTGACCCAGACGATCATCGGCATGCGCTGACGCACGGCTGATCGCCGCCCGCCGGGAGCAAACAGATGGACCGCCTTATCTATACCAGCCTCTCCGCGATGCGGGGCAGCATGTCGCGGCAGACGGCGATCGCCAACAATCTGGCGAATGCGCAAACGCCGGGCTTCCGTGCCGACATGGCGAATGCGCAGTCGCTGTGGCTCGATGGCAACGGGCTCGACGCGCGTGCCATGGCGTCCGAAGAGGTGCTCGGCGCCGACATGCGGGCGGGCGCCGTCACCTCCACCGGTCGCGACCTCGACATCGCGATGCAGGGCGACGCGCTGCTCGTCGTCCAGGCGAAGGATGGCGAGGAGGCCTATACGCGGCGCGGCGACCTGCAGGTTTCGCCGAGCGGGCTCCTGACCACCGGCGACGGCAACCCCGTCCAGGGCGGCCAGGGGCCGGTGACGATCCCCCCCGCCGACGCGATCACGATCGACCAGCAGGGCCGCGTGTGGATCGTGCCGCAGGGCGGCGATCCCGAAAATCCGCAGGAGGTCGACCGGCTGCGGCTGGCGACCCCCGCGGGGTCGGAGATCGCCAAAGGGCTCGACGGCCTGTTCCGCGTCAAGGGCGGCGGCATATTGCCCGACGATCCCGAAGCGCGGCTGCTCACCCGTTCGATCGAAGGGTCGAACGTCACCGCCACCAGCGCGCTCGTCGAGATGATCGAGGCGAGCCGCAGCTGGGACACCCAATTGAAGATGATCGGCGACGTGCGCGACATGGACAGCGCGACCGCCAATCTGATGCAGCTTCCCCGTTAAGGAGAAAATAGATGAGCCTCGGCGCCTTGCACGTCGCACGTACCGGTCTGGATGCCCAAAGCTTCCGGATGCAGGTGATCGCGAACAACCTTGCCAACGTCAACACAACGGGCTTCAAGCGCGACCGCGCGAGCTTCGAGACGCTGAGCTATCAATTGATGACGCAGGCGGGCGCGCCGTCGACCGCGGAAAACCGCTATGCGACGGGGCTCAACCTCGGCACCGGCGTCGCCTTGAACGGCACCGCGCGCATCGACACGCAGGGGACGTTCCAGACGACGGGCAACGGGCTCGACGTCGCGATCGACGGCGCCGGATACTTCCAGGTCGAACTGCCCGACGGGCGCATCGGCTATACCCGCGCGGGCAATTTCGGCCGCGCGCCCGACGGCACGATCGTGACCTCCGACGGCAAACCGCTGAGCCCCGCGATCCAGGTGCCCGAAGACGCCAGCGGCGTGTCGATCGGGCTCGACGGCACCGTCTCGGCGACCGGCGCCGATGGCACCGCGCTCGAACTCGGCCGCATCGAAATCGCACGCTTTTCGAACCCCGCGGGGCTCCAGGCGATCGGTGGCAACATGCTCGTCGAAACGCAGGCCTCGGGCGCGCCGCTCGTCGGCGGCGCGGGCGAGGAAGGGCGCGGCACGCTGCGCGGCGGGATGCTCGAAGGATCGAATGTCAATGTTGTCGAGGAACTCGTCGACATGATCGAGACGCAGCGCGCCTATGAGGTCAATTCGAAGATGATCTCGGCCACCGACGAAATGATGAAAAATGCGTCGCAGACTCTCTAAGCTGGCGATGCTGGCCTTCGCGCTCGCGCCCGCTACGGCGCTCGCGAAGGACACGCTGCCGCCTGACGCCTTTTCGGCGACGATGCCGCTGCCGCCGGCGCCGCCAACGGCCAACGGCTCGATCTTTCAGGGCGCCTATGTGCCGCTGACGTCGGGCGGCCGTGCCGGGCAGGTCGGTGACATCATCACCATCCAGCTCGTCGAGCGCACCGCCGCGACCAAAAGCAACGCCGCAGGCACGCAGCGCGACGGCAATATCGGGCTGACGCCGCCGAGCACCGGCCCGCTGTCGCTGTTCAACCCCAGCGACATCGCAATGGGGGGCGGCCAGCAGTTCAAGGGCAAGGGCGATGCCTCGCAATCGAACGCGCTGTCGGGCGAGGTCAGCGTGACCGTCGCCGCCGTCTATCCCAATGGCACGATGCTGGTGAAGGGCGAGAAATTCCTGACGCTTAACCGCGGCGACGAGCGCGTCCAGATTTCGGGCATTGTCCGCGCGATCGACATCAGCCCCGACAACCGCGTGCTGTCGACGCGCGTCGCCGATGCGACGATCCGTTACGTCGGCAAGGGCGAGATCGCCCGCGCCAGCCGCCAGGGCTGGCTGCAGCGCTTCTTCTCGATGATCAGCCCCTTCTGAAGAGGAATATAAAGTGACCCAGCGTCCGTCCCTGTTCACCTTGTTCGCGCTCCTGCTCGCGGGGCTCGTCTTCGCCGCCCCCGCGCAGGCCCAGCGCATCAAGGATATGGGCCAGTTCCAGGGCCTGCGCGCCAACCAGCTCACCGGCTACGGAATCGTCGTCGGGCTTGCCGGGACGGGCGACGACAGCCTCGACTATTCGACGCTCGGCATGAAGGGCGCGGTGTCGCGTTTCGGCCTGACCTTGCCGCCGGGGGTGAACCCGGCGCTGAAAAATGCCGCGGCGGTAATGATCACCGCCGAACTGCCGCCCTTTGCCAAGCCGGGCCAGCGGCTCGACGTCACCGTGTCGGCGATCGGCAAGGCGAAATCCCTTCGCGGCGGCACGCTCGTGCTCGCGCCGCTCTATGGCGCCGACGGACAGATTTACGCAATGGTGCAGGGCAATCTCGTGATCGGCGGGCTCGGCGTCGACGCCGCCGACGGGTCAAAGCTGACGGTCAATGTGCCGTCGAGCGGCCGGATCGCGGGCGGCGCGACGGTCGAGCGCGCGGTCGACACCGGCTTTGCGACGAGCGACTGGCTGACCTTCAACCTTCACCAGTTTGACGCGACCAATGCCAAGCGCGTCACCGACGCGATCAACGCCGCCATTCCCGGCAGCGCATCGATGATCGACGGCGCCAGTATCGCGATCCGCACCGCCGGCAACGGCGATGATCGAATGCGGCTGATGTCGCAGATCGAAAATCTGGGCGTCCAACGCGCCGAACCGCCCGCAAAGGTGATCGTCAATGCGCGCACCGGCACGGTCGTCATCAATGGCGCGGTCCGCGTCGGCACCGCGGCGGTCAGCCATGGCAAGCTTACCGTGTCGGTCAAGGAATCGCCGATGGTGGTGCAGCCGGCGCCGTTCAGCCGCGGCGAGACCGCGATCGAACCGTCGAGCGAAATCGAAGTGGCGGAGGATTATCGCCCCGCCTTCCTGATGCAACCCAATGCCTCGCTCTCCCAATTGGTCGATTCGATCAATCGGCTGGGCGTTCCCCCCGGCGACCTCGTCGCCATCCTCGAGGCGCTGAGCCAGGCCGGCGCGCTCACTGCGGAACTGGTGATCATATGACGAACTCCATTTCTTCGATTTCGGCGACGCCGACCCCCGCGGCTGCGGGGGGCGGTGACGGCGGGCTGCGCAAGGCGGCCGAGGCTTTCGAGGCGGTGATCCTGCGCCAGCTGATGGCGTCGATGCGGCAGGCAAAGCTCGGCGACGATATTTTCGGGTCGAGCGCGACCGACAATTTCCGCGAAATGGCCGACGCGCGCACCGCCGACAGCCTCGCCGCCATGCGCCAGTTCGGCATCGCCGACATGGTCGAGCGGCAGTTTCGCGGCCAGACCGGCGGCCTCGCGGCCCGCTTTGGCGGAGGCGTGCAATGAGCGATCTTCTCGGCATCGGCTACAGCGGGCTCAAGGCCTATTCGCGCGCGCTCGCGACGATCGGCGACAATATCGCCAACGCGCAGACGCCCGGATATGCGCGGCGCCGGCTGGAGATGATGGAAGCCGTCGGTGGCGGCAATTCGATTTTCTATCGCGGCAACACCAACCCCGGCGGCGTCGATATTCGCGGGCTGGACCGGTCGGTCGATCAATGGCTGATCGCGGATTCGCGCATCACGTCGGGCGATGCCGAACGCGCGGCGGCGTATCTCGACTGGCTCGGCAAGGTCGAAGGCGCGCTCAGCGACGAAACCAACGGGATCAAGACCGGGCTTACCGAGCTGTTCACCACTGCAGACCAGCTCACCGCCGATCCGTCGAACGCCACGCTCCGCGCGCAGTTCCTGCAATCGGTCGACGATATTGCCTCGGGCTTTCGCACTGCGGCCGACCAGCTGGCGGGCATGAGCGACGGGATTTCGGGCGCGGCGACGAGCGCGGTCAGCGACTTCAACGCCAACCTTGACGCGCTCGAACAGATCAACATCGGGCTGCGCAAGGCGCGGCCGGGATCGACCAACGAAGCGAGCCTGCTCGACGAGCGCGACCGGTTGCTCGACCAATTGTCGTCGCAGGCGGGGGTCAGCGCGACCTTCGACAATAATGGCGCGGTGACGCTGCGCGCTGCCGGATCGGGCGACCTGCTCGTCGGCGGCGGGGTCGTGAATCCGATCGCCGTCACGACCGCGCCCGATGGCCGTCTGTCGTACAGCATCGGCGGGGCGCCGCTCGCGATCTCGACCGGGTCGCTGGCGGGATTGGCCGAGGGCGCGAACCATGTCGCCGATCAGCGCGCCGCGCTCGATACGATGGCCACCGATTTCGCGGCACAACTCAATGCCGCGCATCAGGCGGGCACCGATGCCAACGGCAATCCCGGCCAGCCGCTGTTCACCGGAACGAGCGCGGCGACACTGACCGCGGCGCCGCTGACGCCCGATCAGGTGGCGGCGGCCGATGCGTCGGGCAGCAACGGCAATATGCTGGCGTTCGGTACGATGCGCGGCGCCGCCGATCCCGAGGCGCGCTGGTCCGGGCATATGGCGACGCAGGCCCAGACGGTCGCTGCGGCGCGGGCGCAGGAAGCGGCGGCGATGACGCGCGCCGATGCGGCGGCCGCGGCGCGCGACAGCGTCAGCCAGGTCGACCTCGATACCGAAGCTGCCGAACTGCTGCGCTATCAGCAGGCCTATTCGGCGGCCGCGCGCACGATCCAGGTCGCGCGCGAAACGATGCAAACGCTCTTGAGCTCGCTCTAGGAAAGGCTTGGCACGATGATTAACGCCGTCGGCAATCGCATGACCCGCGAAATCGCCCGCCAGCAAAGCCTGGCCGAACAGCTCGAACGGACGCAGATTCAAATTTCGAGCGGCAAGAAATTGCTGCGCATGTCCGACGATCCGGTCGCTGCGCGGCGGATCGCGACGATCGGTACGACGCAGGCGAGCATGACCGCCTGGGCGGCGAACGTCAATTCGGCCTCGGCGCTCCAGTCGCAGGCCGATGGCGTCATGGAATCGGTCAGCAGTCTGATGACGCGCGCGCGCGAGCTGACGCTCGCCGCGGTCAGCGACACCGCAAGCCCTGCCGACCGCGCGACGATTGCCGCCGAACTCGGCACGATTGCCGACGAGCTCGATGCGCTCGCCGCGACGCGCGATTCAAATGGCGAGCCGCTTTTCGCCGCGGGGCCGGCGCGCGTCATGCGCTTCGATGCCAATCTCAGCTTCGCGCCGGTGCCGTCGGCCGCCGACGTGTTCGTGATCGGCGGCAACAGCCTGTCGACCGGCATCCGCGATGCCGCGGCCGCGGTTTCGGCGAACGACAAGGCGGCGATGAACGCATCGCTCGACACGCTGGCGACCTCGATCAGCCATGTCGCCGACGAACATGCCAAGATCGGCCTGGCCGGCGGACGGCTCGACCGTATTGGGGACGGACTTGCCGCGCGCGGGATCACATTGGCGGACGAACGCTCGGTGGTCGAGGATACCGACCTTACGGTCGCGATCGCGCAGCTCAATGCTCAGGAATTGACGCTGAATGCCGCCCAGGCGGCCTTCGCCAAGATCAACCGGCAGACCCTGTTCGATCTTTTACGCTGACGGCGCTCAATATTGGGGCCGCGCTGCCGTTAATTATCAAGACGTCCTTTGGATTTGCGGGCGACCGGCCCTGACCGGCGCCCGATTGGAGTGGCTCGCGAATGTTTCCCGTTGTCGGCATCGTCGTTCTGATCCTGCTGGTGTTCGGGGGCTTTGCGCTGACCGGCGGCAACCTCGGCCCCGTCATGCACGCGCTGCCGCACGAAATGCTCATCATCGGCGGCGCCGCGCTCGGCTCGCTTATCATCGGCAATTCGGGCGCCGACCTGAAAGCGCTCGCGGGCGGGCTCGGCAAGGTGTTCAAGGGTCCGCAGTATAAAAAACAGGATTATCTCGACTGCATCCTGCTCGTCTCGTCGCTGATGAAGATGATGCGCACCGAAGGGCCGGTCGCGGTTGAACCGCATATCGAAGATCCGAAGAATTCGACGATCTTTCAACAATATCCCAAGCTGTTGAAGGACGATACGCTCGTTCACCTGATCTGCGACACGCTGCGCCTCGTCGTCGTCTCGTCGGGCACGCTCGACCCCCACGCCGTCGAGGAGGTCATGGACAACGCCCTCAAAAGCCACCACCACCACAGCATGAAACCCGCCGAGGGCCTGCAAAGCCTGGCCGATGCGCTCCCCGCGCTCGGCATCGTCGCCGCGGTGCTCGGCGTCGTCAAAACGATGGGCTCGATCGACAAGCCGCCGGCGATTCTGGGCGGAATGATCGGCTCGGCGCTTGTCGGCACCTTCCTCGGCGTGCTGCTCGCTTATGGTCTCGTCGGACCCTTTGCGACGCGGGCCAAGACGGTGGTCGAAAGCGACAACGCTATCTATCATACCGTCAAACAGCTCATCATCGCTTCGCTCCACGGCCACCCCCAGCCGCTGGTGATCGAGGCCGCGCGTTCGGGCGTCGATCACCATAACCAGCCGAGCTTCGCCGAAGTATTCGATGGAATGCGAGGCCGCTGATGGCTGCGCGTCCCAATACGCCGGTACGCCCGATCATCGTCAAAAAGGTGATCGAGGCCGGGCACGGCGGCCATCATGGCGGTGCGTGGAAAGTCGCCTATGCCGATTTCGTCACCGCGATGATGGCCTTCTTCCTGCTTATGTGGCTGCTCGGCGCGACGAACGAAAAGCAGCGCAAGGCGCTCGCGGACTATTTCGCACCCACGATCGTCCAGACGAAAACCGAGTCCGCCGGATCGACCGGCCTGTTCGGAGGTGACTCGCTGGTTTCGGTCGATAAATATCCGCACGGCGCGGCGCAGACGGGAACGCGCTCGATGACCATTCCGCGCGATGCGGTGGGCGGCCCGCGCGAGGCATCAGGGCGCGAGCGCGAGGCCGAATCGAAGAGGTTCAATCTGCTCGCCCAGTCGATGAAGGACCGCATCCAGAGCAAGGGCGACCTCAAACGGCTCGCGCGCAACCTGCGCTTTACCGAGACGATGGAGGGCCTGCGCATCGACATCGTCGACGACGCCGACTTCTCGATGTTCGTGATCGGCACGAGCCAGCTGACCCCCGCCGGCGCCAAATTGTTTGCCGAAGTCGCAGTGCCGATCGCCGAGGCACCCAATCAGCTGATGATCCGTGGGCATACCGACGCTGCGCCCTGGTCGGCGAAGGCGGGGACGAACAATTGGCGCCTGTCGGTCGATCGCGCCGAGGTCACGCGCCACTATCTCGAGTTCCGCGGCATCGCCACCGATCGCTTCGCGCGAATCGAGGGCGTCGCCGATCGCGAGCCCTATGTCCCGGCGGACCGATTCGATCCGCGCAACCGTCGCATCTCGATCACGCTCGGCTGGCGGTCGGGAAATTAGAGCCAATTTGGCAGTATATCGAAAGCGATTAACGCAAAAACGCCACAGACGCTTTCATTGTGGCAATAACGACGTATTTTGAATGAGTTAACCGTGCATCGATAAGCTTTTGTTTACCATTTTAATCAATTTCTGAATCTATCGAAGGGGCGCCGAGCGGGCGGCGCGATGGAGACCAGAATGTCTGTGGGGCACAATAATCAAGCAACGCTTGAGGCGTTGATTATCGGCAGCAGCCCGGCCGCGTGCCGGCTGCGCGAAATGATCCGCCGCGTGGCGCGATCAAATGCTTCGGTCATGCTCTGCGGACCGTCAGGGTCGGGCAAGGAACTTGTCGCCCGGGCGATTCATGACGAGGGTGCCCGGGCGGGCAAGGCCTTTTCGGCGATCAATTGCGGCGCGATTCCGGGCGAACTTATCGAATCCGAATTGTTCGGGCATGAAAAGGGCAGCTTTACCGGCGCCCATGCCCGCCGCGTCGGCCATTTCGAGGCAAGCGAGGGCGGCACAATCTTCCTCGACGAAATCGGCGACATGCGTTTCGACATGCAGGTCAAGCTGCTCCGCGTTCTCGAAGACCGGACGATCGTCCGAGTTGGCAGCAGCGACGTGAAGGCCGTCGACGTTCGCGTCATTTCGGCCACCCATCAAGATCTCGGGGCCGCGATCGCCGAAGGCAAGTTCCGCGAAGACCTGTTCTTCCGGCTCGGCGTGGTTGTGCTCCAGGTCCCCAGTCTGGCGAGGCGCACCGAGGATATTCCCGCACTTATTCGCCATTTTCAGCGCAAGATGCCCGCCGACGCCAAATGCCGTTTCGATGCCGACGCGATGGCGGCCCTCATGCAGCACGAATGGCCCGGCAATGTTCGCGAACTGAGGAACTTCGTCGAACGCGCCAGCGTTCTGCACGGCGGCGAGACGCTTGATGCGTATGACGTCGCGATGCTCCTGAATCCGATCGCAGCGCATGCACCGCGGCCGGCTGCCCCTGACAGCGCCGCCGAACGGGCCGACGCGGACGATCAACCCGTCATGGCCTTCGCCGCTCCGGCCGCACCGGTCGCCAAGACGCCGGCACCGGGCCGCCCGATCGACCTGAAGCGCGAGATCGAGACGATCGAACTCGAACAAATCCATGTCGCGCTCGACCTGGCCGACGGCATCATTTCGGAGGCAGCGCGTCTGCTGACGCTGAAGCGCACCACCTTGATCGAAAAGATGCGCAAATATGGCGTCCACCAGCAGGCGGCCTGACCGCCGATTCGGCACGCGTTTCGGCATCCGCTGAAAAAAGGGAGCTATGGTCCGCGCCTTCGCATGAAGGGCGGGCCGTTTACCCTCGCCTTATTGAGCTGGCAGCGTCAGCGAATCTGCCGCCATGCGGCGCTGATCGTCTTGATGCCCTCGAGCAGTTCGGCGAGCCCCTCGGCGCTGTTGGCCGCAACCGCATCGTCGAGCTTGCGGCGCATACTGCGATAAACGCGCGACAGCGCCGTTGCAACGTCGCCGCCCTTGTCGCGGTCGAGATTGACGTCGAGTCCGATCAGAATCGCGCGCGCACGGTGCGCGGGTTCGGTTGCGGATATCCGCTGACCCTGCCGCACCATGGCTTCGAGAACACCGACCGCGGTTTCGAGCTCGTCATAGAGCATCGTCACCAGCTCGACGGGGTCGGCGGCGGCGGCGCGGCTTTCATTTTGCAGGCGGCGATAGAGTCCGGTCGCCCGGACGGTCGATGCAGTGGCGGTCACGGCGGCGGTCCTTGAAGTCTAAACTTAATCGTTACCCTGGTTGCTCCAGAGCTTGATCTGTTGTTCGAGATAGGATTGCGTCGCCTTGAACGCCGCGAGCTTGGCCTCGAGCGCACCATATTGTTTCTCAAGGCGTTTCCGGTAGGCATCCTCGCGTTCCTCGACCTTGGCGAGCTGGTCGGCGAGATCCTCCTGCTTCGCTTCGAGCGAGCGGGACACGCGATCGATCGCGCCGTTGGAGCCGACGGCCTTGTCGCGGATCGCGTCGAGTGCGGCGGCGATGCCGGGATCGGACGTCTCATTATGCGTTGCGTCGCGGCGCGGGTTGAACAAGGCCTCGACGGCGCCGGCGTCGTTCTCCAGCGCCTTGTCGAGCTTGGCATTATCGACCGCCAGCAGACCCTCTTTGGTGACCGAGATGCCGATGTCGGACAGCTGGTTGATGCTGCCGTGGCTGGAAATCACCTGATGGATCAGCCCGCCGAGCTCGCGTTCGAGCGCGCGCAGCGAGGTCGTCGCGCCCGGCAGCTTGGAGGCCGCGGTCAGGCTGGCCTTGAGCTGGTTATACACCGCGACAAAGTCGCCGACGGTCTGTTTGATCATTTCAAGCGGGCGGCTCGCGCCGATATCGACGGGCTGGCCGGGCGCTGCCTTTTTCAAAGTCAGCGACATGCCGGGCACAACATCGTCGATGATGTTTGTCGCCCGGCTGAACGCGACTCCGTCGATCGTGAATTCGGCGTCTGCGGCGCTTTGGCCGAGCGTCATTCCCGCGGCATCGGTCGCAAAGGCGGCAAGCCCCGGTTCGGCGCCCGCGTCGGCGGTGAGGGTGAAGGCGTTCGCTTCGCCCGTCGGGCCCTTCAGAATCAGCCGGTGGCCGCCCTCGTCGGCGATGATCGACGCGGTCACGCCGGCGCCGCTGGCGTTGATCGCATTGGCGAGGCCGTCGAGACTATTGTTGGTCGCGTCGATGGTGATCGTCTTCGCGACGCCGCCCACGGTCAGCGTCATCGTGCCCGTGCCAATGGCGGCGGCACGATTGGCAACGACCGCCGAATAATTGGTCTGCGCGCGCGCGAGCTGGTTGACGATAACGGTCGCGGCAAAGCTGTCGGCCGACAAGCCTGCGCGGCTCGTCGCTCCGAGCACGCTGTCGTCGGACACTGTCGGCGTACTGCGCAGCGTGCCGTCGGCGATCATCTGGCTCAGCGAATCGGCAAAGCCGTCAAGATCCGAGCGCGCCTGCGCCACGGCGCTGATCCGCGTCTGGTTTGCCTGCGTCAATTCGGTCAGGCGCGCGACCTTCGGTTCGCGCGATGCTTTTGCCAGGTCATCGACGAGCTTTGGAATGTCGATACCGGACCCGAAACCCAGGCTGTTGGCAATTGAACTGACCATGGCAAATATCCTTCGCACTCCTTAACGGCGGCGCGTCGGGGATCTTAAGCCTGACGGCGGCCTTCCGGATCGAAACGATGCGAAGGCGGTATGTCGACGACCGGCGGCGCGATGCCGTCGGCGATCGCCCGCTCGAGCTGGAAGACGAAGGCGAGCACGGTTGCCACCGCGACGAACAATTCTTCGGGGATTGTGCGGCCGGCACGCGCTGTAAAATATATGGCGCGGGTGAGCTGCGGATATTCGAGGATCGGCACTTCTGCCGTTCGCGCCAGCTCGCGGATCGACAAGGCAACGTCGCCGCGCCCGCGCGCGACGACCACCGGCGCGGCGTCGGTGCCAAGACGATAACGCAGCGCGACCGAAAAATGCGTCGGATTGGTAAGGACGACGGTCGCCTCCGACACCGCCTTGCGCGCCGATCCGCTCAAGATCTCGTGTGCGCGTTGACGCTGCGCCTGCTTGAGTTCGGGGGCGCCGTCGGACTGGCGCATTTCCTCCTTCACCTCCTGCTTGCTCATCATCAGCCTTTTGTTGCGCTGGAACCATTGCACCGGCACGTCGATGAGCGCGATGATGACAAGCCCGCCGGCGAGCGCGAGCATTGCATGGCCGATCGCCTTGCCCGCCAGACCGATCGCAGCGATCAGGTCGGCGCCGGCCATCGACATGATCGCGGGCAGGCTGCGCGCGACGAGCCAGTAGCCGATGCCGCCGAGCAGGATCACTTTCGCCAGCGCCTTGCCCAGCTCGGTCGCGCCCTGCATCCCGAACATGCGCTTGAGCCCGGTCATCGGGTTGATGCGGTTGCCCTTGAAGTGCAGCGCCTTGCCGCGCCAGCCCATCGAGCCCAGCATCGCGGGGCCTGCGACCGCCGCGCCGATCGCCAGGGCGAAAAGGCTCGCAAGCGGCAGCAGGATTTCGGCGCCATTGCGCATCAGCGCCTCGCCCGGTGCGAAATCGGTCACGTCGGCGGCCGTCAGCGTGAGCCCGCGGCGCACCAGATCGCCCGCCGACTGTACGAACCAGCCGCCCGCGGCGACGATCCATCCCGCGGCGGCAAGCATCATCAGCGCGGTCGCGAGCTCGCGCGACATCAGCACATCGCCCTCGCGCATCGAATCGGCGCGCTTCTTTGCCGTCGGCTGTTCGGTTTTCTGATCCTTGTCGGGACCTTCCGCCATCGCTCAGACGCCTGCGACCATGCGCGCGGCGTCGAGCGCATCGGAGAGGATGCGCGCGATAGCCTCGGCCATCGCCGGCGTCGCGACGCCCAGCAGCACGATCCCCGCGAGCAGCGTCGCCGGGATACCGACCGCGAACAGGTTGAGCGCGGGCGCCGAGCGGCCGATGACGCCCATGATGATCTGGACAAGGATCAGGACGAAGCCGACGGGCATCGCGATCGTCAGCGCGGCGGCGAACATCAAGCTGCCGAAGCCGATCACGCCGCCGAGCGCATCCCACGACGGAAAGGCATTGCCCGGCGGCAGCGCTGTGTAGCTGCCGACAATGATATCGATGAGCAGCAGGTGGCCGTCGGCGGCCAGGAAGAGCGCGGTCGCAAGCATCGCGAGGAACTGGCCGATCGCCGAACTCGATGCGCCGCTCAGCGGATCGACCATCGATGCGAAGCCAAGGCCCATCGCATTGCTGATCACTTCGCCTGCGAGCAGCGCGGCGGCCAGCCCCATCTGGAGCACGAAGCCGATTGCGAGGCCGATCACGACCTCGCCGATGATGAAAAAGAAACCCGGTACCGACACAATGCCTTCGGTGGGTAAAACCATGCCCGACGCCGCAACCGCGGGTACGCCGACCGCGAGCGCGATGACGAGACGCAGCTGCACCGGCACATTCGCCGCGCCGAACACGGGTGCCGCGATAAAGGCTGCGCCGGGACGGATCATCCCCAGCATCCACAGCTGGAGCATCGCCTCGACATTGGGGATGTCGGCGGGGTTCACGGCCGATTTAGCGCACCAGCGCCGGGATCTGCGCGAACAGGTCGCGCGTGAAATCGGTGAGCAGCACGAGGATGCTGCCGCCGAAGATCGCGAGGCAGATCGCCGCGACGATGAGCTTGGGGACAAAGGTCAGCGTCTGTTCGTTGATCGACGTCGCCGCCTGCACCATGCCGAGCAGCACCCCGATGATGAGCACCGGCAGCAGCAAGGGCGCCGAGGCGAGCGCGAGAATCCACAGCGATTGCTGCGCCACCCCGATGAAATAGTCGGCCTCCATACCGCTACCCCACGAAAGAGGAGGCGAGCGAGCCCATCGTCAGCGCCCAGCCATCGACGAGGACGAAGAGCAGTAGCTTGAAGGGCATCGAGATGATCGTCGGCGACAGCATCATCATGCCGAGCGACATCAGCGCCGACGCGACGATCAGGTCGATGACGAGGAAGGGGAGGAAGATAAGAAAACCGATCTGGAAAGCGGTCTTTAGTTCGCTGGTGACAAAGGCGGGGAGCAGGATCGAGAAAGGAACGTCCTTGGGGCTCGCATAAGCTGGCGCCTTGGCGATCTTGGCGAACATCATCAGATCGGTCTTGCGCGTCTGTTTCATCATGAAGCCGTGCAGCGCATCGCCCGAACGCGATACCGCCTCGCCGATGCCGATCTGTTCCTGGCCATAGGGTTCGATCGCGACGCGGTTCACCTCGCTGATGACGGGCTGCATCACGAAGAGCGAGAGAAAGAGGCTGAGACCCACAAGCACCTGATTGGGCGGTGTCTGCTGGAGCCCGAGCGCATGGCGCAGGATCGACAGCACGATGATGATCCGCGTGAAGCTGGTCATCATCAGGAGCAGCGACGGCAGCACCGTCAGCAGGCTCATCAGGACAAGGATCTGGAGCGACAGGCTCAGGGGGCGGCCATCGCCGCCGATTTCGTTCACGGCGCGGCTGAGGCCATCGGCAGCCTGCGCGAAGGCGGGGGGCGCGGCGACGAGCAGCGCGAGGCCGCCCGCAACTGCGGCACCACGCACCCAACGCGCGCGGAAAATATGCCGTTCGCCCTGAGCTTGTCGAAGGGCCGCTTTTTCTTTCAACGTCGCAGAGAAGAGCGGTGCTTCGACAAGCTCAGCACAAACGGATTTTGGGTATGGCGCCAAATTGATGCGCGTCGCCTCAATCGACATGAAAATCCCCCTGCGCGTCGTCGGCGATCCGCGTGATGCCGTTCCGCGAAACGGCGACGAGGATGCGCTGCCCGGCGAACTCGACGACCGCGAGCTTCGATCCCGGACCGAGCGGCAGCACGTCGACCATCTCGACCGCGCGCGGCTTCGCATTGCCGCCAACGAGCGGCACGCCCATCTGGACGCGCTTCCACAGCCACAAGCTGCCCCATGCCATGCCGCCGACGATCGGCAGCAGGATGAGGAGGCGGAGGATATATTCGAGCATCAGGCCCTCCGGTCGAGGCCTTCGAGGCCGCGCGCCGGCGCGACGACCTCGGCGACCTGGATGCCGTAACGGCCATCGACGCTGACGATCTCGCCCTTGGCGATCAGCGTGCCGTTGGCATAGATGTCGAGCAGGTCGGTCGCCGCGCGATCGAGCTCGATCACGCTGCCTTCATCGAGAGTGAGCAGTTCGGCGAGCGTCATTGAGGTCGATCCGACCTCGACCGACACGCGCAGCGAGACGCCCGCGAGCAGGTCGAAATTGGGCGCGGCGGCGATGCTTTTGTCGCGCCGGTCGGCGCGCGCTGCCTTGGGCGCGTCGGCTACGTCAGTCATGGTCGGGTCCTTTTTCGATATGGTCAATCAGGATGGCGGCGTTGCCATTGGCTTCGCCGATGCTGCCGAAGGCGAAGCTGCGTCCGGCGACGGTCACCGGCACGTGGCGCGGCATCGACAGCGGAATGATGTCGCCAACCTCGAGCGCGAGCAGCTTCACGAGGCTGATTTCGGGCCGCGCCAGCACCGAGCGGACGGGCAGGCGGACGCCGCGCAGCGCCTTGTCGAGCGCGCCGGTCCATGCCGGATCGCCGCCGCCGGCGCCTTGCATGTCGGGCAGCAGTTCGTCGCCGGCAATGCCGCGCAGCGCCGCGACCGGATAGGCGCAGACGATAGTCCGTCCCTCCAGCGGCGCGCCGCGCAGCGTGAAGCGCTGAACGAACAATTCGTCTTCGGCGCGGACTGCGGAAAGTTTGGCTGGATCGGCGGTGACGCAGTCGAGTTCGGGCTCGATCGCTGCCTTGTCGCGCCATGCGGCGGCAATCTGCATTCCGATGTCGCGGCCAAGGCGCGCGGCAAACCGGTCTTCGGCATCGGTCAGCTCCTCGCGTTCGGCAGCAAGCTGGCCGCGTCCGCCATAGAAGATGTCGACGAGCTGGAGGATCAGCGGCCGCGCGGCGGCGATCAGCAACGGTCCCTTGAGCGGCGGCGCGTGATAACGCCAGAAGATTGCGGGCGCGCTGGCTGCAGTCCATTCGGCGAAGCTCAGCTGTTCGGCGCCCGACCGTTCGACCTGGATCGACGGCGCGCCGAGCGCGCGGACCAAATCGCGCAAGCTGCGCGCAAATTGGTTTGCGACGCTTTCAAGCGCGGGAAAGGCATAGCTCGCGGCCGCGCGGCGCAGCAGCAGCGACTCCGCACCGTCCGCAGGAACAGGCGCGGCCGCGGGCGCGGCCGGCGCCTTTACGGCCCTTACGCTTTTGGGACTGGCGGTCACTGGATCACCAGGCTCGTGAAATATACATTGTCGACGCCCCCAAACCCTTCCTTCTCGCGCAGCACATCGTTGATCGCGGTCGTCAGCTGACGCTGAAGCCGCTGTTTCCCCTGCGATGTGGAGAGCATGGCCGGATCCTGTTCGGCGAGCACCATAAGCACGACCGAGCGGATGGGCACCGCCTGCCGTTTGATATTATTGATAACCTTGCCGTCATAGAAGGTCGAAAGGCTGATACCCACCTGGAGGAAGCCCGATCCGTCGGCGAGGTTCGTCGTGAAGCTGTCGGCGATCGGGTAATAGGTGATTTCATATTTGCGCGGATCGACCTTGAACCGGTCGTTGGGCACCGACACGGTCCCGACCTTCAGCGGCGCTTCCTTGTCGTCGCCCTCGGCGGCGGGCTCGGCCTCTTCGGTGCTGCGCACGACGAGCTTCGGGTAATGATCTTCGGGCTTGGCGGCTTCGGCCGACAATGCACCGAAATAGATACCCGCGCCGGCCCCCGCGCCGATCAGCGCAATCGCCGCGACGCCGACCAGCAGCAATTTCTTGGCCTTGCCCTTCTTCTTGGGCGTGCCTTCCAGATTATCCTTGGCCATGATGAACCCTTTCTGATCAGGCGAAGCGGCCGCGGCGGTCTGCGGCGCGGTCTTCGTCGCGCGCCTCGGCGCGATCGGTGGCGGTTTCGATGAGGTGGGCAGTGTCGGGCGTTGCGGCGCGGCCTTGGCTATGGCCCTGCGACTGGCGCCCGGTCTCGCCCGGCGTGTGCGTCACCTCAGCGCCCGCGACGCGCACGCCCTGCTGGCGGAGCTCGTCGACGAGGCGGGCCTGCGCGGCGGTGACGATCGTCGCGGTCGCTTCGTGCTGGGTGTCCATCTTCAGCGACACGCCTTCGTCGCCCTGTCGCATCGCGACGTCGAGACGGCCGAGGTGGCGCGGCATCAGGCGAAAGCTGATGTCGCCCCCGTCCGATTTGGTCGCCGCGATGTCGCGCGCAAGCTGGTCGATCCACGCGCCGTCGCTGTCCATGTCGAGTACGCGCTCGGCTACCGTCGCGGGCGCGGCGGCGTCGAGCGGCGCGGCGGCAGCAAGAGGGGCGGCCTGAGTGAACAGCACCGTCATCGCGGGCGCGGCGTCGGCAGCGCGTGCAATAGGCGCGTCGGCGGCAAGCGGAAGGGCGGGCATCACGGCATCGCGGGTGGATGGCGATGCGGCAGCGGGGGTGGCCGGCAACGGCGCGCGCATATCGGTAGTGGCCTTGTCCGAAGCGGCGCCCGGCGTTTTGATAGCGGGTTCGGGCTTCGCGGCCTTGGGTTCGTCGATGCGCGCGGCGTCGGGAAGGACCGTTGCCACGATCGTCGTCCAATTTTCGACAGCGGGCGCTGCGGGCGCCTCACCGGGGTGTTCGATATCGGTTGCGGTGTCGGTTTCGGTGGATTTATTTGCGCCCTGCGTTCGACCGGGACGCGCGCCGCCGACGGCGACGAGCAAGGTCGCGGCGAGCGCCGCAGCATCGCCTGCGCCGGGTGCGGACTTGGCAGGCGATGTTTCGACCGCAACGATGGCGATGTCCGGCGCCGGTGCGACAGGCGGCTCGGCGGCATCGGGTGAAGGTTCGGCGGCCCGCGCTGCATCGGTCCTGATCGTCGTTGCCGGCGGAACAACTGCTGGGGCGGGCGAGCCCATTGCTGCGGCGGGCGAATCCGTCGCTACGGCAAGCAGCGGAAGCGGAACGGGCACAGCCGCAAGCAACTGGTCGAAACCCACGGCCTCGCCATTCGGCGCAGCCTGAACGATATTGGCGAGGAAGGCGGCAAAGCCCGTGGGCATCGCGCCGGACGCGGCGGGAAGGGCGGGGGCGTTCATCATGATGCGCCGCCTTCGATCAGGCGCAGCCGCATACCGACGCGCGGGCGGTGCGGGCGGTTGGCGTCGCTGCGGCGTTCCTGCTCCGCCGCGGCCGACTTTCGGCTCTTTTCGTACAGGCGGACGGCCGATTCTTCCTTTGCCATTGCGCGCTGCGCGAGCGCCCCCATCTGGTCGCGGCGCGCGCTCGCATTGCAGAGCGGCGCGGTCAGGCTTTCCTGGGCGATGTCGAGCCGCATGGCGAGCTCGCCGACGGTGTTGAGCGCGCGGCCCGCGACCGCGCCCTTCGCCATCGCGAGGTCGCTGCGCAGCGTTTCGAGCCGCCGCGCGAGTTCCACGAGGTTCGCAAGTTCGCCATTGGCGCGCGCCAGATTGGCCTCGGCCAGCTGATGTTCGACGGAACGCACGCGGATGATACGTTTGCGGCGTGCGGTAGGGGCGGTCATGCAGAATATCCTTCGATCAGGGTTTGGCGGGAAATGTCGAAATCGACCTGCGCCTTGGCAGGCTGCGAAACAAAGGCGAGCTGGTCGGCATGGCGCGCGATCGCGTCGTCGAGCACCGGGTCGGCACCGGCGACGTAAGCCCCCATCAGCATCAGGTCGCGATTTTCCTCATACAGCGACCAGAGCTGGCGAAAGCGCGCAGCGGCAGCGGCATGGTCGGGATCGACCGAATCGGCCATCGTGCGCGACAGCGATCGTGCGACGTCGATCGCGGGATAGACGCCCTGTTCGGCGAGCTGGCGCGACAGGATGATGTGGCCGTCGACGATGGCGCGCGCGCTGTCGACGACCGGGTCGTCGATGTCGCCGCCATCGGCCAGCACGGTGTAGAGCGCGGTGATCGACCCACCGGTCGCCTTGTCGATACCGGCGCGTTCGCAGAGCGACGGGATGAGCGCGAAGACCGACGGCGGATACCCCTTCATCGTCGGCGGCTCACCCAGTGTCAGCCCGATCTCGCGCTGCGCATGGGCGACGCGCGTCAGGCTGTCGATCAGCAGCAGCACTTTCTTGCCCTCGGCGCGGAAGGCTTCGGCGATCGCGGTCGCGCGCATCGCGGCACGCAGGCGAAGGAGGGGCGGGTGGTCGGCGGGAACCGCGACGACGACCGATTTCTTGCGCACCTCGGGCGGCAGCTTGGTTTCGACGAAGTCGCTGACTTCGCGGCTGCGCTCGCCGATCAGCCCGACGACGATGACGTCGCATTCGGTGCCCGCGATCATCTGGCCCATCAGCACCGACTTGCCGACGCCCGACCCCGCGATGATCGCGACGCGCTGGCCTTCGCCGACGGTGAGCAGGCCGTTGATCGCGCGCACGCCCATGTTGAGCGCGCGGGTGACGCGGCCGCGGCGCAGCGGATTGACCTTGCGCCCGGCGAGCGGCCACTGGAACTGCGACTTGATCGCCGGGCGGCCGTCGAGCGGATTGCCCTGCGCGTCCATGATGCGGCCGAGCAGCGCCTTGCCCACGGGGACCATCGAGCTTGCGCCATGCGGTTCGACGGGCGCGCCGGTGACGAGCGGCTTGTTGGTGTCGAAGGGGAGGACGAGGCTGCGATGCCCGCGAAAGCCGACGACCTCGCCATAGACATAATCATTGTCGGCTGACCGGATGCGGACATTGCTGCCGAGCGGCTGCGGAAAGCCCGACACTTCGAGCATGATCCCTTCGTGCGCGACGAGCGTGCCGATGCGGCGCGGGCTGGCCTGCGCCAGATCGACGCCGCCCAGAAGCTGCTGCGCGGACAGGGCTAGGCGGCGCGTCACGCGGCCGCCCCTTCGCCGAGCGCGGCGCGCAGTTCGTCGAGGTAGACGGCACGGCCATGCTCGATCCAGCCGGTCGAGGTTTCGAGGCGAACGGTGCCGCGCACCATCGCGGCATCGCTCTCGACGGCCAGCATCAGCGGACAGTCGGCGAGCAGCGCGGCATCGTCGGGATGCACCCACAAGGTGCGCGCCTTGTCGGCATCGGCGACCAATGCGGCGGCGGTCTCGGCCTGTTCGCGGAGCCATTCGGCGTCGATCGGCGCGGTGGCGACGATCTGGCGCACCAGCCGTTCGACCGTTTCGGCGATCAGCTGCGCCAGCTCCTCGCTCGGCTCGTCCTGCAACGCCTCAGCGTTCGCGAGCAGCGCGAGCAGTTGGTGCCGCTCGGCGGTGTAGGCGGCTTCGGCAATACGCTGGCCTTCGGCGAGGCCGCGGGCGAAGGGATCGTCCGCATCCTGTTCGGTCGCGGGCGAAGGCGCGGGCGCCGCCGGTTCAGCGGCGGCCGCGAAGGACAGCGGGCGAAAGCCGCGCTGCTGCGCCATCGCATCGGTCAGGCGAACAGGGACAAAGCCCGTTTCGGCGGCGAGGTCAGACATAATCGTCGCCTCCGCCCGCGATCATGATTTCGCCGTTCGCTGCCATCTGGCGCACGATCTGCATCACATTTTTCTGCGCGTCGTCGACATCGACGCGTTTGACCATCGTCATCTCCGCCATTTCGTCGCGGATCGTTTCGGCCGCGCGCTGCGACATGGTGGCGAGGCACATATCGACCATATCCTCGTCGGCGCCCTTGAGCGCGATCGCAAGCTGCGCCGCATCGACCGAACGCAGAACCGAGCTGAGGCTCTTTTTGTCGAGATCGCGCAAATTTTCGAAGATGAACATTTCTTCCTCGATCGTCTGCGCGAGGATGCGGTCGTGCTTCTTGAGCGACCGGAGCGTGCGTTCGGACAGCTGCTTGGGCATCTTCTTCATGATCTTGGCAACGTCGCTGGGACCGCCGATCGCCTGCTTGGCGACGCGCTGGCCATCGACATTGGCGCTGGCGAGCACCGCTTCCAGATCCTCGATCGCGGCGGCGGGGACCGAGGTCAGCATCGCGGCGCGGAGCACCAGGTCGGCCTGCAAAACTTCGTCGAGCGTTTCGATTGCGCGCGCCGCGACGTCGGGGACGAGCACCGAGAGGATCAGTGCGCCGACCTGCGGATGCTCGCTCGCGAGCAGTGCGCTGATCGCATCGACGTCCATCCAGCGCAGCAATTCGAGCGACGCGGCGCTGCGCTGCGGCGCGACGGCGGCAAGGATATTGTCGGCGCGGACGTTGCCCACCGCCTGCGTCATCACGGTGCGGATGCGCGTGTCGGCGCCGATCGCCAGCGCGCTGACATCGCGGCTGCGCGTCACGAAGCGGTCGAGCGCCTGTCCGATTTCCTGCTCATTGGCATTGGCGGTGTCGAACATCGCCTTGGCGAGCAGGCGCACTTCCTCAGGGCCCAGATGCTTCAGGATCGTTGCGGCTTCGCTTTCGTCGAGCAGCATCAGCAGGATCGCGGCGGCGGCCGACCCGTCGATCGCGGGCTTGTCGGGCATTGCGTCGATTTCGGCGGCGTCAGGCACGGGCGCCCTCCTGCATCAGGTGACGCACGACCAGCGCGGCGCGCGCCGAATCCTGGCGGACGAAGGCGCGGACAAGGTTGGCGCGCGCCTCGTAGCTCGGCGCCGCTTCGATCATTTCGAGCGTGATTTCGCGGTTATTCGCGCCGCTGGCGAGCGCGGGGCGATCGGTCGCGGCGAGCAGCGACTGTTCGATTGCCTCATTCTGTTCGGCGCGACGCGCGGCGCGCTGTTTCGCGGCACGCATCATCGGGCGGCCGATGAACAGGAAGGCGAGCAGCGCGGCAAGGATCGCGCCGACCTGCTGAACGAGCGGCATAAACCAGCCCTGATCATAGAAAGCGGGCGCCGTATCCTCGACCGCCGCGAATGGCCGCTGGTTGATCGCGACCAGGTCACCGCGCGCGGCATCATAACCGACCGCGCCTTTGACCAGCGCGTCGATCTTGGTGAGGTCGGCCTGCGTCAGCGCCTTCTTGCCCTGATTGAGTGCGACGGCAACCGAAACGCGGCGCAGTTTGCCCTGCGGCGAATGCGTGACCGAAATCTCGCGCCCGACTTCAAAGGCCCGCGCGGCATTTTCGTTGCTTTCGGTGCCGGGCGCCGGCGTGTTGCCGGGCGAGGGCTGCGGTCCGTTTGCAGTGATTGTCGTCGCCTGCGGCGGCTGGTTCGCGAGCGCGCCGGGGATGCCCACCGCTGCGGCGCTGGTTCCGCTGACCGACCGGGTGATCTGTTCGCTGGTCATCGCACGGTCGTTTTCGGGGAAGCTTTCGCGCGTCGCCTGGCTTTCGGACATATCGACGTCGGCGTGGACCTCGACCGTATAATTGCCCGCGCCGAGCATCGGGCCGAGCAAAGTGTCGAGCGCGCGGCGAAAGCGATCCTCAACCTGCAATTGCAGCTGGAATGCTTTCATGTCGCTGCCGCTCGCGGTGTCGGAAAGCAGCGCGCCGCGCTGATCGATCACCGACACCTGATCGGCATTCATGCCCGGCACCGATGAAGCGACGAGGAAACGGATTGCCTGCACCTGGCCGTCGGACAGCGAGCGGCCGTTTTGCAGCGTCAGCATCACCGATGCCGTCGCGGGCTTGTCGTCGCGGACGAACAGGCTTGGTTCGGCTGCGGCGACGTGGACGCGCGCGCTCTTGACCGCATCAATCGTTTCAATGGTGCGCGACAGGTCGGCCTCGCGCGCCGAACGCAGCGCTTCGCCCTCGATCGCGCGGCTCGACCCCATGGGGAGCGACGCGATCAGGCTGTCGCCGCTCGGCGCTGCCTTTGGGAGGCCCTGTCCGGCGAGCGCGATACGCGCCTGATGGAGCTTGTCGGCATCGACCGTGAGCGCGCCGGTCGAGCTGTCGATGCTGTGGCCGATACCCTGCGCCTGCAGCGCTTCGGCCACCGCTGCCTTGTCGGCGTCTTCAAGCCCCGCGAAAAGCTGCGCCTGCGGCGCCGCCTGCATCGTGAAATAGGCGAGCGCGGCGATACCGATCGCCGAGGTCATGGCGATTGCGGGGAGCGCGCGCTGCACCGCGGGCTGGCGGACGAAGTGGGTGAGCGGCGCGAGACGGCCGCCAAGAATGGGAGCGGGCAGGCGGTTCGCGCCGCTGGGATCGATAGGGGTCAGGGTCTGGGCTTCGGTCATGGATTACACCGGCATGTTCATGATGTCACGATAGGCGGACAGCAGCTTGTTGCGGACTTGCAGCGTGGTTTCGAAGCCGAGCGAGGCTTTCTGCCGTTCGATCATCACGCTGACGATGTCGTGCGTGTCGCCGCGTTCATAGGCTTCGCTGAGCTCGCTCGCCTTCGCCTGCTGGTTGTTGACCTGTTGCAGCGCATTGTTGATCGCGGCGCCGAAATCGGGGCTGCCCTCGATGCCGCCTTCGCCCGCGCCGATGCCGCCGCGGCCGGCGGCGCGTTGCAGCGCCTGATTCTGATTGAGGATCGAACTGCGCATTTGCAGCAGCCGGCTCGGGTCAATCGTGCTCATTGCTTCTTCATCCGTCCTGATGCGCGGCGATGCGCCGCACGCACAAAGAAGAATGCAAAGCCCGTGCCAGAAATAAAAAATATTGCTTTTCAGATATTTGATTATCGGCGTGACCGGTTGTCTGCCGCCTCCGGCGTTTTTTTGACATGGCAGGCTTAAGCCGCGCGGCCATCCGCCGTTACTGCTTTCCGTGACCGCTCCTCGAGCCCTCACATCACGGGAATGGCCATCGGGGCCGGAAAGGAACTAAGATGACTGTCATCAACACCAATGTGAGCGCCCTGCGCGCCCAGAACAACTCGCGTGTCGCGAACCAAATGCAGTCGCAGGCGATGGAACGCCTGTCGAGCGGCAAGCGCATCAACGCCGCGAAGGACGACGCCGCCGGCCTCGCCATCGCGACCCGCATGGAAGCCGCCGGCCGCGGCCTCACCCAGGCGATCCGCAATGCCAATGACGGCATTTCGCTGGCGCAGACCGCCGACAGCGCCGCCGGCAGCATTTCGGACATCCTCATCCGTATGCGCGACCTGGCGATGCAGGCTTCGACCGGCACGCTGAGCGACGACGACCGCGCCTTGGTGCAGGAAGAAGTCACCGCGCTGATTTCGCAGATCGGCGACGTCGCGACCCGCACCACCTTCAACGACAATGTGCTGCTCAACGGCAGCGTTGCCGCGGGCTTCGACATCCAGACGGGTCTGGATACCGGCCAGGTCGTGAATATCACGATTGCCGATCTTCAGGCTGCTGCTCTCGGTGTCGACGCGCTCGACTTCTCGACCGCGGCGGGTGCCCAGGGCGCGCTTGCGACGCTCGACACGGCGATCGACACGGTTGCTACCGAACGCGCCAACCTCGGTGCGCAGCAGAATCGCCTGACCTCGGCTGTCGACAATTTGACGTCGAGCGTCACGAATCTGGCGGAATCGAAGTCGCGTATCGAAGATGCCGATTTCTCGGTCGAATCGACGAACCTCGCCGCCGCCGGCATTCTGGCCCAGGCGTCGACCGCGATGCTCGCCCAGGCGAACCAGAGCTCGCAGGGCGTGATGAACCTGCTCCGCTAAGTCGGACGACGAAATTCAGGCTATATTTGGTTGGTCCCTTAAATAGCCTGATCGGATGCCCCGGCCCCCACAGCCGGGGCATCTTTTTATGTGCAAGTGGTAGGTGCCGGCTTCCGTTGCGACCGAAACTAGCCGTTGCCGCCTCCCCCAGTCCGTTCGCATCGAGCGAAGTCGAGATGCCCATCGGCCTAGGCGTAGCGTCGATGGGTGTCTCGACTTCGCTCGACACAAACGGAAAGAGGGGCGGCCCGCTCCCCATCCCAAAACCGTCGCCCCCGCAACCTCCAACACCTGCGCCGACCTTCTCCCGCCTCAATGAAAATCCCGCGATCGGGGCAGGATACGAACATCGCGCGGGTGGCCGTGGCGCTGTGCATGTCCGCGCGGATATTGCGGATACTTCACTTCATCGCCGCGCGCGAGATCGGGATCGAACCGCCGCTCCGTCCCCAGCGCATCGAGCATCGCCGTGCGGTCGGCGACGCGCGTCGCCATCAGGTGGATGACGCCTTCCTTACTTCGCTGCACCTCGCCCTCGGCGAGCATCAGCCGTGACGCCATGACGGCGCGGCGATAGCGTTCGAAATGGCGCGCCCACAGCAGGACATTGACGATCCCGCTCTCATCCTCGAGTGTGATGAAGATCGCATTGCCCTTGCCGGGGCGCTGGCGGATTAGCACGACGCCCGCGGTGCGGACGATCGCGCCATTCTTTGCCGCTGCCACTTCGGCCGCGCTCAGCACGCCTTCGCGTTCGAGATCGCGGCGCAGGAACGCCATCGGATGGCCTTTCAGCGAGAGGCGCGTCGTCTGATAATCGGTCAGCACATGCTCGACCATCGGCATCGGCGGCAGCGCGGCATCCTCCTCATGCCCCAGCTCGTTCGCCCCGGCCGCGCCGAACAGCGGCAGCACCCCCTGCCGCACGCAGCGCGCGTCCCACAGTGCCGGGCGACGACCCAGCCCCATCGTCCCGCATGCATCGGCATCGGCAAGCAGGCGCAGCGCCCGCGACGGCAGGTTCGCGCGGCGCGCGAGTTCCTCGATCGAGGCGAAGGGCATGGTGCGCGCGGCGACGATCTGATCGGCCCATGCTTCGCGAAAGCCATCGACCTGCCGGAAACCCAGCCGCAGCGCGAGGCTGCCGTCCACGCGCCGTTCCAGGCCGCTGTCCCAATGGCTCGCGTTCACATCGACCGCGCGCACCTCGACCCCATGCTCCTGCGCATCGCGGACGAGCTGCGCCGGGGCATAAAAGCCCATCGGCTGCGAATTGAGCAGGCCACAGGTAAAGACCGCGGGATGGTAATGCTTGATCCATGAGGAGACGTAGACGAGCCGCGCAAAGGATTGCGCATGGCTTTCGGGAAAGCCGTAACTGCCGAAACCCTCGATCTGCTTGAAGCAGCGTTCGGCGAAATCCTGCTTATATCCGCGCGCGACCATGCCGCCGACCATCTTCTCGCGGAAATTGTCGATCGTGCCGACGTTACGAAAGGTCGCCATGGCACGTCGCAGGCCATTGGCTTCCTCGGGAGTGAAGCCGGCAGCGGTAATCGCCAAGTTCATCGCCTGCTCCTGAAAGAGTGGGACGCCAAAGGTATGGCCCAGAACTTCGCGGAGCTCGTTCGGATCATGGGGTGGCGCGGGCGAAGGATATTCGACCGACTCTTCCTCGTTTCGTCGCCGCAGATAGGGGTGCACCATGTCGCCCTCAATCGGGCCGGGCCGGACGATCGCAACCTGAACGACCAGGTCATAGAGCTTTCGGGGACGCAGGCGCGGCAGCATGTTGATCTGCGCGCGGCTTTCAACCTGAAAGACGCCGATGCTGTCGCCCCTGCAAAGCATGTCGTAAACCGCCGGATCTTTGGAATCGATGTCGAGTTCCAGCGTGTGATCGCCCAGTCCATGTTCGCGCATCAGGTCGTAGCATTTGCGAATGCAGGTCAGCATTCCGAGCGCGAGCACATCGACCTTCATCAGCCCGAGCGCGTCGATGTCGTCCTTGTCCCATTCGATGAAGGTGCGGTCCTCCATCGCGGCATTGTGGATCGGGACCAGCTCGTCGAGCCGCCCCTGCGTCAGGACAAAGCCGCCAACATGCTGCGACAAATGCCGCGGGGCCTTCAATAATTCCCCGACGAAGCGATGCAGTCGTTCGATCTCGCCATTCTGCGGGTTGAGCCCTGCCTCGATCAGGCGTTCGACCGGAACCTCGTCGCCCCAGCTTCCCCAGCTTGTGTCGGCGAGCCGCGCGGTGACATCCTCGCTGAAACCGAGCGCCTTGCCGACCTCGCGGATGGTGCTGCGCGGGCGGTAGTGGATGACTGTTGCGGCGATCGCGGCCCGGTCGCGGCTGTAGCGGTCATAGATATATTGAATGACCTCCTCGCGCCGTTCATGTTCGAAATCGACGTCGATGTCGGGCGGCTCGTCGCGCTCGGCCGAGACAAAGCGCGAGAAGAGCAGCTTATGCTCATCCGGATCGACCGAGGTGACGCCCAGCAAAAAACAGACGATCGAATTGGCGGCCGAACCGCGCCCCTGACACAGGATCGGCGGTTTCTGCGCGCGCGCAAAGCGGACGAGATCGTAAACGGTCAGGAAATAATAGACATAGTTCCGTCGCCGGATCAGCCGGAGCTCGTTGCCGATCATCTTGCGGATTTTTGGTTTCAACGGAACGCCATAGCGTTTCTCCGCCGCACGCTTCACCAGATGGTGCAGATAGTTGAAGGGCTTCCACCCCGGCGGCACGGGTTCGTGTGGATATTCGTAACGCAGATCGTCGAGCCTGAACCCGATGCGGGCGAGCAGGCTGGCGCTGGCGGCAACCGCTTTCGGATGGTGTATGAAAAGTCGGTGCATTTCGGCCGGCGCCTTCAGATGGCGCTCGGCATTGGCGCGCAGCAACTTGCCTGCTTTCTGCACCGTCGTTCCTTCGCGAACACAGGTGATGATGTCATGCAGCGGGCGCCGTGCGGCGGTCGCATAGAGCGCGTCGCTGGTTGCAAGCAATGGCACGCCGGTCGCCGTCGACAGGCGCTGGAGCCGGGCCAGTCGCCGCGCGTCGGCGCCCGCGCGCGGCATATTTGCCGCCAGCCACACCGATTTGGGCCGCGCGGCCCTGAGCGTGCGAAGCAGCGTCGCGTCGCCCCCCATCGCGATCAGCAATAGATCGTCGCAATGCGCGAGCAGGTCGCCCAGATCGAGGATGCAGTCGCCCTTCGTTGCCCGCAGATTGCCGACCGAGAGCAGGCGGGTGAGCCGTCCCCAGCCATGGCGGCTGACCGGATAAGCGACGATGTCGGGCGTGCCGTCGGCAAAGACGAGCCTTGCGCCGACGACCAGCCGGAAGCCCGCCACCATCGCGGGATTTTGGACCTGTTGCTCTTTCAGGAAGGCCCATGCCCGCACCACCCCCGCGACGCTGTTGCGGTCGGCGATGCCGATGCCCGCCATGCCAAGATTGATCGCCTCCGCGACCATCTCAGCGGGGTGCGAGGCGCCGCGCAGGAAGCTGTAGTTGGTCGCGGCGACCAGTTCGGCAAAACCCGTTTCGGGGCCGGTTGCGGGCGTATCGCTCATGCGAACACCCCGTGGATATACCAGCGCGGATCGGGCTTTTCGTCGTAAAGCCCGTGGCGGAACAGCCAGAACCGGCGACCCTGCACATCCTCGACGCGGTAATAATCGCGCGTCAGCCCGCCATTATCGCGGCGGCGCCACCATTCGGCGGCGATGCGTTCGGGGCCTTCGTAGCGGCGCACAGCGTGAAAGACGCGGCGCCAGCGGAAACGCTGCGGCGGGCCGTCGGGCACTTCGGCGATCACCTCGATCGGCTGCGGCGGGTCGAACAGGTGAAAGGGGCGCGTCGGCGGTTCGCCGGGTTCGGGGGCCTGCCATGGCAGCGGTGTGGGCGCATCGATCGCGGGCAGTTCGAACTGCGCCTGTTCGGGGATATGCGTGTCGGCGGGACGGAATTTCCGGACCCGCCCACGCCCCAGCCGCGTCGCCAGCCGGTCGGCGAGTTCGTCGATCGCCGCGTCCTTGACCGCACCCCCTTCGAGCTTGAGCTGGCTCGCGCCGAGCGCTTCGAGCCGCGGTACGGCGAGGCGGATCATGTCGAAACCGAAACCGGGGTCGAGCGGATCGGCCAGACTGTCCATCCGCTCGGCGAACAGGCGCGTGACCAGCCCGGTGTCGCGCGTCGGATGGCCGGTTTCGATCGCAATGCTGCGCGCAAGGCCGTCGCTGCGAAAAAAGGTCGCGCGGAAATGGCGCCCGCCCTCGCCGCGCTCGGCTAGCGTTTCGATCGCTTCGCCGACCAGTTCGGTCAGGATTTTGACGGCGTGCGCAGTGCTGCCCAGCGGCTCGGCAAAGCGGCGTTCGGCGGTGACCGGCGGCGGGCGGGTGCGCGGGTCGAGCGGGCTCGGCGCGTCGCCCACTATTCGGCGCAGCGCCATCGCGGCGTCAGTGCCAAACCGCGCGGCAAGGTTCGCCATCGGGCGGCTTGCCAGGTCGCCGATCGTCTTGAGGCCCGAGCGCACGAGCGCGGTTGTTGCCTCGGCATCGAGTTCGAGCGCGGCGACGGGCAGGCGGCGGATCGCGCTGACTTCGTCGGGGGCAGGGCGCGCCTGATAGCGCGCGAGCGCCCGCGCGGCGTCGGCGGTCGGACCAAGCGCGGGACGGAGCGTCATGCCAAGGCGCGCGAAGCGGTTTTCGACATCGGCGACCAGTCCGGCCTCGCCGCCGAAAAGATGCTCAGCGCCCGCGATGTCAAGGATCAGACCGTCGGGCGCGTCGATTGCGACGAGCGGGGTATAGCGTGCGCATCCCTGCGCTAACCGGTCGAGCCAGTCCTGATCGGCCGCCGGATCGTGCGGAATGACGACAAGATCAACTACCTGCGCGCGCGCATCAGCGAGCGGCATGGCGGGGCGCAGCCCGGCCGCGAGCGCGGCGGCATCGACGCTCGCAAGGCGCATTGCGCCGCGCTGCTTCGCGGCAAAGACCAGCGGCGCGTCAGGCGGCTTCGGTGCCGTGCGCAGCCAGCGTTCGGCGGGCAGGAAGGGAAAGAAGAGCGCCAGATAGCGCCGCGTCCCCGGCGCCTTGCCCAAAGCTTTGTTCGTCATGGTTCCAGTCCAGTCGCCAGCGCGCGCCCGCGGCGCCGCCGCGCCAGCGCAGCAGTTCAAGGTCGAAAGTGGGGGCGCCCGGCGCGTCCGCTTCCAGTGCCTGCGATGCGGCGGCGGCGACGCTCCAGCGCGTTTCGGCGACGCTCGGCGCGGGCGCGGCATTCAGGCGGAGCATCAGCAAGGTGGTGCCCGCATCGCGCGCGCCGAGCGCCAGGCGGCGCCCCGCGGTCAGATCGAGCAAGGGAAACTTGCCCCAGCTTTCGACGATCACCGCCGCCGATCCCGCGCAACGGACCGCGTCATTGGCGCAGGCGAGCAGCATTTTGGGGTCGGTCGCCTCGACCAGCAGCAGCCGGTCGGGGTCGCCGCCGAGTTCGGCGATGCCGGGGGCATAGATATGCCCCGCGCGTTTGCCCGAGTCGACGGTGCGCAGCCAGATCAGTGGTGTCTTGCCGGGGGTGCGGAGCGCGATCAGCGCGGCAAAGGCGGCGGCGCTGGTCGCGTCGAGCGCATCGGCAGCGAAAAATTCATGGGTGCGTCCGGCCGCGAGGCCGCCGCCGATCGCGGCGTCGAAGGACGCATGGCCGCTCGCCAGCCAGCCCGCGGCCGGGCGGCTTGCAACACCGCCATCGGCGGCAATCCGGGCAATGCGTTGGCGCAGCCCGGCGAGAGGGTGGGACGACTCGCGCATCATTTGTTCCTGATATGTTCTATTAGCGCGCGAGTGGGGTCGATTGTCAAGACGAGTCGGAAGATACCCTTTTTGTCATGCCGGACTCCCCTCGACAGGCTCGGCACCGGGGCATGATCGACGCTTATCGCGCTCGCATCGGCAGGCGTCATTGCGAGCGTAGCGAAGCAATCTCCAGCTTGCGCAGCACTCGACGATGACTGGAGATTGCTCCGTCGCTGCGCTCCTCGCAATGACGTTAGGGCGTTAGCGCCGTCGCCCCCGCGCTGCTGTCGCCGCCCAATGCGCCGAACAGCGCAATCCGGGTTTGCACGAGCAGCAGCTGCGTCACGATCTCGCTCCGCCGTGCGGCATAGAGGCTGCGCTGGGCATCGAGGCTGGCGAGGAAGCTGTCGATGCCGCCCCGATAGCGCGCTTCGGTGAGCGTCGCGGTGTCGGCGGCGGCTTCGCTGTTGGCCGCCGCGGCCCGCACCCTTTCGGCGATCGTGCCCTGCACCGCGAGCGCGTCGGCGGTTTCGCGAAAGGCGGTCTGGATCGCGCCTTCATAGGCGCCGAGCGCAGCGTCGCGTTGCGCTTCGCTGACCGCGACCCCGGCGCGGCGGCCGCCGGCGTCGAAAATCGTCGCACTGGCATCGCCCCCCGCCGACCAGCCGAACGATCCGCTGTCGAACAGGCCGGACAGCGCGTCGCTGGCAAAGCCGAGCAGCCCGGTAAGCGAGACCGACGGGAACAGCCGCGCGCGCGCGACGCCCATGTCGGCGTTGGCAGCGCGCAGGTCATATTCGGCCTCGATCACGTCGGGGCGGCGCAGCAATATGTCCGAGCTGACCCCGGCGGGCAGCGGCGCGATCGCGGGCGCAACCTCGGCGAGGCTCGCGGGGAGCAGCGCGGCATCGACGTCGCCGCCGACGAGCAGGCGGATGAGGTTTTCATCCTGCGCCAGCGCGGTCCGTTGCTGCGCGATCGCATCGTCGGCGGTCGCCAGAATCTGTTCGGCCTGCCGCAGGTCGGTGCGCGGCGCGACGCCGCCATCGAGGCGCGCCTGCGTCAACCGCACGCTGTCGCGCGCATTGGCGGCGGTGTCCTCGGCAATTTTCAACAGGTCGCGGTCGGCGCCATAGGCCGCCCAGGCATTCGCCAGCTCGGCGATCAGCGCGATCCGCACGGTGCGCGACGCCGCCTCGGTCGCCAGTGCGCGGTTGCGCTCGGCCTCGGTCGCATTGGCAAGGCGGCCGAAGAGGTCGAGTTCGAAGGCGGTGACGCCGCCGCGCAGCGAAAAATCGGCGGCGCCGCTGCTGCCATTGCTGTCCGAATAGCCGGCCCCCGCGTTGACGCCGATCTCGGGGAATTGCGCCGACCGCGTAACGCGCACCTGCGCGCGCGCTGCGGCGACATTGGCATAGGCGACGCGCAGGTCGCGGTTGCCGGCAAGCGCCTGGTCGATCAGCTTCTGGAGCCGCGGATCGGTAAAGACCTGCCGGTAGGAGAGGATCGGCAGTGCCGCCTCGCTTTGCAGCAGATAGGCGTCGCCGACCGGCCAGCTTTGCGGCACGGGCGGCGCGGGCATCACCGTCTTGGGCGCGAGCGAGCAAGCGCCGAGCAGCAGGGGGCCGCAGGCCAGCAGCGCGCGGAGGCGGATCATGCCGGCACCTCGGCAGCGCCGCCCTTGCCCTTGCCGAAGCGCGCCCGCAGCGCGGCGAGCCCGTCGCGCACCCCGCGGCGGACGAGGACGAAAAAGAGCGGGATGAAGAAGATGGCGAGGAAGGCGGCGGCAAGCATCCCGCCGATCACCGACGTACCGATGGCAACGCGACTGTTCGCGCCCGCGCCCGTCGCGATCGCCAGCGGCAGCACGCCGAAGATGAAGGCAAAGCTGGTCATCAGGATTGGGCGCAGGCGGATGCGCGCCGCCTCGATCGCTGCCTCGATCACGCGCTTGCCGCGCTTTTCGGCCTGTTCGCCAAATTCGATCATCAAAATCGCGTTTTTCGCCGCCAGCCCCATCGTCGTGAGCAACCCGATCTGGAGGTAGACGTCATTTTCCAGCCCGCGCAGGTTCACCGCAACGACAGCGCCGATCAGCCCCAGCGGGATGACGAGCAGCACGGCAAAGGGGATCGACCAGCTTTCGTAGAGCGCGGCAAGGCAGAGAAAGACGACGAGCAGCGACAGCGTATAGAGCAACGGCGCCTGCCCCGACGAAAGCCGCTCTTCATAGGAGGAGCCCGACCACGCGACGCTGGTTCCGGAAATCTCGCCCGCCATGCGCTCCATCTCGTCCATCGCTTCGCCTGAGCTGGTCCCCGCAGCGGGCTGGCCGGAAATTTCGAACGCGGGCACGCCCTGAAAGCGCGAGCTGCTGCTTGGCGTCGTCGACCAGCCGAGCGTTGCAAAGGCCGAAAAGGGCGACATTTCGCCGTCGGTCGAGCGGACATACCATTGGCCGAGATCGTCGGGACTCGCGCGATAGGGGGCGTCGCCCTGGACATAGACGCGCTTGACGCGGCCCTTGTCGATAAAATCATTGACGTAGCGGCCGCCCCACGCGGTCGCGAGCGTGTTGTTCACGTCGCCATTGTCGATGCCATAGGCGGTGAGGCGCTGCGTATCGACATCGATCTTGAGCGTTGCCACATCCGGCAGGTCGGACAAACGCACCGAAGTCAGCTTTGGGTTGGCATTCGCCATCGCGAGCAGCCTGTCGCGCGCGGCGACAAATTCGTCGCGGCTCATCCCGCTGCGGTTCTGGAACTGCATCGTGAAGCCCGACGAATCGCCGAGCCCGCGCACCGCGCCCGGAACGAGCGCAAATACCTGCGCGTCGCGGATGCCCGACAGCGCCGCACGGGCGCGCGCGGCGATCGCGTCGGCGCTGCGCTCCGCGCCGGGACGCTCGTCCCAGTGGACGAGGTTCACAAAACCCTGCCCGGTATTCTGCCCTACCGCGCCGCCGCCGCCGCCGCCGCCGGCGACGAGGAACAGCGCGCCGACATTGGCCTTTTCCTCGGTCAGCAGATAGTTTTCGATCGTGTCGCGAACCTCGAGAGTCCGCGCCTGCGTTGCGCCCGCGGGCAGGCGGAACTGGACCTGCACGCGGCCCTGGTCCTCGCCCGGCAGGAAGCCGCTCGGCAGGCGGAGGAACAGGAAGGCGAGCGCGACGAGCAGCACGGCATAGATGCCGAGGAACAGCCACTTGCGATCGACGACCGTAGTGACGCTGCCGACATAGCGATCGACCGCGCGGTCGAAGCGTGTGTTGAAGCCATGTTTCGCGCGTTCGAGCAGCGCGCGGGCGCGCGGAAAGCGTCCACCATTTATATCGGAGTGACCATTGCTCTTGGGCTTGAGCAATGTCGAGGTCAGCGCGGGACTCAGGATCAGCGCAACGAGCACCGACAGCGCCATTGCGGACACGATGGTGACCGAAAACTGGCGATAGATCACGCCCGTCGATCCGCCGAAAAAGGCCATCGGCAGAAACACCGCCGAAAGCACGAGGGCGATCGCGATCAGCGCGACCTGCAGCTCCTTCATCGACTGAATCGTTGCTTCGCGCGCTGTCATGCCGGGATTTTCTTCCATCAACCGCTCGACATTTTCGACGACGACGATCGCATCATCGACAAGCAGACCGATCGCGAGCGTCAGTCCGAACAGCGTCAGCGTGTTGATGCTGAACCCCAGCAGGTAAAAAATGCCGAAGGTGCCGAGCAGCACGACGGGTACTGCAATCGCTGGGATCAGTACCGCGCGCCAGCTTTGCAGGAAGACGAACATGACGAGGATGACGAGCAGTATTGCCTCGAACAGCGATTTCTGCACTTCGCTTACCGACAGCTTGATAAAGGCGGTCGCGTCATTGGCGTAGCTGTAGGTGAGCCCGTCAGGGAAATTGTCGGCAAGTTCCGCCATCCGCGCCTTCACCCGCTCGGCGGTTTCGAGTGCGTCGGCGCCCGGCGACAGCGAGATCGACATGCCCGATCCAGGGTGCCCGTTGATGCGCACGATCGTGCTGTAATTTTCCGCGCCGACCTCGACCCGCGCGATATCCTTGATCCGCACGGTCGCGCCGTCGGGCAACGCCTTGAGCACGATATTTTCGAACTCTTCGGGGGTCTGCATGCGCGACTGGGCGGTGACCGTCGCGTTGAGCATCTGGCGCTCGGGCGCGGGCAGGCCGCCGACCTCGCCCGCGGCGACTTCGCTGTTCTGCGCGGTGATTGCGGCGACGACATCGCTGGGCATCAGAGACGTCGCCGCAAGCCGCTGCGGATTCAGCCAGATTCGCATCGCGTGCGGCGAACCGAAGACATTGACGTCGCCGACGCCTTCGACGCGCGACAGCGGATCCTGGATGTTCGATGACAGATAGTCGGAGACGTCCTGGTTCGACCGCGTGTCGGTCGTGTCATAGACGCCGACGAGCAGCAGCGAGTCCGAATTGGACTTGGTAACGCGCACGCCCTGCGCCTGCACCTGTTGCGGCAGGCGCGAGACCGCCGACTGGATCTTGTTCTGGACCTGTACCTGCGCGATGTCCGGGTCGGTGCCTTTTTCAAAGATCGCGGTGATGCTTGCCTGTCCGCGCGAGCTCGACTGCGAGCTGAAATAAAGAAGACCGTCGATGCCCGTCAGCTGCTGTTCGAGCACCTGGGTAACGCTGTTTTCGATCGTTTCGGCCGACGCACCGGGATAGGAAGCGCGGATATTGACCTGCGTCGGCGCGATGTCGGGATATTGTTCAATGGGCAGCGAAAAAAGCGCGCCGACCCCGCCGAGCATGACGATGATCGCCAGCACCCAGGCGAAGATTGGCCGCTCGATAAAAAGACGCGACATGCCGCGCTACCTGGCCGCCGGGGCGTCGGCGCCCTTGGGCACTCCGATACGCTGCGCACTGCTTGCGGGCACCGGGCGGATCGCGGCGCCTTGCCGGACATTGCCCAGTCCCTGCGTGATCACACGTTCGCCGGGTTTCAGTCCGTCGGTGACGACCCAGTTCGCGCCGATCGTGCGGTCGGCGACGATTCGGCGCCGCATGGCCTTATTGTCCTTGCCAACGAGATAGACGAACGCCGACCCGTCAAAATCGCGCTGCACCGCAGCCTGCGGCAGCAGGATCGCCGACGGATTGACCGCTTGGTCGAACAGCGCGGTCACGAACATGCCGGGCAATAGCACGCCGCCCGGATTGGGAAAACGTGCGCGCAGCGTCACCGTGCCCGTCGCCTCGTTCACCGTCACTTCTGAAAACTGGACGATGCCGGTGGGACCATAGCTGCTGCCATCCTCGAGCCTTAGCCGCACTGCGGTGTTCCCCGGCGCCACTCCGCCGCTTTGCAGCGCCTGCCGCAGCGTTGTCAGCTCGGCGCTCGACTGCTGCATATCGACATAGATGGGATCGATACGCTGAATCGTTGCGAGTGGTTCGGCCTGGCTGGCGCTGACAAGCGCGCCGGGCGTCGCGAGGCTGCGCCCGATCCGCCCGCTGATCGGCGCGGTGATCGTCGCATAGCGCAGGTTGATCCGCGCCGTTTCCAGCGCGGCGCGATTTTGCGCGACCGCAGCGCGTGCCATGCGCGCGGCCGCGAGCGCGTCGGTATAATCCTGCTCGGCGACCGCCTGCATCTTGGCGAGCGGTTGGAGGCGTCGCGCACGCTCCTCGGCAGCCTCGGCGCTGGCGCGTGCGCTCGCCAGATTGGCTTCGGCCTGCTGGGCGGCCGCGCGATAGAGGCTGGCGTCGATCTCGTACAGCGGCTGGCCCGCGCGGACGAAGCCGCCTTCGGTGAACAGCCGCCGCCGAATCAGGCCGTTCACCTGCGGCCGTACTTCGCTCGTTTCAAAGGCGACAGTGCGTCCGCCGAGCGACGTCGTCACCGGGACGGCCTGGACCGCGACGCTGACATAGCCGACCTCGGGCGCGCCGCGGCCGCCATTCTCCTCCTCAGCCGCACAGGCGCCCATCGACAGGGCGATGGCGCACAGAAGCCCGAGGCGGAGCACCGGCCGGTCGTTCAACATAGGATTTTCTCGTTACTGGTCGCCGCGAGCGGGAAGGATTTGGCTCCTATTCAACCCATTGTGCTACGCGTGGCAAGCCCCGCAGCCGTTTTGCGACAAGTTGCGACAATTTTCCCGCGCGTTCGACGGTGCTAGCGACCGGGCGGCGCTGCGACCGATTGGCGCTCGACCAATGTCGAGGGCAGGACATTGTCCTCGTCGCCCGCCTTGGCGCCGGGACCCAGAAAATCGGGAACCAGCGTCTGTGCGGCGCGGACGCCCATTTCGCGGATCGGCCAGCGCACCGTGCTGAGCGCGGGCCAGATATGCGTTGCCGTGGGGCTGTCGTCGAATCCGATGATCGACAGCTCGGCGGGCACTTTGATGCCCTTGCTATGCGCGACGCTCATCACCCCCGCCGCCATCTCGTCGTTCGAGCAGAAGATCGCCGTCGGCGGATCGGTGCGCGCGAGCAGCGCTTCGCCCGCCTCGATCCCCGCCGTATAACGGTAGTTGCCGGGCGCATTGAGCTCGGCGGGCAGGACCAGTCCCGCCTCGCCGAGCGCTTCGAGAAAGCCTTTTTCGCGTTCGGCGGCCGAACGGAAACCCACCGGGCCGCGCACGAAACCGATGCGGCGATGTCCCAGCGCGATCAGCCCGCGCACCGCTTCCGCCACCACTTCGCGATCGTTCGACGAGATGCAATGCCTGGCATCGTCGAGCGGCGCCGAACCGATGCGGACATAGCGCACGCCCAGATCCTCGCAGAGCGCCGCCAGATCGTCATTCTCCGAAATCGGCGGCAACAACATCGCGCCGATCGGCCGTTGTTTTTCGAGAAAGGTGCGGACATCGTCGAGCAATTTGTCCGATCCACGGTCGACCGGGCGCACAAGCAGCGCAAGGTCGCTGTCCTTGATCGCGTCGAGGACGCCGCGCTGGAAATTGAGCACCGTCTGCGCGTTGGGGTTGTCGTGGAGCAGCGCAATCAGGAAATTGCGGCGAAAGGCAAGCGCGCGCGCCTGCGGATTGGGGACGAATCCCAGCTGCTCGATCGCTTTTTCGACCGCGGTCCGCGTCTTTTCGGTCAGGAATTCGGACCGGTTGATGACCCGGCTCACCGTTTTTTTCGATACGCCCGCCAGCGCCGCGACGTCGTTGATGGTCGGCTGCTTGCCCCCCGGCCCCTTGGTTTGTGCCGCCATAAGCGCTTGTCCTCCGCGGGATTTGGTTTCTATCCCGCCTTTCCCGCGTCGTGATGGGCGCCCGGCGCGTCAAAATCAACCATCGCAACGGGCATCGCGCGATTATTGATACCGGTGTCCAGTGCGCGGTTCAGGTGTCCGGGGGGCGTTGATATTGACACCGGTTACCAAAATGATTAGCTTGTGACAAATCGAACAAAGGAACACATCATGAAGATCGCGCTGATCACCGAGAACAGCCAGGCTGCCAAAAACGGCATCATCCATGAAGCGCTGACCACTGTCGCCGAGCCGCTGGGTCATCAGGTTTTCAACTATGGCATGTACTCGGCGGACGATAAGGCGTCGCTGACCTATGTCATGAACGGACTGCTCGCTGGCATCCTTCTCAATTCGAAGGCCGCCGATTTCGTTGTGACGGGCTGCGGCACGGGCATGGGTTCGATGCTCGCCTGCAACGCGATGCCGGGCGTATTCTGCGGGCTGGTGATCGATCCGACCGATGCGTTCCTCTTTGGCCAGATCAACGACGGCAACGCGATTTCGATGCCCTATGCCAAGGGTTTCGGGTGGGCGGCCGAACTCAACCTGCAGGATGTTTATCGCAAGCTGTTCGACGGCGAGCGCGGGCTGGGCTATCCCAAGGAGCGCGCCGAAATCATGCGGACGAACCGCGGCATATTGAAGGATCTGAAAGCTGCGTCGTGCCACGACATGCTGACGGTGCTCAAGACTGTCGATCAGGATCTGCTCCGCGCGGCGATCGCTGGCGAGAAATTCGCCGACTATTTCTACGCCAATTCGCAGGATGAGGCGATCAGCGCCTATCTGAAGAGCCTGTCGGCGGAGCCGGCGCTCGCCTGACATGACGCAATTATTTGATCTTTCGGGCAAGGTCGCGCTCGTCACCGGTGCCAACACGGGTATCGGGCAGGGGATCGCGCTCGCGCTCGCCGGTGCGGGCGCCGACATCGCCGCCGCCGGCCGCTCGCCCGCCGACGAAACCGTCGGCAAGGTCCGCGCGCTCGGTCGCCGCGGCGAAAATTTCGCCGCCGACCTGTCGAGCGTCGCGGCGGTGCAGCCGCTGGTCGACGCCGTGCTCGCCGCGTTCGGACGCGTCGACATCCTCGTCAACAATGCCGGGATCATCCGCCGGGCCGACGCGGTCGATTTTACCGAGGACGACTGGGATGCGGTGATGGACACCAATCTCAAGACGCTCTTCTTCCTTTGCCAGAGCGTTGGGCGGCACATGATCGCGCGCGGCAGCGGCAAGATCATCAACATCGCCTCGATGCTGACCTTTCAGGGCGGCATTCGCGTGCCGAGCTACACCGCGTCGAAATCGGGCGTCGGCGGGCTAACCAAGCTGCTCGCGAACGAATGGGCGGCAAAGGGGATCAACGTCAACGCGATCGCGCCGGGCTACATCGCGACGAACAACACCGCCGCGCTGCAAGCCGACGAGACGCGCAACCGGCAGATCATGGAGCGCATCCCCGCGGGCCGCTGGGGCGATGCCGCCGACATCGGCGGTGCCGCGGTGTTCCTGGCGTCGAGCGCATCGGACTATGTGCAGGGCCATATCCTTGCCGTCGACGGCGGCTGGCTGGCGCGGTAAATATATTTTTAAAGGACATTCGTGCTGAGTTTGTCGCAGCACCGTTGCTCCTTTGGCGCTAAAAAAAAAGAACAGTCCTTCGACAGGCTCGGGGCGAACGGAGTAGGGATGGCGCAAGGCAAGCTGGTCTTTTTCGGCGAACTGCTGATCCGGCTCAACGCGCCGGGCAACGAGCTGCTGATGCAATCGCCCGCGCTCGCGCTCCACGTCGGCGGGGCCGAAGCGAATGTCGCGATCGGCCTCGCGCATCTCGGCCGTGATTGCGCGATGGTATCGCGCGTTCCGAACAATGCGCTGGGTCGCGGCGCAGTGGCGGCGGTGCGCGGCGCAGGCGTCGATTGCACCGCCGTCACGACCGCGCCGGGGCGCATGGGGCTTTATTTCCTCAGCGTCGGGGCGGGGCTGCGCTCGTCGGAGATCGTCTATGACCGCGCGGGATCGAGTTTCGTAGCGAGCAGTGCGGACGGTTATGACTGGGACACGCTCCTGAATGGTGCGGCGCTCCTGCATCTGTCGGGCATCACGCCGGCCTTGGGGGCGCGCTCGGCCGAGACGGCGCTCGCGGCGGCGCGCGCGGCGAAGCGGCTGGGCGTGCCGGTCAGCTTCGACGGCAATTACCGCGCGATGCTGTGGGAAGCATGGGACAGCGACCCACGCGCGGTTCTGTCCGAACTGATCGGCAGCGCCGACATCTTGTTCGGCAACCACCGCGACCTGTCGCTGGTGCTGGGACAGGACTTCAGCGGCGAGGGCGAGGACCGGCGGCGCGAGGCGGCCGAAGCGGGCTTTGCCGCCTTCCCCGGCCTCAGCCTGATCGCTTCGACCGCGCGCCATACGGTAACCGCCGATCATCACCGCATCGCGGCGCGCGTCGATCTTCGCGGCAGTTGCCACCAGACCGACGAGATCGACGTCACCGGCATCGTCGACCGCATCGGCGCGGGCGATGCCTTTGCCGCGGGGGTGCTCCACGCGCATCTGAACGGGGGCACCGCCGAAGCGATGGCGCTAAGCGGCCTCGCGCTCACCTGTCTCAAACATTCGCTCCCCGGCGATGCAAGCCGCTTCGGCCAGGCGGACATCGACGCCTTCCACGGCGGTGGGCTCGATGTCCGGCGCTGACATCACCCGCCGCGCGCTCCTCGCGGCAGGCACCGCCGCCGTGCTGGCGCCGCCGCTTTTTGCGCGAACGGGGGGAGGCGTCCGGACCTTCAAAGGCATTCGCTACGCGACAGCCAAACGCTTCGAGGCACCGGCGCCATCGCCCGATAATCGCACCGCGCTGGGTGACTTCGGTCCCGCCTGCCCGCAGCGCGGCGATCGCTATACGCCGCAGTCCGAAGACTGTCTGTTCCTCAACGTCTGGACGCCCGCGACGGCAAGCGATGCCAAGCGGCCCGTGATGGTCTATTTCCACGGCGGCGCCTATTCGACCGGCAGCGTCACCGACCCGATCAACGATGGCGCGGCGCTTGCGGCGCGTGGTGATGTGGTCGTTGTGACGGTCAACCATCGCCTCAACGCGCTCGGTTATCTGTATCTCGCGCGGCTCGACCCGCGCTTTCCCGACAGCGGCAATGCGGGGCAGCTCGACCTGATCGTCGCGCTTGAGTGGGTGCAGCTCAATGTCGCGGCGTTCGGTGGCGATCCCGGCAATGTCACCATCTTCGGCCAGTCGGGCGGCGGCGCGAAGATCGCGACCTTGATGGCGATGCCCGCCGCGAAGGGCCTGTTCCACAAAGCGATCACGATGAGCGGGCAGCAGGTCACCGCCTCGGGCCCACTCAACGCCACGAAGCGCGCCGAGGCTTTCCTGGGCGCGCTCGGCAAGGGCGTCGATCCCGCGACCGCACCCGTCGGGCAATTGATCGCTGCTCTGGAGGCGACCGATCCGATTCTGGGCGGCGGCGTTTACATGGGACCGGTGCTCGACATGATGCATCTGCCGCGCCACCCCTTCTGGCCCGACGCCGCGCCGCAATCGCTCGATATTCCGATGATGCTCGGCAATACAGTGATGGAAACGCGCGCGTTCTACGCGCCCGATGGCAAGCAGCTTGCGGGGCTGAGCTTCGACAATCTGGCCGAGCGCATCGCGCCCGAAATCAAGGTCGATGCGCATCCCGAATGGGTGGTGGCACAGTTTCGCGCGCGCTATCCCAAGGCTGCGCCGCTCGAGCTGTTCCACCGCATCGTTACCGCGGGTCGTAGCTGGCGTGGGCAGGTCGAGGAGGCCGAAGCGCGAGCGCGCGCCGGGGCGCCAGCCTTTGTCTACCAACTGGACTTCGAGGATGCGAAGCACGCCGACGACATCGGGTTCGCGTTCGGCACCACGCCTGATGCAAGTCCCGCGCAGCGGGCGATGAGCGACCGGATGATGGATGCCTTCGTCCGCTTCGCGCGCACGGGCGATCCGGGTTGGCCCGCCTATGATCTGGGCACGCGGCAGACGATGATCTTCGACAGCGACAGCCGTGTCGAAAGCGATCCGCGCGGGTGGGAGCGCGAGCTGTTCGCGCGCGTGCCCTATGTCCAGCCGGGGACATAGGAATCCGTCATTGCGAGCGGAGCGAAGCAATCTCCAGCTAGCAGCAATCGATGATGATGGCAGGAGATTGCTTCGTCGCTACGCTCCTCGCAATGACGAATGTTTATACGATCCCGTGCGACCCGAGCCAGTTCCACAGCAATTCGGGCCAGATCGCGACGGGCAGCCCCGCGGTTTTCATCAGCCCAAAACCATGGCCCCCGCGCTCGAAGAAATGCGCTTCGCACGGCGCATTGATGGCGCGCGCCGTGTCGCGCAGGCGGACGCTGTTGTCGACCTTGACGACATCATCATCCTCGGCGTGGAGCAGCCACAGCGGCGGCTGGTCGGCGCGGACATTGCCTTCGGGTGAGTAGAGCGCCTCGCGCGCCGCATCGGGGTTCGCGCCGATCAGCTTCTCGCGGCTCACCGCATGGGCGATCGCAGGGTCCATCGACACGACCGGATAGATGGCGGCGAGCGCATCGGGCCGCGCGGGCAGCGCGTCGGCGGCATCGACGGGCGCGTAGACCTTCGCGTCGAAGCGCGTGAGCAGGCTCGTCGCCACCTGTCCGCCCGCCGAAAAGCCGCCGAAAGCAACGCGCCCCGGATCGATGCCGTCGGCCGCCACGCGGCTCCGCACCAGCCGCACCGCGCGCTGCGCATCGGCGAGCGGGACGTCGGACCCGTTCGTCCAGCCGTCGCCGGGCAGGCGATAGAAAAGGACGTAAACGGTGACGCCGCGTTCCTTCAGCCAGCGCGCCAGCTCATAACCTTCCTTGTCGATCACGACATAGCGATAGCCTCCGCCGGGGGCGAGGATGACCGCGGCGCCATTGGGCCGCGCGGGGCGGAAGATGTCGAGCCGCGGGCGCGTGATGCCTTCTAGCATCCGGTCGCTGGCGTGCGGGTCGTCGCTGCGCTGGACCACCCGTTCGGCGAGGCCGCGCGGCGGTGTGACATGGCCTTCGGGCCACAGCGGCACGCTTGCGTCGGGGGCCACGTCCGCGGGACGCGTCCATGCCGCGCGCGCGGCGGCGCTCGCGAAGGGCATCGCAAGGCCGGCGCTCAGCAGCGCGCGGCGGCTGAGTGCCATCACTCTGCCGCCTTGTTGGGATAAGCGATGATCAGCACCAGCGGCTCGGTGCCCGTCTGACGAATGCCGACCCTGGCGCCCTTGTAGAGCCACGCCGCCATGCCGGTGCCGAGTTCCCGCTCGGTGCCGTCCGAATGGACGACGCCAGTCCCCGACACGACATAGTAGATTTCGTCATGGTCGATCGGGTGGATGCCGATCGCGGCGCCGACGTGCAGCGCGCGCTTGCGAAATTCGAAGCTGCGCGGTGCGGGCACGGCGTCGCTGATCCGCCATGCGGTCGACAGGCCGATTGCGCCATGCGGCGGCGCTTCCTCACGCACCGTCGCGGCTTCGTCGATCACGACCATCGCGGGGGCGGCGCCCGCGCCCGCGAGCAATATCGCGAGCAGCGCGCTCATTGCGCTTCTCCGCGCGAGGCGCGGTCGCGCGCCGACAGATGTTCCTGCGGCATCGGCGCGGTTTGCCCCGGATAGCGGCCCGATTTTGGCTCCATCGTCGCCAGATCCCAGTCGGCCTCGACAAAGGGTGCGCTCACCGGCGGCTTGACCGCGGGATAGGCGCTCACTTCCTTTTCGTCGTCAATGATCTCGCCGCGCCCCTCGGCCACGAAGAAGAGCACGCGAATCTCCTCGGCATCGCGTGCCCACGGCCGCGCACCCGCGCTCGCAAGCACCGACGTTTCGACATCGCGCACCGGCAGGATGCGGTAGCCATCGACCGGCGCGAGCGGCGCCCTGGCGCGGATCAGCACGGCGCGCGTTTCGCCATAGCGGCCGAATTCGGGCAGCGCCTTGCCGTGACGATCGACCGCCAGATTGTCCTTGCCATAATATTCGAGGTCGCCGTCGCCGCCGAGCATCAGGAAGGGCAGGCCGTCGTCGGTGTCGTTGCCGCCGCGCATCACATTGCCGATCGCGCTGATCTGGCCCGTCACATAGTCATGTCCGGTCCATTCGAGATTCATCAGGTTGTAATGCACCGCGCGGTGCTTGGGGTTATAGATCAGGTTGTTGATCATCAGCACCTGCGCTCCGCCCTTCACCAGCGGGGCGCGCTCGACATTATGCGCCCAAATGTTGCGGTAAAAAACGATGCCGGTGGCGTTGTCGTGGATCAGCGATCCCTTACTGTGTTCACCCTTGGGGTGGCTCGCATCGGCAAGCCCCTCGGCCGCCAGATTGTTCGAGAAGGTGATGTTGCGGCTCGTGCCCTGACGCCATTCCTCGACGCTCTTGCCGGTAAAGCGGGGCCCCGACGCCGACATATTTTCGTCGATCGCCCACAGGAAGGTGCAATGATCGACGATGACATTATGCGCGGCGACGGTCGAAAAGGCGTCGGCTTCCCACCCACTGCGCTTCGGCTGGCCATCGCCGCCGGTATAGACGCGCAGGTGGCGCAGGATGACGTCGTGCGTCTTGACGTCGATGCCCGTGCGGATCAGCGTGATGCCGGGCCCGGGCGCGGTTTGCCCGGCGATGGTCAGATAGGGGTGTTTGATCTCAATGGGCTGCCGCCCCATGTCGATCACGCCGCCAACCTCGAACACGATGATGCGCGGCCCCGGCGTGTCGATCGCCGCCTTGAGCGACCCCGGCCCGTCGGCTGCCAAGGTCGTCACCCGCAGGATTTTGCCGCCGCGCCCGCCGGGGGTTTCGGCCGCTGGGCCGACCGCGCCGGGGAAGGCGCGCGGCGCCGCTTCGGCCGCAGCAAGCGGCGCGGAGGGCAGCGCAAAGGCCAGCAAAAGCGCGGCGATCCACGGAGTCCGGCGCATAATTCTCTCCCTTGTTCTTTGGCTCTTGACAGGGCGTCACCTATCCTCCAATCTTTCTGACACCGGTTACCCCAATCGGTCAACGAGAAAATATGTCCAAGGGAGAGGGTCTGATCGGAGCCGCCGCAACGACGGGCGGACCATCCTTACTCTCCGACAATCGAAGCACAGGATGGCGCGCCGCGTCATTTTGTCGAATAAAGTAACCGGTGTCATTCATTGCGAGAGCGAGGATGCGGGGCGATTAAGGGAGGATGAAAATGTCGATTCAAGCAATGCGGAGTGTTCGCACTTTGACCCGGCTGGCGTGCGGAGCCTCGCTTGCCGTGCTCGCGGCGTCGCCGGCCTGGGCGCAGGATGTCGCTGATGAAGCGGTCGCGAGCGAAGACGAGATTGTCGTCACCGGCTTTCGCGCCTCGCTAGACAAGGCACTCGACGTGAAGCGCGATTCGATTGCGGCGGTCGATGCGATCGTTGCCGAGGACATCGCCAAATTTCCTGACCAAAACCTCGCCGAATCGTTGCAGCGCATTCCCGGTATCACGATCCAGCGCGACGGCGGCGAAGGCCGCGCGATCACCGTGCGTGGTCTGGGTTCGCAATTTACGCGCGTTCGCGTCAACGGGCTTGAAACGGTCGCGACCTCGACCGATGGCGCCGCGGCGAACCGCGACCGCGCCTTCGACTTCAACGTCTTTGCGTCGGAGCTGTTCACCTCGATCGTCGTCCACAAGACTGCCTCGGCCGAACTTGACGAAGGCTCGCTGGGAGCTGTCGTCGATCTCAACACCGGCAATCCCCTCGGCGGCAAAAGCGGTTTCACCGCCGTTCTGTCGGCCCAGGGGAGCTATAATGATCTTTCGGAAAAAGTCGGCCCGCGCATCGCCGGGCTGGTCAGCTGGGTCAATGACGCCGGCACTTTCGGCGCGTCGGTTTCCGCCGCCTATTCCGACCAGAAGACGCTCGAGCTTGGCAACAACACGGTTCGCTGGGCGCAGGCGCGTTTCGACTCGGTCGATGGCGCGCCCTGCTTCACGACCGCCAATTCGGGTGGAACCTATATTCCGAGCGCAGCCTGCGACGAGGTTGCGCTGGCGTTCCATCCCCGCATTCCGCGCTATGGCGAAATCGCGCATGACAGGAAGCGTCTTGGCCTGACGGGATCGATCCAGTTCGCGCCGACCGATGCGACCAAGATTTCGCTCGACGCGCTCTATTCGAAGTTCAAGCACGAGCGCCGCGAACAATGGGGCGAAGTGCTGCTGCGCAGCAACGAGCGGTCGATCAACGTCAGCGACTATGAGATCGACGAAAACAACAATCTCGTGTCGGCGACGCTCGACGATGCGTGGGTGCGTACGGAACATTATCTCCGCAAGGCCGAAACCGAATTCTACCAGATCGGCGGCAGCTGGGATCAGGACGTCAGCGACACATTCCGGTTCACGCTGCTCGGCGGCCTGTCGAAATCGACTGCGTCGATTCCGCTCGAAACGACGATTGTCTTCGACGATCGCGACGCGCAGGATTATCGCTACGACTATAGCGACATGGGCAACCCGCTGCTTAGTTTCGGGACCAGCGTCACCGACCCGGCGAATTTCCAGCTCGCCGAAATCCGCGACCGCCCATCGGAGGTCGAGAACAAGTTCCGCACGGTTCAGCTGCGCACCGAATGGGACATCAGCGACGATTTTACCGTCAAGGCCGGGGGCGTCTATCGCCGTTTCGACTTTGCCAGCATCGCTTTCACCCGCGATACGGTCGTATGCGGGAATGGCGGTGTCGATCGCGTGCTCGGCACGATAACCTGTTCGCCGTCGAGTGCATTTGGTCCGTCGGCTGTCTATGGATTTGCGGTCACGCCCGCGCTGTCGCAGCTTTTCAAGCTGGGGAATGCTGGACAGCCGTCGGGCACGACGACCGAATGGCTTGTCCCCAACCTTGATGCAGCGACCGAATTCACTGGCCTGTATGACCGCACCCCGGCCCTCGATGCCGGTAACAACCGCTCGGTGCGCGAAGAGGTGAAAGGCGCCTATCTGCAATTCGATACCAAGGGCGAAGTTGGCGGATTGCGCTACGCGCTCAATGCAGGCGTGCGCTATGTCCACACCGATCAGACATCGAGCGGTCTTTCCAGCGGCACGGCAGTGACCGTCGAGCGCAGCTACGAAGACTGGCTGCCGTCAGTGAACCTTGCGCTGTTCCCGCACGAAGACATCGTCATCCGTGCGGCGGTCGCCGATGTTATGACGCGCCCGACACTTGGCAATCTGACGCCGGGCGGCACGGTCGACGGGTTCAACTATCGCATCAATTACGGCAACCCGTTCCTCGATCCGTTCCGCGCAACCGCCTACGACCTTGCGTTCGAATGGTATTTCGCGCCGCAGTCGATCTTCTCGGTCGCACTGTTCAAAAAGGACGTCGCGAGCTTCCCGGTTGCGACGACGACCAGCGGCACCTTTGCGTCAACCGGCCTGCCGACATCGATCATCCCGCCCGGCAGCCCAGCCGCAGTCGATCCCGAACGTCAGTCGTGGACGATCAATTCAATCGGCAACGGTGAAGGCGCAAGCCTGAAGGGCATCGAAATCGCGTTGCAGGCGCCGTTCACTTTCCTGCCGGGTTTCCTGTCGAATTTCGGTGGCCTTGTTAACGCGACCTTTGTCGATTCCGACGCCGACTATTCGGTTGCAGGGCCGACGATCAATCCGTGCGTTCCACCTAATTGCACTTTCGGACCCAATATCCCGGCGGTCCGTAACGGCACGCTCTTCAACCTGTCGAAGCGCGCCTACAACGGCACGCTTTATTATGACGACGGCAAATTCAGCGCGCGGGCCTCGATCAGCTATCGCAGCCGCTATGCCGACGCCAACAGCGGCACCGGCAATGTGTTCGAAGGCTATGGTTCGTCGATCAACGTCGATGCATCGATGCGTTACGCAATCACCGAAAATATCGAAATCTCGGTCGAGGGCATCAACCTGACCGACGAGTATCGCTATCGTTTCACCGACATCGACGCCGACCGCAATTACGAGAACAATCATTTCGGTCGCACCTTCCTCTTCGGTGCGCGCGTCAAGATCTGACGCGTCAAGGTTCATCCCGGAAAGGGCCCGGCCTGCGTTCGCAAGGGCGGGCCTTTTTCTTTGGAAGGAGAGACGGGTGACCGATCGCCGCGAGTTGCTGAAACTGGCCGGGACGGGCCTTGTCGCCACGGGGCTTTCGGGTTTCGCGGCGCCGGTCGCCTTCGGGCGGATGGCTCCGGCGCCGGCGTGGGCCCGGGGCTTCGACGGCCAGCGTGTCGCCGACCTTGGTGACGGGCGCTTCCTCAATCCGATCATGGCGGGCGACCATCCCGATCCTTCGATCCTGAAGGACGGCGCCGATTATTACATGACCTTTTCAACTTTCGACTCCTATCCGGGACTGGTCATCTGGCATTCGCGCGATTTGGTGAACTGGCGGCCGGTTGGGCCCGCGCTGCACAAGAATATCGGCTCGGTCTGGGCACCCGAACTGGTGAAGCATGAGGGGCGTTACTTCCTCTACATTCCCACGAAAGGCCCGAACACGAGCTGGGTGATCTGGGCCGACCGGATCGAGGGGCCGTGGAGCGATCCGGTCGATCTGCACCTGCCCAGTCATATCGACCCCGGCCATGCCGTCGGCGAGGACGGGTCGCGCTGGCTGTTCCTGTCGGGCGGCGACCGGGTGCGGCTGTCGGACGATGGCCTGAACCGCATCGGCGAACCCGAACATGTCTATGATCCGTGGCGCTACCCCACCGACTGGGCGGTGGAGGGGTTCGCGCCCGAGGGACCAAAGATCACGCGGCGCGGCGATTATTATTACATGATCACCGCGGTCGGCGGCACTGCGGGCCCGCCGACGGGGCATATGGTGATCGCCGCGCGCTCGAAATCGATCCATGGGCCGTGGGAAAATTGCCCCGCGAACCCGCTTGTCCGCACCGTGTCGGCGGCCGAAAAATGGTGGTCGCGCGGTCATGCGACGCTGGTCGAGGGGCCGGCGGGCGACTGGTGGGCGGTCTATCACGGCTATGAAAATGGTTATTGGACCCTCGGGCGACAGGCATTGCTCGACCCAGTCGAATGGACCGATGACGGCTGGCTGCGTATGACCGGTGGCGATTTATCGCAGCCGATCGCCAAGCCAAAAGGCGGCAGTATAATGGGGCCGCACGGAATGGCGTTGTCCGACGATTTTTCATCGCTCGCGCTCGGCGCCAAGTGGAATTTCTTCAAACCCGCGCCCGATGAAAGCCGCCGCGCGCGCGTCGAGGACGGGGCGCTGATGCTGGCGGCGCGCGGCAAGGCGCCGGTCGATTCATCGCCGCTGCTGCTGATTGCTGGCGATCAGGCATATCGCTTCGAATGCGATATCGAGATTGCGCCCGGCGGCACCGCCGGGCTGATCCTTTTCTATGACGAGAAACTCTATTGCGGGCTCGGCTTCGACGGCGACCGCTTCGTCACGCACCAATATGGCATCGAGCGCGCGCGGCCGGTCAACCCGCATGGGACACGGATGCGGATGCGCGTCACCAACGACCGGCATATCGTCACCTATGACACCAGCGGCGACGGCGGAAAGACGTGGGTGCGTTTCGACCGCGGGATGGAAGTGTCGGGATACCACCATAATGTGCGCGGCGGTTTCCTGATGTTGCGCCCCGGCCTCTATTCGGCGGGCGCTGGCGAAGCGCGCTTTCGCAATTTCGTCTTCCGCGCGCTCGATTAAAGCGTCACGCCCGATTTCCAGATTGCGATGTCGCGCTCCTCATTGCGCTCGGCCTTGGTCGGGACGCCCGAAGCGGCGGCGGCGATCAGATCGAGCAGGGCACCGGCCGACTGATCGAAGCCGCTCTCGAGCACTTGCCCCGCGTCGAAGTCGATCCATCCCGCCTTGCGCGCCGCGAGGTCGCTGTTCGATGCGATCTTCAGCGTCGGTGCCGGAAAGCCGAGCGGGGTGCCGCGTCCGGTGGTGAACAGGATGATCGTCGCGCCCGCCGCGGTCAGCGCGGTCGAAGAGACGGCGTCGTTGCCGGGCGCTTCGAGCAGCGTCAGGCCCGGCACGCGCGCTTCGCCACCATAGCGCTGCACATCGACGAGCGGCACCTGCCCGCCCTTCTGCACCGCACCCAGCGATTTTTCCTCCAGCGTGGTGATGCCGCCGGCGATATTGCCGGGCGAGGGGTTCTCGCTCACCGGTTCGCCGTGGCGGATGAAATATTGCTTGAAATCATCGACCAGCGCCACCGTGTCGTCGAACACCGCGCGCGACACCGCGCGGTCCATCAATATCTGTTCGGCGCCGAAGATTTCGGGAATCTCGGTCAGTACCACCTTGCCGCCCGCCCCCGCGACCGCATCGGCCATGCGCCCGACGAGCGGGTTGGCGGTCAGGCCCGAGAGGCCGTCCGAACCGCCGCATTTTACCCCCAGCACCAGCTGCGACAACGGCACGTCGGTCCGTGCCATGCCACCGCAACCCTGGACTAATTCATCGACGAGCGCGAGGCATGCGGCCTCGTCATCCTCGACCGCCTGCGCGGACAGCGTGCGAATATGCGCGCGTCGATCGGCGGGAATCAGGTCGAGCAAAGCGTCAAGCTGGTTGCTCTCGCACCCCAGCCCGACGATCAGCACCCCGCCCGCATTGGGGTGCTGGGCCAGCGCGGCCAGCAAGCCGCGCGTGTGGCCCAAGTCATCGCCAAGCTGCGAGCAGCCGAAGGGATGCTTGAAGGCATGGACGCCGTCGACGCGCCCGGCGTGGCGCTGACCTGCGATCCGCGCAATGCGCGCGGCCAGATTGCCGACGCAGCCGACGGTCGGCAGCACCCAGATTTCGTTGCGCGTCCCGACCCGGCCGTCGGCGCGGACATATCCCCGAAAGCCCGGTGCTTCGGCGGCGGGTACGGCGCGAACCGGCGGCGGCGCATAATGATAATCCTCCTCGCCGCCGAGTGCCGTCGCGAGGTTGTGGCTGTGAACATATTCGCCCGGCGCGATGTCGGCGGTCGCGCGCCCGATCGGAAAGCCATATTTGACGACCGGCGCGCCGCACGCGATCGGCGCAAGCGCGATTTTGTGTCCGCGCGGCACTGTCGCCGCGGCGCGAACCTCCTCATCGGCGAACAGCGGCTCGCCCGCCGCAATGTCGGCAATGGCAGTCGCGACATTGTCGCCGTCAGCGACACGGATCGCGACATTAATCGGATATTCGCTTGCTATTGACACCGGTGTCTCTTACACCGCTTCGCGGAAGAGGGAAATGAGAAAAATGGCGGCAACAGTCGATCAGGAAAATGTGGCGCGCGCATTTATCGACGCGCGTGCGGGAAAGACACCGCTTACCGTCTATCCGGGCGCGATGCCGCAAACGATGGCGGAGGCTTATGCGATCCAGGATCGCGCGATCGCTCTCGACGGGCGGCGCGTCGGCGGGTGGAAGGTCGGGCGAATCGCTCCCGAACTCGTCGATCGCTTTGGCGGCAACCGCCTAACCGGCCCGATTTTCGCCGATGAAATTTTCGATGCCGCGGCTGATCCGGCGATGCCCGTCTATGCCGACGGCTTCGCCGCGGCCGAGGCCGAGGTGCTGCTCTGCCTGGGCGAGGTCGGCGCGCGCGACTATGACATCGACAGCGTGAAGCAGTGCATCGCCGACGTCCGGACGGGCATCGAGATCGCGAGCTCGCCTTTTCCCGACATCAACCGCCATGGCCCCGCGGTGACCGCGTCCGACTATGGTAACAACAAGGGGCTGATCCTCGGCCCGTCGATCCCCGGCTGGCAGGGCGCCGACCTTATCCACATGCCCGTCGAGATGTTCGTCGATGGCGCGCGCGTCGGCGCCGCGACGATGGAGGCGATGCTCGATGGGCCGTTCGGATCGGCGCTGTTCCTGATCGACATATTGCGCGCGCGCGGCATCGCGATTGCGCCCGGCACCTGGGTGTCGGCGGGCGCGATCACCGGTATCCACGAGGTTCGGCCGGGCCAGCGGGCCGAAGCGCTGTTCGACGGAAAAATCCGCGTCGGCTGCACGATCACAAGCTATTAGAAGCCAAACACGGGAGAGCAGGATGGCACAGGCAATCGCAGACACAGGTGCGGCGGTGCCGGTGCCCCGTACGGGTCGCTATCGCTGGATGATCGTCGCGGTGCTGTTCGCCGCGACCACCGTCAACTATATCGACCGCACGATGCTCGGCCTGCTCGCGCCGACGCTAGGCGACGAGCTCGGGTGGAGCGAGAACGACTATGGGAACATCGTCACCGCTTTCCAGGCCGCCTACGCGCTCGGCTTCCTGCTCATGGGCTGGCTGATAGATCGCTTCGGTCCCAAGGTCGGCTATGCGATCGCCATTTCGATCTGGACGATCGGCCATGTCGCGCATGGCTTTGCCTCGTCGGTCGTCTCCTTCATGCTCGCGCGTGTCGTGCTGGGTGTTGGCGAAGCGGGGCATTTCCCGTCGGTCGTTCGCGCATCGAGCGAGTGGTTCCCGCAAAAGGAACGCTCCTATGCGATCGGCTGGGTCAACAGCGCGACGACGATTGGCGTCATCCTGACCGCACCGACAGTCGCGCTGTTCATGCGCGTGCTTGGCTTCGACTGGCGCGAAACCTTTATCTATACCGGCGCCTTCGGCGTCGTCCTGCTGATTCTGTGGCTCTGGCTGTACAGTAATCCGCGCGAGAGCGGTAAGGTCAGTGAGGCCGAACTCGCATGGATCGAGCATGACCCGCCCGAGAAGGTCGAGCGCATCGGCTGGGGAAAGATCGTCACCAAGCGTGAGGCCTGGGCTTTTGCCATCGCGAAATTCCTGACCGATCCCGTCTGGTTCCTGATGCTCTTCTGGCTGCCCAAATATTTCAGCTCGACCTATGACGTCGATCTCAAGATCGTGCTGCTGCCGATGATCGTCATGTATCTGCTGTCCGACGTCGGCAGCATCCTTGGTGGCTGGGCGTCCTCGAAACTTATCCAGACCGGGCACAGCGTCAATTTCGCGCGCAAGGTAACGATGATCGGCGCGGGATTGTGCGTGTTGCCGCTGTTGTTCGTCACGGGTCTGGATAATATGTGGCTCGCAGTGGTGCTCATCGGCATCGCACTGGCGGGGCACCAGGCCTTTTCGTCGACGATTCTGTCGATCCCGCCTGACATGTTCCCGAAACGCGCGGTCGGTTCGGTGATCGGACTCGGCGGCTTCATGGGCGGCGTCGGCGGCATGATCATGGCGAAGTCGACCGGGCTCGTGCTCGATGCGACGGGGGGCAATTACACGCTCATCTTCGCCGCCTGCACCACCGTTTATTTCCTTGCCGTGCTTGCAGTCCATATCCTCAGCCCGCGCCTCGCGCCGGTCGGCGTGGAAGATGCAAAATAGCGCCATGCCGCGTCCGCTGCACTTGTCGCCTGACCGCCTCTTTCCGTCCGACCCGGCGCAGCGCGACATCGCGCGCCGGCTATACAAGGAGGTCGCGGGCCTGCCGATCGTCAGCCCGCACGGGCACACCGATCCGAGCTGGTTTGCGGGCAACGCATCCTTCGGCAATGCGGCCGAGCTGTTGCTCCATCCCGACCATTATGTGTTCCGGATGCTCTATTCGCAGGACATTTCGCTGGACGAACTGGGTATCGGCAATCGCGACGCCGACCCGCGCGAAAGCTGGCGCCTGTTCGCGGAGAATTACCATCTGTTCCGGGGAACCCCGTCGCGGATGTGGATGGACTGGGTGTTTGCCGAAGCCTTCGGGATCGATGTGCAATTTTCGGCCGAGACGTCGGACCTCTATTACGACCGCATCACCGAAGCGCTGGCGACCGACGCCTTTCGCCCGCGCGCGCTGTTCGACCGTTTCGGGATCGAAGTGATCGCGACGACCGAAAGCCCGCTCGACACGCTGGAGCATCACGCCGTGATCCGCGCCGCCAATGCCCGCGGCGAATGGCGCGGGCGCGTCATCACCGCCTATCGTCCCGATCCCGTCGTCGATCCCGAATTCGAGGGCTTCCGCGACAATCTCGCGCGCTTCTCGGAACTGTCGGGCGAAGATGCGTTCAGCTATGCGGGCTATTTTGCCGCGCACCGCAATCGCCGCGCCTTCTTCGCCAGCATGGGGGCGACCTCGACCGATCACGGCCACCCGACCGCGGCGACCGCTGACCTGTCGGACGCCGAGGCCGAGGCCTTGTTCGCGCGCGTCACCGGCGCTGAAGTCAGCGCTGCCGATGCCGAGCTGTTCCGCGCGCATATGCTGACGGTGATGGCGGGGATGAGCCTCGACGACGGCCTCGTCATGCAGATTCACCCCGGCGCGTTCCGCAATCACAATCCCTGGCTGTTCGCCAACTATGGCCGCGACAAGGGCGCCGACATTCCGATGGCGACCGACTATGTCCACGCCCTGCGTCCGCTGCTCGGCAAATATGGCAATGAAGCTGCGCTGACGATCATCCTCTTCACGCTCGACGAGACGAGCTACGCGCGCGAACTGGCGCCGCTTGCGGGCCATTATCCGGCGCTGAAGCTCGGCCCCGCCTGGTGGTTCCACGACAGCCCCGAAGGGATGCGGCGGTTTCGCTCGCAGACGACCGAGACCGCGGGCTTCTACAACACAGTCGGCTTCAACGACGACACGCGCGCTTTCCTGTCGATCCCCGCGCGGCACGATGTCGCACGGCGCATCGACTGCGGCTTTCTGGCGCAGCTTGTTGCCGAACATCGACTTGAGGAATGGGAAGCAGCCGAACTCGCGGCCGACCTCAGCTACAATCTCGCCAAGGCCGCGTACAAGCTGTGAGGCTCGGCCCCGAGACGGTGCTTCCGGCGTCGGTGGAGACGCCGGGCTACGACCGCGGCGCGCAGGCCGCAGGCATCGTCCATATCGGCATCGGCGCGTTCCACCGCGCGCATCAGGCGGTCTATACCGACGACGCGATGAACGCGGGCGACCGCGACTGGGGCATCATCGGCGTGTCTCTGCGTTCGGGCGACGTCGCGGCGCAGTTGAACCCGCAGGGCGGGCTTTACACGGTCAGCAGCCGCAGTGCGGAGGACGGCCAGATTCGCGTCGTGGGGGCGGTTCGAACGGTGCTGGTCGCGACTGACTACCCGCAGGCGGTGATTGACGCCATCGCCGCACCGGCAACGCATATCGTCAGCCTTACCGTGACCGAAAAGGGTTATCTACGCCGCCCTGACGGGTCGCTCGACCTTGATGCGGCGAGAGCGCCGACGAGCCTCTATCATTTCCTCGCCGCGGGCTTTGCCGGGCGCAAGGCGGCGGGGCTCGGCGGGCTGACCTTGCTCAGCTGTGACAATCTGGCGAAAAACGGCGCCGTGCTGCGGCGGCTGATGCAGCAATATCTCGCCGCCGAACACCCCGACCTAGTCGACTGGTTCGACACCGAATGCCGCTGCCCCGCGACGATGATCGACCGCATCGTTCCCGCGACCACCGACGCCGACCGCGCCGCGGTCGAAGCCGCGCTCGGCGCGCGCGACGAGGGCGCCGTCGTCACCGAGGGCTTTAGCCAGTGGGTGATCGAGGATGATTTCGCCGGTCCGCGCCCGTGCTGGGAAGCGGTCGGGGCCGAACTGGTCGCCGATGTCGCGCCTTATGAGACTGCGAAGCTCAGGATGCTCAACGGCGCGCATTCGGCGCTCGCCTATATCGGGCTGGGGCGCGGGCATGAGTTTGTCCATCAGGCGATCGCCGATCCCGACATCCGCCCGGTGATCGAGCGGCTGATGCGCGAAGAAGCCGCGTCGACGATCGACGCCGCGCCTGGGCAGGATCTTGGCGCCTATGCCGATGCCTTGCTCGACCGTTTCGCCAATCCGGCGCTCGACCACCGGCTGATCCAGATCGCGATGGACGGCAGCCAGAAGATCCCGCAGCGCTGGCTGGAAACACTGGCGTGGCATCAGGCGCACGGGGCGCGCTGTCCCTCGCTGGAAGCGGCGATTGCGGCTTGGATTGCCTTTCTGCGGAGCGATCATGCGATCGACGATCCGCTGGCGGACAGGTTGCGCGAAGCGGTGGCGGGCCAGGACGCGGTGGCAAAATTGTTCGGCGAAGGCGGCCTGATCGCGTCGGAATGGCGGCCGCAAGGCTGAGGCCATTTGAGTTCCGTTCGCCCTGAGCTTGTCGAAGGGCCGTCCTTTCTTTGCGACGTCGAAAAGAAGAACGGTGCTTCGACAAGCTCAGCACGAACGGGTTTAGGGAGCGCGCTAACCCGGCACCAGCAACCCCCGACTCTCGCGCACCTCGGCATCCAGCCAGTCGATAAACGCCCTGATCCGCGGCTGCGGGGCGACGTCGCGGTGGAGGGCCAGCCAGAAGGCGCGCGCGATCGTCTGTTCGCCCCGTACGCGGACCAGCGCCGGATCGCCGCTCGCGAGGAAGCAGGGCAGCACGCCGACCCCTGCGCCACCCGCGATCATCCGACGCTGTGCAAGTATGCTCGACGAGCGTACGGTGGCGCGAAGCCCCGGTTCGATCTCGCCCAGATAATCGAGCTCGGGCGCGTAGAGGATGTCGGGAATATAGCCGATCACCGGAATGTCTGCGCGCGACAGCGGCATGGCGGCGACCGCAGCCTGCCAGTCGGGCCGGTCGGCGGGGGCATAGAGGCCGAGGCTATAGTCGGCGAGCTTGCGCGTGATCAGTGGACCCTTGCGCGGCCGCGCGAGCAGCACCGCCATATCGGCCTCGCGCCGCGACGGATTGAGGAAACCCGAGGAGGCAACAAGGTCGATCTCAAGCTCGGGATGCGCCGCGACGAAGCCCCCGAGCCGCGGCGCGATGAAACTGTTGCCGAAGCCTTCGGACACGCTCACGCGCAATTGTCCCGACAGCGCCGACCCGCCTTCGCGCGCGGAATGGATGCGTGCCGCCGCCGCCGCCATCGCTTCGGCGTGCGGGACGAGCGCCCGGCCCGCGGCAGTCAGAACGAAACCCATCGGCGCACGTTCGAACAAGGTCTGCTGGAGCGCCGCTTCGAGCGCGCTGACATGACGGCTCACCGTCGTCGCATCGACATGCAGCGCCGCCGCGGCGCGCGCGAGCGTGCCGTGGCGCGCGACCATCAGGAAATATTGCAGCCTGTCCCAGTCCATATGCTGCGAATATGCAGGATTATGCTGCAAGTCTATCCCTTGCAATCGCGCCCCGATTAGTCTGTTGCAGCGGCAACATCTTTTGGGAGACTCACAGCTATGCGACAGATCGACCATCATATTGCCGGCGGCGGCGTACAGGGTTCGGGCCGCTTCAGCGACGTCCTCGACCCCAATAATGGCGGCGTCCAGGCGCAGGTCGCGCTCGGTGATCGCGCGATCCTCGACCGCGCGGTGGCGGCGGCAAAGGCGGCACAGCCCGCGTGGGCCGCGACCAATCCGCAGCGCCGCGCGCGCGTGATGTTCGAATTCAAGCGCCTCGTCGAAGCCAATATGAACCAGCTCGCCGAAATGCTGTCGGCCGAACATGGCAAGGTGATCGCCGATTCGAAGGGCGACATCCAGCGCGGGCTCGAGGTCATCGAATTCTGCTGCGGCATCCCGCATGTGCTGAAGGGCGAATATACGCAGGGCGCAGGCCCCGGCATCGACGTCTATTCGATGCGCCAGCCGGTCGGCATCGGCGCGGGGATCACGCCGTTCAACTTCCCTGCGATGATCCCGCTGTGGATGGGCGGCGTCGCGACCGCGACGGGCAACGCCTTCATCCTGAAACCCAGCGAGCGCGACCCCTCGGTGCCCGTGCGCCTGTCGGAGCTGTTTCTCGAAGCGGGGATGCCCGAGGGCATCTTCCAGACCGTCCATGGCGACAAGGAAATGGTCGATGCGATCCTCGACCATCCCGACATCGGCGCGGTCAGCTTCGTCGGATCGTCGGACATCGCCCACTATGTCTACAACCGCGGCGTCGCGAACGGCAAGCGCGTGCAGGCGATGGGTGGCGCCAAGAATCATGGCATCGTCATGCCCGACGCCGACCTCGATCAGGTGGTGAACGACCTGACCGGCGCCGCCTTCGGCTCGGCGGGCGAACGCTGCATGGCGCTGCCCGTCGTCGTCCCCGTCGGCGAGGATACTGCCAATCGCCTGCGCGAAAAACTGATCCCGGCGATCGAGGCGCTGCGCGTCGGCGTTTCGACCGATGCTGAGGCGCATTACGGCCCAGTGGTGACGCAGGCGCACAAGGAAAAGGTCGAAGGCTGGATCGCCAAATGCGCCGACGAAGGCGCCGAGCTGGTCGTCGATGGCCGCGGCTTCACCTTGCAGGGACATGAAAAGGGGTTCTTCGTTGGCCCGACGCTGTTCGATCATGTCACGCCCGACATGGAAAGCTACAAGGAAGAAATCTTCGGCCCCGTGCTGCAGATTGTTCGCGCGCCAGATTTCGAAACCGCGCTCGAACTGCCCAGCAAGCACCAATATGGCAACGGCGTCGCCATCTTCACGCGCAACGGTCACGCCGCGCGCGAATTCGCTGCGCGTGTGCAGGTGGGCATGGTCGGCATCAACGTGCCGATCCCCGTACCGGTCGCCTACCACACGTTCGGCGGCTGGAAACGCTCGGCGTTCGGCGACACCAACCAGCACGGCATGGAAGGCGTCAAATTCTGGACCAAGGTGAAAACCATCACCGCGCGCTGGCCCGATGGATCGCCCGATGGCGGCAACGCCTTTGTCATCCCGACCATGGGTTGATCGGCAAACGCCGATGAAACCCATGCGCCGGGTCGGACATTTCTCCCAGCGAAGGAGAAGGACGATGATGCGAAGGATAATGCCGGCGGCGATCCTGATGCTAGCCGCGTGCAGCGGCGGGCAGGATGAGGATAGGGGGCCCGAGGACAGCGCCGCGATCAGCCCGGTGCAAAAGGCCGAGCGCCCGGCGCTCGCCGAACCGTCGGTCGCCGATGCTGATGTCGATGCCGAAGTCTCCGCACCGGACGCGTCCGGGACTCGCAGCGGCGGTGACACGATCCCGGCCGCAATCCGTGGACGCTGGGCGCTGAAAGCCCCCGATTGCACGGCAAAGAAGGGTACCGACCTCACCGCACTAACCATCGATGCCACCGATTTGCGCTTCTACGAATCGCACGGCGAACTCGCACGCGTGCAGGAAAGCGATGCGAACCGCATCGTCGCCGATTACCGCTTCAGCGGCGAAGGCGAGCAATGGGATCGGCGGATAACGCTCACGCTCGTGGACGGCGGCAAGACGCTCGTGCGCCGCGATACGGGCGAGGGTGCCGCTGCGGGCGCGATGCGCTATACGCGCTGCGCCGGATGACCGCATTTTGAAAGGGAGACTCACCATGGACGTTCGCCTGCTGGCTATCGCCGCCGCCCTGCCGCTCGCCGCTTGCATGAGCAGCGAGGCGCCCGCCGAATCGACCCCGCCGCCGCCCGGCGAAATGACGTGCAACGCCGATGCCGCGCAAAGCTACGTCGGCCAGACCGCGACGTCCGATGTCGGCGCCGCGATCCTCAAAGCTACCGGCGCGCGCACGCTCCGCTGGGGTCCGCCGCGTTCGGCGATGACGATGGACTACCGCCAGGACCGCGTGAACATCATGTATGACGACGCGTCGAAAATCACGCAGGTTACCTGTGGCTGACGGCCGGGCGGCATCGGCAATCGATGCTGATTTTCGTCATCATGACGGCAGAGAAGAGATATGACCGACCAGTTCCAGCTTACCGACGACCAGCTTGCCATTCAGGACATGGCGCGCAAATTCACTGCCGATCGCATCACACCCTTCGCGGCAGAGTGGGACGAAAAGAGTCATTATCCCGTCGACGTTTGGAAAGCGGCGGGCGAACTCGGCTTCGGCGCGATTTACGTTGCTGAAGAATCGGGAGGCATCGGGCTCGGACGGTTGGAGGCGGCGCTGATCATGGAGGCGATGGCCTATGGCTGTCCTGCGACCAGCGCCTATGTCTCGATCCACAATATGGCGGCGTGGATGATCGACCGCTTCGGCGGGGCTGCCATCAAGGAACGGTTCCTGCCTGCCCTCGTCAGCATGGAAAAGATCGCGAGCTATTGCCTGACCGAGCCCGGTTCGGGGTCCGACGCTGCGGCGCTCAAGACGACCGCGAAGAAGGACGGCGACCATTATGTGCTCAACGGTACGAAGCAGTTCATCTCCGGCGCGGGTGTCAACGACATCTATGTCTGCATGGTCCGCACCGGCGAGGAGAAGTCGAAGGGCATTTCCTGCCTTGTCGTCGAAAAGGATACGCCGGGACTCAGCTTCGGCGCGCCAGAAAAGAAGCTCGGCTGGAATGCGTCGCCCACCGCGCAGGTGATCTTCGAAGATTGCCGCGTGCCCGTCGAAAATCTGGTCGGCGCGGAGGGCGACGGTTTTCGCTTCGCGATGGCGGGGCTAGACGGCGGGCGGCTCAACATCGGCGCCTGCTCGCTCGGCGGAGCGCAGCGCTGCCTCGACGAGGCGATCGCCTATACCAAGGACCGCCAGCAGTTCGGCCAGCCGATCGCCGATTTCCAGAATACGCAGTTCATGCTCGCCGACATGGCGACCGATCTCGAGGCCGCACGCGCGCTGCTTTACATGGCGGCGGCCAAGGTCACTGCGAATGCGCCCGACAAATCGCGTTTCTCAGCGATGGCGAAACGGCTTGCGACCGACAGTGGCAGCAAGATCGTCAACGACGCGCTCCAGCTGTTCGGCGGCTACGGCTATTTGAAGGATTATCCGATCGAACGTTTCTGGCGCGATCTCCGCGTCCATTCGATCCTTGAGGGCACCAACCAGGTGATGCGGATGATCGTCGGAAGGGATTTGCTGCGCCAATGACGGAAGATGTCCTTGTCAGCGTCGATGGCCGCGTCGGCCGCCTGTCGCTCAACCGCCCCAAGGCGATCCACGCGCTGAACCTCGCCATGTGTCAGGCGATGATCGACGCGCTGCTGAAATGGCGCGCGGACGATGCGGTCGAAGCCGTCATCATCGACCATAGCGAAGGCCGCGGCTTCTGTGCCGGCGGCGACATACGGATGCTCGCGGAAAGCGGGGCGAAGGACGGCGAGGAGGCGCGGACGTTCTTCCACACCGAATATCGCCTCAACCATCTGCTCTTCACCTACCCCAAGCCTGTCGTTGCCTTCATGGATGGCATCACCATGGGCGGCGGGGTGGGCATTTCGCAGCCCGCCAAATATCGCGTCGCGACCGAACACACGCGTTTTGCGATGCCCGAAACCGGGATCGGCCTGTTCCCCGATGTCGGCGGCGGCTGGTATCTGCCGCGGCTCGAGGGGCGCGTCGGGGTGTTCCTCGCGCTGACCGGCGCGCGGCTCGACGGCGCCGAATGCCTCGCGCTCGGCCTCGCGACGCATTATCTGCCCTCGGAAAAGCTCGCCGAAGCGAAGGAACGCGTCGCCGCGCACCCCGACCGCATCGGGGGTATTTTGGGCGAGCTGTCGGTCACCGCGCCGCCCGCCGACATCACCCTGCACATCGACAAGATCAACCGGCTGTTCGCCAGCGACACCTATGAGGAGATTCTCGCGGCGCTGGACGCCGACGGCGGCGACTGGGCGACAAAGCAGCGCGACATGCTCGGCACCAAAAGCCCGCAGACGTGCAAGGTCGCGCTGCGTCAGCTGAAAGAAGGCGGCGAGATGCACGACTTCGCGGCTCAGATGGTTCAGGAATATGCCATCGGCAGCCGCGTCGTTCAGATGCACGACTTCATCGAAGGCGTCCGTGCGCTGATTATCGACAAGGACAACAGCCCGAAATGGGATCCGCCGACGCCGGAGGCGGTGACCGACGACTGGATCGACGCGATATTTGCGCCGCTTCCTGAAAACGAAAAATGGACGCCGCTATGAGCTTTGCCGATCCGGTCGCGCTTTATCACGCGGTAAAACAAAGCTGGTCGGCGGAGACGATATCCGATCCGTTCGACCCTGCGAACCCTTGCCGCAACCAGTGCGCAGTCACCGCGCTTGCCGTACATCATCATTTCGGCGGTGACATCGTGAAGACCGCGACGAAGGGCGGCACGCATTTCTACAACCGGATCGACGGGCGCTACTGGGATCTCGCGGCCGACCAGTTCGACGAGCCCATTCCCTATGACAACCGGCTGACCTCGACCAACGAGGCGCACGAACATGCCACCCCGGCGCAACTCGATGCGCTGCTGCGCAATATCGATGCCAACCGCTGATACAGGACAAGACCATGACCTACGAAACCCTCCTCGTCGAAACGCGCGGCGCCGTCACACTGGTGACGCTCAACCGCCCGCAGGCGCTGAACGCGCTCAATTCGAAGGTGCTGGACGACCTCATCGCCGCCTTCGGGGCGTTTGAAGCCGACGACAGCCAGCGCTGCGCGGTGCTCACCGGATCGGGCGACAAGGCGTTTGCCGCGGGCGCCGATATCAAGGAAATGGCCGACAAGCCCGCCGCTGATTTCTACCTCGAAGATTTTTTCTCGAAATGGACGAGCGATTTCGTGAAGAAGATAAGGAAGCCGTGGATCGCCGCGGTCAACGGCTTCGCGCTCGGCGGCGGCTGTGAGCTCGCAATGATGGCCGATTTCATCATCGCGTCGGACAAGGCGAAGTTTGGCCAGCCCGAAATCAAGCTCGGCGTCGCGCCGGGCATGGGTGGATCGCAGCGGCTGACGCGCGCGATCGGCAAGGCCAAGGCGATGGAGATGTGCCTGACCGGCCGGATGATGGACGCCGAGGAGGCCGAGCGTTCGGGCCTCGTCGCGCGCGTCGTCCAGCACGAAAGCCTCGTCGACGAAGCGGTGAAGACCGCGACGACGATCGCCGCGATGCCGCCGATGGCCGCGATGGTGAACAAGGATATGGTCAACGCCGCATTCGAAACGACGCTCGACCAGGGGCTTATCTACGAACGCCGCCTGTTCCAGATCCTCGCCGCGACCGAGGACAAGGCCGAAGGTATGGCCGCCTTCATCGAAAAGCGCGAAGGCGTGTGGAAGGGGCGGTGAACGTCGTAACGAAGCCGACCGCCTAATAAAACCCTGTGCCCCCGCGCAGGCGGGGGCCCATCACACGCCAGAGCCATTTTGCACCGCCGGATGATGGATCCCCGCCTTCGCGGGGATACTCAATCTTTCCTAGGTTAAGGAGAACAGCATGAAAATCGCCTTTATCGGACTGGGCAATATGGGCGGCGGGATGGCCGCGAACCTCGCGAAGGCGGGGCATGAGGTTCGCGCCTTCGACCTCAGCGAAGAGGCGCTCGCGCGCGCGGTCGAAGCGGGCTGCACTCGCGCCTTGTCCGCCGCCGAAGCCGTGACCGGCGCCGAAGCGGTGGTGACAATGCTCCCTGCGGGTAAGCATGTCGCGGGCGTTTATGAAAATGACGTCTTTCCGAACGCTGCGCCCGGCACGCTGCTCCTCGACTGCTCGACGATCGACGTCGCGACCGCGCGCGCCAATATCGAAGCCGCGACCGCGAAGGGTCTCGTTGCGGTCGACGCGCCCGTGTCGGGCGGCATCGCTGCGGCCAATGCGGGAACGCTGACCTTCATGGTCGGCGGCACCGCTGAAGGCTTTGCGCGCGCCGAACCGATCCTCGCCAAAATGGGCAAGGCGGTGATCCACGCGGGCGATGCGGGCGCGGGGCAGGCGGCGAAGATCTGCAACAATATGCTGCTCGGCGCGTCGATGGTCGCGACGTGCGAGACGCTGGCGCTCGCCCAGAAACTCGGGCTCGATCCGCAAAAATTCTTCGACATCGCCAGCGTGTCCTCGGGGCAATGCTGGTCGCTCACCAGCTACGCGCCGCTACCCGGCGTCGGACCAACGACGCCTGCCGACAATGATTATAAGGGCGGGTTCGCCGCGGCGCTGATGCTCAAGGATCTTCGCCTCGCCATGGAGGCCGCCGCGAGCGTCGATGCGGACGTGCCGATGGGCAGCAAGGCGCGCGAGCTTTATGAAGCATTTGTCGAGGCGGACAAAGACGGCCGCGACTTTTCGGCAATCATCCGCACGCTTCAGGGTTGATTGGTCTCGACTTGGCGCGTCCACCGGGGTTAAGGCCGCGCGCGAATCAAGAAAAGACAGGACTTCTCCCATGCGTATCGACCTCATCCCGGCGGGCGACAGCCCGCCCGACAGCCTCAACGTCCTGATCGAAGTGCCGATCGGCGGCGAGCCGGTGAAATATGAGTTCGACAAGGCGTCGGGCGCGCTGTTCGTCGACCGTTTCCTGCACACGCCGATGCGCTACCCCGCCAATTACGGCTTTATCCCGCACACGCTCGGCGACGATGGCGACCCGTTGGACGCGTTGGTTGTCGCGCGCTCGCCGATCGTCGCGGGGGCGGTGGTCAAATGCCGTCCGATCGGTGTACTGATGATGGAGGATGATGCCGGCGGCGACGAGAAGCTGCTCTGCGTGCCGGTCAACAAGACCTTCCCCTATTACAAGGATGTCGCAAGCTACACCGACATGCCGCCGATCGTGCTGCAACAGATCGAGCATTTCTTCACCCATTACAAGGATCTGGAGCCCGGCAAATGGGCGAAGCTCAACGGGTGGGGCGATGTCGACGAGGCCAAGCGCATCATCGTCGAATGCGTCGAACGCGCGAAAAAGGCAGGATTTTAATCGGCGACGTCAAACGGGCGCCCGGCCGGAATGGCCTCCCGCCCCGGCGACACATGGACATCGGCCCGCGGATAGGGGATGCGGATCGCCGCCGCCTGAAACTTGTCCCATATCCCAAGGAAAACCTCGCCCTGAATATTGCCCAGCCCTGCCTCGGGATCTGAAATCCAGTATCGCAGTTCGTGCTCGACGGCACGTTCGCCGAAGGCGGTGATCCAGACGGCGGGTTCCGGGCTCGCAAGGATACGCGGATTTTCGCTGGCGGTTTCGATGATCAGCCTTTGCGCGAGGCGCAGGTCGCATTCATAGGGAACGGGGATGCGCATCCGCACGCGCACTTCGCGGCTTGAATAGCTCCAGTTTTCGACAGGCTGCGTCATCAGCAGCTCATTGGGAATCAGGTGCTTCTTGCCGTCGCGGGTGATGACGTTGACGGCCCGCACGCCGATCTTCGCCACCCGGCCGACATTGGGAATGCCGCCGGGCAGCGACGAGCCGCCCATCACGCTTCCGTCGCCGACGACGATCACGTCGCCCGGCTGGATCGACCGGTCCATCAGCAGAATGATGCCCGCGATCAGGTTGCCGACCGTCTTTTGCAGCCCGAACCCGATCGCCAGACCCGCGGCGCCCGAAAAGACGGTCAGCGCGGTCAGGTCGATCCCCAGCAGATCGATGCCGAACAACATGGCGAGCGTGAACAGCGCGATCGCGATCAGTTTTTCGGTGAGCAGACGCTGCGCATCGTCGATCTGGCGGTTGCGCCGCAGCAGCCATTTGATCGCGCGCATCGCGATCCGCACTGCGATGTACAGCAGAACAGCAACGACGATCGCGGAGAAGATGCCGTAAAGCGACAGGCGATAGGAGCCGACGTCGAGCCCGATGGCCTTCATCGTCGCCACGGCGCTCTCGAAACCGCCGCGCAGCGTGGCGTCGACGCTCATGCCGCCATCGCGGCGAAACCGCGCTCCAGATCGGCGATCAGGTCGGCGGGATCTTCGAGCCCGATCGACACGCGGACGAGCGGGTCGGGGTCGCTCCAGCGTGTCGCGGTGCGAAGGCTTGCCGGGTCGGCGGGTACGATCAGGCTTTCATAGCCGCCCCAGCTGAAGCCGATGCCGAAATGCGAGAGTGAATCAACGAAACGCGTCCGCGCGCCCTCGTCGGCGCCCTTCAGCGTGAAGCCGAAGAGCCCGCTGGTGCCCGCAAAATCGCGCGACCAGATCGCATGGCCCGGATCGCCCGCCAGCGCAGGGTGGAGCACGCGGCCGACCTCGGCGCGTCCAGCGAGCCACTTCGCGACCGCCAGCCCGTTTTCGCCATGCCGCTGCATCCGCACGTCGAGCGTGCGCAGCCCGCGCAGCATCAGCGCGCAGTCGTCGGGCGAAACCGACTGGCCCAGCTGATAGGCGGCACTGCGCAGCTTCGGCCACACGGCGCGCGTCGCGGTGAGCGAGCCCATCATCGCGTCGCTGTGCCCGCCGACATATTTGGTAAGGCTCATCATCGCGACATCGACGCCGTGCGCTAGCGCGGGGAACAGCAGCGGCGTCGCCCAGGTATTGTCGATCATCGTCAGCACACCGCGCGCGCGCGCGACGCGGGTGATCGCGGGCACATCCTGCACTTCGAAGGTCAGGCTTCCCGGCGATTCGAGGAAGATCAGCCGCGTCTCGGGTCGGATCAGCTCGGCAATGCCTGCACCCACGAGCGGATCATAATAGGTCGTCGTCACGCCCAGCCGCGCGAGCATGCCGTCGCAAAAGGCGCGCGTCGGCTCATAGGCGCTGTCGACCATCAGCAGATGATCGCCCGGCGACAACAGCGCGAGCAGCCCCGCCGAATTGGCCGCGACCCCCGAAGGATAGAGCAACGTCCCTTCGGCCCCCGGCTCCATCGCGGTCAGCGCGTCGGCGAGCGCCCACACCGTCGGCGTTCCGCGGCGCCCGTAATACAGCTTGTCGTGCGTTGCGTGGCCGCGCGCCTTCAGGTCGGCGATGCTGTCGTAAAGGATGGTCGAAGCGCGCCAGACGGGCGGGTTGACAACGCCCCCGCCCAGCCGCGGATCGCCCGTCCATTCGGGCCGCCGCCCGCCCTGCACCATCCGTGTCGCGGGGCGGAGGCTGTCATCGTCATTCTTGCTCATCCCCGCCTTGTTAGCGAAGCGCTAGGTAAAATCCAGTGGCGCACCGGCAAAGCCGACCAGCAACCCTGCCGCCGAACAGATCGCGAGCACCGGCACGATCCCCATCCTGAAGCGAAAGAGCAGCAACGCCGCGAGCAGCGCAAGCGCCAGCGCGCGAAGGTCGATACTGGCGAGCACCGGCAGTTCCATGCCCCAACCGCTATGGACAAGATCGCGGAACAGCACATGCAGCGCGAACCACAGCGACAGGTTGGCGATGACGCCGACGACCGCCGCCGTGACAGCCGCAAGCGCCCCCTTCAGCCCTGCCGCCCGCTCGAGCCGGTCGATCCACGGCGCAAAGGTGAAAATCCAGAGGAAACAGGGCGCAAAGGTGACCCAAAGCGTCAGTCCCGCCCCGAGCAAGGCCGCGACAAATGGCGTGAAGGGTGCCGCATCGCGATAGGCGGCCAGAAAGCCGACGAATTGCGTGACCAGGATCAGCGGTCCCGGCGTCGTCTCCGCGAGCCCCAGCCCGTCGGCCATCTCGCCGGGCCGCAGCCAGCCAAAGCCGCTCACCGCCTCCTGCGCCATGTAGGCGAGCACGGCATAGGCGCCGCCGAAGGTTACCACCGCAAGCTGCGAGAAAAAGACGCCAATGTCCCAGAGCACATGGCCGCGTCCCAGAGTGACAAGGATCAGCAGCATGGGCGCAGCCCAGATCGCACCCCAGCCGAGCACTGCCGCAACGCTTTGCCGCCACGCCGAGCGCAGAGGCGCGATCGGTGCGGCGGCGGCGGGGGCCAGCTTGAGCCAGCCCGGCCGCCAGCGCGCCGCCGCCCAGCCGATCAGCAGCGCGGCAAGAATGACGAGCGGGAAGGGCAAGGTCAGGATAGCGATGGCGACGAAGGAGGCGACCGCGATGCCGCGCTGCAGCGGGGTTGTGAGCGCACGCCCGGCGATGCGCAGCAACGCCTGCACGACGATCGCGAGCACTGCCGCCTTGATCCCGACGAAGAGCGCGGCGAACCAGCCCAGACCCGCAGCGAGAACATAGAGAATCGACAGGGCGAGCATCACGGCGGCGCCTGGCAAGACGAACAGCAATCCCGCCGCGAGGCCACCTTTCAATCCGTGCAGCCGCCAGCCGATCCAGGTCGCGAGCTGCTGCGCTTCGGGGCCCGGCAGTAGGTGACAGAAATTGAGCGCGTGCAGGAACGTCGCTTCGTCGATCCAGCGGCGTTCGTCGACGAACTCGCGGTGCATCAGGGCAATCTGCCCTGCGGGACCGCCGAAACTCAAAAACCCGACGCGTGCATAGGCGCGCACTGCTTCAGCAAAACCGGGCACTATGGAATTTGGCAAATCGGTCATCGTCACGCTTCTCCAGCCGGCAAAGCCGAGTGAAAAAGCAACGCTTGGGCGGATGCCTGACCGGGAGGTTGCCTTGCCCCGATGCCGCGAGATTAGCGCGGAGCCGGGGCGCGACAAGCCAGAAAAAGCATCGCGGCGTGCAAGCCGCGCTTCGTGCGTCAGGCCGCGCCGGTCGCTTTCGGGGTCGCGGCGTCGGCGCCCCATTCCAGCCAGCTACCGTCATAGACGGCGACATCGTCCTTGCCGAGCAGGTGCGCGCCGAAAGCGACGACGGTCGCCGTCATGCCGCTGCCGCAGGTTGCGACGAGCGGCTTGTCGAGGTCGATTCCGGCGGCGTCGAAAGCGGCCTTGAGTTCATCGCCGCGCTTCCACGTGCCGTCGGCGTTGAACAATTCGCTGTGCGGCAGGCTGCGCGAGCCAGGGATATGGCCAGGTGCGAGGCCGGGGCGCGGATCGCGCTCCTCGCCGGTGAAACGCGCCGCGGTGCGCGCATCGACGACCTGTTCGGCGCCGCTGTCGACGTTGGCGAGCATTTCTTCCTTGGTCCGCACCGCCTTGGCATCGCGCCACACAGTGAAGTGCCGGTGGCGCAGCGTCTGCTTGCCCATTTCGAGCGCGCGGCCTTCGGCCTTCCATTTGGCAAGCCCACCATCGAGCAGCGCGACGTCATGCGCACCGAACAATTTGAGCAACCACCAGGCGCGCGCCGCGCTCTTGAGCGGGCTGTCGTCGTACAGCACGATACGGCTACCGTCGCCGAGGCCAAGCGTTTGCATCCGGCTCGCGAATTTTTCGGCGGGCGGGGCCATATTGTCGATCGCGCTCGACGTGTCGGTCAGGTCCGCCAGATCCATGAACACCGCGCCGGGGATATGGCCCGCCTCATATTCGGCGCGCGCGTCGCGATCGGTCCCGAGGAATTTCGTCGCATCGACCACCCGAAGGTCCGATGCGCCCAGTTCGCGTTCCAGCCAGTCGGTTGAGACCAAGGCGTCCATGTCATGCTCCTGTTACGGCCGGTCGGGAACCTTTTGCCGGTCCCTCGCCCCGCCATCCTGCTGCGGCTTTGTTCCTGGGGCCGTCCAGCCTATGCCCCCACCTGTGCTTTTTCAAGCGGGCTCCGTCCTGCCCCAGCCTTTGTTGCGCTGCAACAGAAAAGCTGTCCGGTCGGTGCCTCAATGCGGCTATTGGCTGCGGCGGATCGCGGTTGGCCGGGCGGCGGGGCGATCGACCACATAGGCGGCGCGGTCGAGGGCAAGCGGTGCGAGCTTCTCATTCGCTCCCGGCCCCTGTTCGCGGCCGAGGACGAAGCTGCCGGCATTCTGGCCGAATGCGTCGCCGTCGCCGTCCCAGTGATAGGTGACGTCGATCGCCATCACCGGAACCAGCATCGGTTTGCCGCCGATCATCAGCGGTTCGATCGTCGCGCGCGGCAGCATCACCTCGGTCGACAACTCCTCGCCCGCGCCGGGCGCCAGCGCCATGTCGTCGCGCAGCACGCTGCCGCCTGCGCCGTCGAAGAAGCGGCCGAGCACGGGCTCGGTCATCGCCGATCCCTGATTCAACGCCAGCCGCACCATCAGGCCCGTCGCGGCGGCGGTGCCGTCGTTCCGCAGGTCGAGCGCGAAGCCCACCGCGACATGGTCGGCCGCAAAGCGGATCGAACGAATCGCGAGCGTCATCGTGACGAGCGCGCGGCTCTCGGCGGCCGGGCGCGTAACCAGCGGCGAAGCGGGGCGCGGTGCGGGCGCGGTGGGGGCAGGCGGCGCGGGCGGGCGCGGCGCCGCAGCTTTGGGAAGTGGCGACGGGGCGGGGCGCGGCGCGGGTGGCGGAGGCGCGGCTTTGGGAGCCTCGTCCAACGCGGGTCCAGCGGGTGCGGCGCGGCGGCGCCAATACCAGAGGCCTGCGCCAAGGGCCGCGAGCGCGGCCAGGGCCCATGCCCAAAGCGGCGTACCCGACGGTGCGTTCGCGCGCGTGGCGACGACCGGTGCCGCGTCGTCCGACTCGGACGCCGACATGTCGGGCGTGGTAGACAGAGCCGAATCGATCGATGGTGGCGCCGTCGCGTCTCCGGCTGCCATGGATTCCGCCGGTTGCGCGGCGGCAGGCGCTGCGTCGGTTTCCGTCGGCGCGGGGCGCCGTGCGGGCGCTGGTGCCGGGGTGGTTGTGGCATCGGGCTGGGTCGGGACGACGCGCGGCGGCGCGGCGGGCGACGTCGGCGCGGGTGTTGGCGCCGGGCTGGGCGTCGGCGTCGGCTGGCCGCGCCGCTCGCCCGGCGCGACCGGCGGCAGGCCGTTGTCGGAGGGGCCCTGCACCCCCGGCGCGCGCCCATCGTCTTCGGGCGGGAGGCGGAAATCAATCTGGCGTGGCGGGGTTTGCGTTGTGGTCCCGCTGTCCTGCGCATATGCAGACGTGCTCGCGGCGAGCATTGCCGCCGCCAGTGCGATCCGTGCCGCCCGATCCTGCCCAAAATTTCGCACGCTCATCTTGTCCGCGATCCCAAACTGCCATATCTCGGCCGCGCCGCTGAATTGGCGCTGAACCCCGTGGCCGTCATCCAAGTGCAATCCACCCGGATGACATCGACCGCGCTGCGCACTAGAGCCTTTCCATGACCGATTCCACCCCTACACCGCTCGCGCCGAAACATCTCGGCCAATCGAGCGAACTGCCTGCCTCGCCCGAGGCCGCCGTTCTCGACTATGTGCCCAATCCGCGCGCGGATGAGCTCTATCTCGTCCGCTTCGCCGCGCCCGAGTTTACCTCGCTCTGCCCGGTGACCGGCCAGCCCGATTTCGCGCATCTGGTGATCGACTATGCGCCCGGCAAGACGATCGTCGAATCGAAGAGCCTCAAGCTTTTTCTCGGCAGCTTTCGCAACCATGCGGGCTTTCACGAGGATTGCACCGTCGGTATCGGCCGCCGCCTCTTCGACGAGATGCAGCCCATATGGCTGCGCATCGGCGGTTACTGGTATCCGCGCGGCGGTATCCCGATCGATGTCTTTTGGCAGTCGGGGCCGCCGCCCGCGGGGCTGTGGCTCCCCGACCAGGGCGTCGCGCCCTATCGCGGACGCGGGTGAAGATTCATCTTTCCGTCACAATATATTGACACTAGTGTAAACGATATGAGCAGCGCTGCATTGCCCCACGATCACGGCATCAAGGTTGGGCCCGAAGTCATCGACTTCATGGGGCATGTCAACAACGCCCATTATTTGAGCTGGGTGCAGGAAGCGGTGCTGTCGCACTGGCGGCATATCGCTCCGCCCGATGCCGTCGCGGCGCACCTGTGGGTCGCGCTCAAGCATGAAATCACCTATCGCCGCCCCGCCTTCCTCGACGATCAGGTCATCGCGACGGTCATCCTCGAAAAGGTGCAGGGCGCGCGCGCCTTTTACGAAACGGTGATCCGGCGCGGCGAAGAAGTGCTGGCCGAGGTCAAGTCGAGCTGGTGCTGCATCGACGCCGAAACGCTGCGCCCCGCGCGCCTCGCGAGCGACGTGATCGCGCGCTTCTTTCCCGGCGACAGGGCATAGACGTAACCCCTGAACAGCTGCTCTCCGGTCGCGTCCCGGCGCGTCGGAAACAAATAAAAGACCGCCCGCCCCGTGGGGACGGACGGCCTTCTTATTGCCAGACGCAGGTCGTCAGAACCCTGACTTTGCCTCCGCCTTTTCCTTGAGCAGCGGCGCGATCTCGAACCCGTGCTTTTCGAGCGCGGCCACGATCTTGTCGGTGCCTTCCAGCCCCGCCCAGAACATCGGGCCGCCGCGATAGACCGGCCAGCCATAACCATAGATCCACACGACATCGATGTCCGACGCGCGCTGCGCCTTGCCTTCCGCCAGGATCAGCGCGCCTTCGTTGACCATCGGATACAGCGTGCGCTCGATGATCTCCTGGTCGGTAATCTCGCGTTTCTCAACTCCGGCCTTCGCGCGGAATTGTTCGATGATCTCGGCGACGCGCGCGCTTTCCGATGGTTTGCGCTTGTCGTCATAATCGTAAAAGCCCGCCTGCTTTTTCTGTCCCCAGCGGCCTTCGGCGCAAAGCGCGTCGCGGATGCTTTCGATGCGGTTGGGGTCGCGGTGCCAGCCGATGTCGACGCCGGCCAAATCGCTCATCTGGAATGGCCCCATCGGCATCCCGAATTCGACATGCACCTTGTCGACCTGCGCCGGGGTCGCGCCTTCGAGCAGCAGCTTCATCGCCTCCATCTGCCGCGGTTTCAGCATCCGGTTGCCGATAAAGCCGTCGCAGACGCCCGCGACGACGGCGACCTTGCCGATCTTTTTGCCGATCGCCATCGCCGTCGCCAGCGCGTCGGGCGCGGTCTTGTCGCCGCGCACGACTTCGAGCAGTTTCATGACATTGGCGGGCGAGAAGAAATGCATCCCCAGCACGTCGCCCGGGCGGCTCGTCGCGGTCGCGATCTCGTCGATGTCGAGATAGCTGGTGTTCGACGCGAGGATCGCGCCGGGCTTGGCGATCTTGTCGAGCTTGCCGAAAATGTCCTTCTTGACGTCCATATTCTCATAGACCGCCTCGATGATGAGGTCGCAGTCGGCGAGGTCCTCCAGGTTCAGTGTCGGCGTGATCAACCCCATCATTTGATCGACCTGCTCGGGCTTGAAGCGGCCCTTGGCGGCCGAGGCATCGTAATTCTTGCGCACGACGCCCAGCCCGCGGTCGAGCGCGTCCTGCTGCATTTCGACGATCGTGCAAGGAATGCTCTTTTGCAGGAAATTCATCATGATGCCGCCGCCCATCGTCCCGGCGCCGATGATGCCGACCTTCTTCACGTCGCGCAGCTGCGTGTCCTTGGGCAGGCCGTCGATCTTCGCTGCCTGACGCTCGGCGAAGAAGATATGGCGCTGTGCCGCCGACTGGCTGCCGAACATCAGCTTCATGAACTGTTCGCGCTCGAACGCCAGACCTTCCTCGAACGGCAGGCGCGTCGCGGCTTCGACACAGGCGAGATTGGCATAGGGTGCCTCGAAGCCGCGCCAACGCTTGGCATTGGCGGTCTTGAGCTGTTCGATCACCGCAACGTCGCCGAACACCGGGCGTTCGCGCGTCGGACGCGGGCCGTCGGCGATCTTCGCGCGGGCAAAGGCAACCGCATCGGCGGCCAGGCTGTCCTCGCCGGCCAGCGCATCGACCAGGCCCATTTCCTTCGCCTTGGTGGCGGGAACCGGATTGCCTAGCGAGGTCATCGTCGCGGCGGCTTCGACCCCGACGATGCGCGGCAGCCGCTGCGTGCCGCCCGCGCCGGGCAGCAGGCCAAGCTTCACCTCGGGCACGCCGAGCTTCGCCGACGGCACCGCGATGCGGTAATGACAGACGAGCGCGGTTTCGAGGCCGCCGCCGAGCGCCGTACCATGGATCGCCGCGACGACGGGCTTCGACGCCGCTTCGATGCTGTTCAGCACCGCATTGAAATCGGCACCGCGCGGCGGCTTGCCGAATTCGCTGATGTCGGCGCCCGCGATGAAGGTCGCGCCGGCGCAGCGCAGCACAATCGCCTTGACGCTATCGTCGGCGAGCGCGGCGGTGAAATGATCCTCCAGTCCCTGCCGGACGTGCCAGCTCAGTGCGTTCACCGGCGGATTGTTGACGATGATGACGGCAACCTCGCCATCCTTTTCCATCGTGACGGATACGGGGGTGTCTTCGGTCATGGGAGAACTCCTTCAAATAAGCCCGCTCGCATCGAGCGAAGTCGAGATGCCCCTCGGGCTAGGCGCCCGTTCGATGGGTGTCTCGACTTCGCTCGACACGAGCGGTGAGGTGGTGTTGCATCTTCAGTCATCAATCGCGGCGTGGATCAAGGTCTTGACCTCACGCCGCACGGGATAGGTGGAGGAGGGCATCAGCTGGGTCATGAAAACCATGCAGATTTCCTCGACCGGATCGACGAAGAAGCCGGTCGAAAACATGCCACCCCAGTAAAAATCGCCGACCGATCCGGGAATGCCCGCGCGCGCGGGGTCGAGCGTGACCGCAAAGCCGAGCCCGAAACCGACGCCGGCATTTTCGTCCTCGCTGAACAGGCCGACGCTGTGCTGCGTCAAATCGCCGCCGCCGGGCAGATGGTTCGACGTCATCAGATCGAGCGTCTTGCGGCTGATGATCCGGGTGTCGCCAAGCTTGCCACCGCCAAGCAGCATCAGGCAGAAACGGTGATAATCTTGGAGCGTCGAGGCAAGCCCGCCACCGCCCGAATGGAAGCTCCTCTCCTTCGCCCAGCGACTGCGCGCGCCTTCGTCAAAGCCCTGCATCTTCTCTTTCGGGTGAAAGGCATAGGCGTCGGCGAGCCGATGCTGCTGCTCGGCGGGCACCTTGAACCCGGTGTCGACCATAGCGAGCGGGCCAAAGATGCGCTCCTGCAACACCTCTGCGAACGGCTTGCCTTCGATCCGTTCGATCACCGCACCGAGCACGTCGGTCGCCATCGAATAATTCCAGTGCGCGCCCGGATCGAATTGCAACGGGATTATCGCGAGGTCGGCGATGAAGCTGTCCATCGTGTAATCGGCGTCGAAATCGTCGATTCGCGCCTTGCGATACGCGGCATCGACGGGTGTGCGCTCCTGAAACCCGTATGTCAGTCCCGACGTATGGCGCAGCAGGTCGACCATGCGGATCGGCTGTGCCGGGGGCCGCGTCAGGAATGGCACATTGCCGCCCCCTGCGACGAACACGCCGGTGCCCGTGAACTCGGGGCAGAACTTCACGAGCGGATCGGACAGCGCGACCTTGCCCTCCTCGACCAGCATCATGAAGGCGATGCTGGTGATCGGCTTGGTCATGCTCGCGATACGAAAGATCGCATCGTCCTTCAGCGCATCGCCCGGCCGCGCATCGCCGATGACGGACTGGTGCGCGATCTCGCCGCGCCGCGACACGAGCGTCGCGGCGTGCGGCAGGCGGCCGGTGCCGACATATTTGGCCTCAAGAAAGGCGGGAATGCGGCCCAGCCGCGCCGTGTCGAAACCGTGACCCATATCTATCCTGTCAATGCGATGTCTGGCCAAGCAGCTGGCGCGTCACCGGATGCGAACTGGTGAGCCCGCCGTCAACCGCGATCGCCTGCCCGTTGACGTAACTTGCCTGATCGCTCGCGAGGAAGAGCGCGACATTGGCCAGCTCCTCGGGCTGCGCTGCGCGCTTGAGCGGATTGAGCTGGCCCAGCTTGTGCGTGACTTCCTTGGCCTTGGCATAGTCGAACGTCGGCTTGGTCATCCCCGTTTCGGTGAGGCCGGGGCAGATCGCGTTGACGCGCACGCCGCTCGTCGACAGCTGCTGCGCCGCGACCTTGGCGAGGTTGATGACGCCTGCCTTCGATGCCGAGTAAGCGCCCGGACCCGCGCCCGAATTGATCCCCGCGACGCTCGCGGTCAGCACGATCGCACCGCCGCGGCCCTGATCGACCATCGCCTTGCCAGCGTGCTTCACCATCAGCGCTGGGCCGATCAGGTTGACGCGCAGCGTCTCGGCCCATGCGGCGGGGTCGAAATCGAAGATGCCGCCCATGTCGCCGATGATCCCGGCATTGGCGAAGGCGACATCGAGGCCGCCAAAGCTGTCCTTGGCGGTCGCAACGAGCTTCGCGACATCGGCTTCGACGCCCGCGTCGATTTCCAGCGCGACGGCCTCGCCGCCTGCATCCTTCACCATTTGCGCGGTCTCGTGGACCGCCGCCGTCTTGTCGCCGAGCACCAGCTTCGCGCCCTCGGCGGCAAAGCGCAGCGCGCTCGCGCGACCGATGCCGCTGCCCGCGCCCGTGATGATCGCAACCTTGCCGTCCAATGCGCCCATTATCCGCCTCCCGAAATCGTGGCTCCGCCATCGCACACGATGGTCTGGCCGGTGGTGAATGCTCCCGCCTTGCTGGCAAGGAAAACCGCGGCGCCCGCAATCTCGTGCGGCTCGCCGATGCGCTTCAGGGTCGAGGCCGCGGTCGAGCGCCGCAGATTTTCTTCATTTTCCCACAGGGCGCGCGCCATGTCGGTGCGGATCAGCCCGGGTGCGATGCAGTTGACGCGCACGCCCTTCGGCCCGAACTCGACCGAAAAATTGCGCGCGACCTGCATGTCGGCGGCCTTCGAAATCCCGTAAGCGCCGATGATCGGCGACCCTTTCAGTCCGCCGATCGAGCTGATGATCGTGATCGACCCTTCGCCGCGGTCGAGCATTTCGGGCGCGACCATCGAAATCAGCCAGTGGTTGGACAGGATATTATTGTCCATGATCTTGCGGAACTGCTCGTCGCTGATCCCCAGGCCGGGGCCATAATAGGGATTCGACGCCGCGTTGCAGACGAGCGCGGTGATTTTCCCGAACGCGCGCCGCGTTTTGTTGACGAGGTTCTGGAGGTCCTCCTTCGACGAGATATTGGCGGGGACCGCAATCGCGGTGCCCTCGCCGAACTTCGCGTTGATTTCCGCCGCGGTCGCGTCGCAGGCATCCTGCTTGCGGCTCGAAATCACGACCTTCGCGCCCTGTTCGGCCATCGCCTCCGCCGTCGCCTTGCCGATGCCGCGCGACGATCCGGTGATCAGCGCGACCTGGCCGGTCATGTCGAACAGGCTCATGCGCCGGCCTTTCGTGCAAAGTCCCACGCTTTTTCGGCGAGCGGGCGGACGCGCTCGGACATATCCTTCGCGTGCTGTGACGAAGCCGTCCCCTCGATCACGCGTTTCTTGATACCCTGGATGATGCCTGCGAGGCGGAAGAAGTTATAAGCGAAATACCAATTCATGTCGGGCACACCGTCGCGGCCGGTGGCGGCGCAATAGCGTTCGACCATTTCGTCGAGTTCGGGAATCCCCAGCGCCTTGCGGTCGATATCCTCGACCCCCGAGCGCCCGCCATTCTCGGTGACCCACGCCATCGCGACATAGGTGAAATCGGCGAGCGGATCGCCCAGGGTGGACAGCTCCCAATCGAGGACCGCCAGAACCTGCGGCCGGTCCTTGGCAAAGATCATATTGTCGATGCGATAATCGCCATGGACGACGCTGGTGCGCGTCTGCTCGGGCAACGTCGCTGGCAGCCACGCGATTAACTGCTCCATCTCGTCCATTGTTTCGGTTTCGGAGAGGCGATATTGCTTGGTCCAGCGATCGACCTGGCGCCCGAAATAATTGCCGGGCTTGCCGAAATCGGCCAGCCCCGCCGCCTCGACGTCGACCTCGTGCAGCGCGGCGAGCGTGTCGATCATTGCCTCATAGGTCGCGCGGCGGTTTTCCGGCGTCGATCCGGGCATCGATCCGTCCCAGATTGTGTGACCATCGACCATGGACATGACGTAGAACCAGCTGCCGACCACCTCGTCGTCGGTGCAAAGCCCATATTGGCGCGCCACCGGAAAGCCCATCTTATGAAGCCCCGCCTGGACCTTATATTCGCGGTCGACCGCATGTGCCGACGGGAGCAGCGGGCCGAAGGGTTTGCGGCGCAGAACGTAATTTCCCGACGGCGCGGAAATCTTGTACGTCGGGTTCGACTGACCGCCGGCGAACTTGCTCTGCGTCAGCGGGCCCTTGAAGCCCTCGACATTGGCCTCCATCCACGCGGTCAGCTTCGCCTCGTCGAGCAGATCGGCGCCCGCGGGCGCGACGGTGCCGCTGAACGCCTTTTGCGCGTCGAGCGTCATTGGTCGAACACGATCACCGACCGTGCGGCGTCGCCCTTTTTCATCTTGTCGAACCCTTCATTGATGCGTTCCAGTGGGATTGTCTCGGCGACGATCGAGTCGAGGTCGAGCAGGCCGCGCAGGTAAAAATCGACGAGCCGCGGAATGTCGACCGGGAAACGATTGCCGCCCATGATCGCGCCCTGCAATTTCTTGCCCGAGAGCAGGTCCATCGCGCCAAGCCCGACCTTTTCGGTCAGTGGCATCATGCCCAGAATCGTCGCGGTGCCGCCACGGCGCAGCGACGCAACCGCGAGGCTCGCCGACGCCGGACGCCCCACGGCCTCGATCGCATGGTCGACGCCGCCCTTCGAAATTTCGAGAATCTGCTTTGCGGCATTGGCGTCCATCGCATCGACGACATCGGTCGCGCCCAGCTTCATCGCCAACGCGCGCTTTTCCGGCACCGGATCCGCCGCGATGATCCGCCCCGCGCCCGCGATCTTTGCAGCGTTGATCGTCGCCAGACCCACGCCGCCGCAGCCGACAACCGCGACCGTTTCGCCCGGCGTCACCTTGCACGCGTTGAAGATCGTCCCCGCGCCCGTTGTCACCGCGCAGCCGATCACCGCCGCGCGGTCGAGCGGCATGTCGGGGTTGATCGCGACGCACGCATGCTCGTGGACCAGCATTACCTCCGAAAAGGCGCTGAGGTTGAGCATCTGGTTCACCGGCGACCCGTCGGGGCGCGTGATGCGCGGCGCCGACCCCGCCGGCCGCCGCGTATCGCCGCCCATGCACAGCGACATGCGCCCGGTGACGCAAAATTCGCAGTGGCCGCAGAAGGCCGACAGACAGGTAACCACCGCGTCGCCGACCTTGACCGTGCGCACTTCGCTGCCGACCGCCTCGACGATGCCCGCGGCTTCATGGCCGGGGATCGCGGGCAGCGGATGCGGATAGGCGCCGTCGATGAAATGCAGGTCCGAATGGCACAGCCCGCACGCCGCGGTGCGGATGCGCACCTCGTGCGGGCCGGGCTTGTCGATAACGACATCCTCGATGACGAGCGGCTTTCCCGGCTCGATCAGGATCGCGGCTTTGGTCATAATATTTCCCTCAAAGCCGTTCGTGCTGAGCTTGTCGAAGCACCGTTCTTTCTTCTTCGGTCGTCAAAGACAAGAACGGCCCTTCGACAGGTTCAGGGCGAACGGCGACTGTTAACGCGAAATCCCGATATCGCCCGACGAAAAGCCGGGATCGGCCGCGGGCGAATGTTTCGCAAACTCGATCCGCGCGATTGCGCGTGCGTGCACCTCGTCGGGACCGTCGGCGATGCGCAGCGTGCGCTGGTGGGCATAGGCCTTGGCCAGCCCGAAATCCTCGCTGACGCCGCCCGCGCCATGCGCCTGGATCGCATCGTCGATGATTTGCAGCGCCATGGTCGGCGCCTGCACCTTGATCATCGCGATCTCGGCCGCGGCCGACTTGTTGCCGATCTTGTCCATCATGTCGGCGGCCTTCAGGCACAAAAGGCGCGTCATTTCGATGTCGATCCGCGCGCGTGCGATCCGCTGTTCCCAGATGCTGTGCTCGGCGATCGTCTTGCCGAAGGCAACGCGCGACTGGAGCCGCTTGCACATTTTTTCCAGCGCCTCTTCGGCGACGCCGATTGTACGCATGCAGTGATGGATACGCCCCGGCCCGAGGCGCCCCTGCGCGATCTCGAACCCGCGCCCTTCGCCGAGCAGCATCGCCTCCTCGGCATTGACGCGTACATCCCTCATCTCGATTTCCATATGGCCGTGCGGCGCATCGTCGTAACCGAAAACAGGCAGGTGGCGCTTAATATTGATCCCTGGCGCGTCGAGCGGCACGACCAGCATCGACTGCTGCGCGTGACGCTTGGCGCCGAAATCGGTCTTGCCCATCACGATCGCTACCGAGCAGCGCGGATCGCCCGCGCCCGACGACCACCATTTGGTGCCGTTGATGACATAGTCGCTGCCGTCGCGCTCGATCCGCGTCTCGATATTCGTCGCGTCGGACGAGGCAACCTGCGGCTCGGTCATCAGAAAGGCCGAGCGGATTTCGCCATTCATCAGCGGCTTCAGATATTTGTCCTTCTGCGCGCGCGTGCCATAACGGTGGAACACTTCCATATTGCCGGTGTCGGGCGCCGAGCAGTTGAAGACCTCGCTCGCAAAGCCGATGCGCCCCATCTCCTCGGCGCAGAGCGCATATTCAAGGTTGGTGAGGCCGGGCCCTTCGAACTCGAACGTCTCGTCGACATGATGGTGCGCGGCGCTGCGCGGCGGCATGAACAGGTTCCAGATGCCCGCGGCTTTCGCCTCGGCCTTCAAATCCTCGACGACCTGGATGACCTTCCAGCGCTCGCCCTCAGCATCCTGTTCATAATAGGTCGGCACCGCCGGGCGCACCTTGCGTTCGATGAACTCGCGCACGCGGCCCTGCCAATGCTTCTGCCGTTCGGTGAGATCGAAATCCATCGCGCTATCCTTCCCTTTACGTTTACGTAAACCCTTGGACCGATTCGGCGGCCTTGCCAAGTCCTGCGGTCCGAAAATTACCTCATTTGGTCACGCCGCGCAGTTTTCGCTCACGGATGCGCCCCGCTTGCATCGGGTTCGGCGCGTGCCGCGTCGCTCAATATCGCAAGCCGCGCTTCATGGTCGGCGCGCGAAATGGGAAAGCGGCGCATCACGATCAGCCCCAGCGTCCCGATGACGAGGATCGCGAGCGCATAGCCGAGCGCGAGGTTGCCGAGCACATCGCTGCCCACCTCACCCGGCTTCGCATTCGCCGGAAAGGCCGCGAGCGACAGGATCAGCCCCGCGACAAAGATGCCGATGCCCGTCGCGCATTTCTGCATGAAGAAATAGCCCGCGAAGAACAGTCCTTCGGACCGCCGCCCGGTTTCGCTCTGCGATGCCTCGACGACATCGGCCATCATCGACGACGACAGGATCATCAGGATGATCGAAAACGTATTGCTGACGAACACCAGCGCGAACATCGCCGCGACGCTGGGCTTGCCGGGCAGGCCAGGGAAAATGCCCTGGATATAGGCGAAATAGATGCCGCTGTTGACGAGCAGCGCGACCGCGCCGGCAAAGATCGCGCCGTCGCGCTTGCCGAGCCGCGCCGAGATCGGCGCAACCAGAATGAACGCCGCAATCATCGTCGCAAAGAGCAGGAAGACATAAGCGACCATCTCGCTCTGCGTGAACTGCCAGAAAAAGCCGAGCAGATAATTGTTCATCGAAAATGTGATGCCCTGATTGACGAAGCCGAACAGCGCCGCGAAGATCAGCCACAGAAAGGCGCGGTTCGACAGCGTGTCGCGCATTTCGCCGAGCACCTGCCGCAGCGTTGTTCTGGGTTTGACGTCGGCGACGTTCGACACCGCGATGCGCTTGTGCTGCCCCGCCGCGGACAGCATCACCGCCCCCGCCATGAGCAGCGCGCCGGTCAGCGCATAGGGGAAATAGCCGTCGGGATCGACGAGCCCCTTCGCGCCGCCGAAAAAGACCCCGTAAGCGAGCAGCAGGATCAGCAGCCCGCCGCCCCAGCCGAACAGGAAGCGGTAGCGCATCACCGCGGTGCGCTCGTCATAATCGGCGGTGAGCTCGGGGACGATCGCGACCGACGGCACTTCGCACATCGACACGAGCGAGCGCACGATGATCGCAAAACCGATCAGCCAGGCGACGGTCATCGTGTCGCTCATTTCGGGCGGGTTCCACAGCAGCATCCACATGATCGCCAGCGGAATCGGCGCACCGTAGAGCCAGGGCAGGCGGCGGCCCCAGCGGCTGCGCGTGCGGTCGGTCAGCTCGCCGATCACCGGGTCGACAAAGGCGTCGGCGATCAGCGCGACCATGATTGCGGCGCCGACGATCCCCGCGTCGAGCCCGATCACCTGATTGTAGAACAGCAGCAGGAAGGTCGAAAAGCCGTTGTCCTTGACGCCATAGGCGATGCTGCCCAGCCCGTGCATGGCCTTCAGCCAGACGGGCAGGCGTTCGGGACGCGGAACTGCCGCGCTGGCCGCGTTCACGCTCCGGCCCCGGCCTTGGCGGCCTCCTCCATCGCCGCCAGCGCGTCGAACATTCCCGGCGTTTCGGGATCCCATGCGTGGCGCTGACCGATGGTCAGCCCGCCGTCGACGAGCAGGTGCGTGCCGGTCATGAAGCTCGACTCGTCGCTCGCGAGATAGGCGACGGCATTGGCAATATCCTCGGGCTGGCCGCCGCGCGCGACGGGCTGCGCCTGCGCGCTCATCCCGGCGATGATCGCGTTCGCCTCTGCCTTCATCGCTTCGGGCACGTCGAGCGACGCGGCAAAGATGTTGGTGTTGATAAAGCCGGGGCAGATGGCGTTGACGCGGATGCCATAGCGCGCGAGGTCGGTCGCCGCGACTTTGCTGAGGTGCAGCACGCCCGCCTTGGCCACCGCATAGGCGATCGGCGAATAGCCCGCGCCCAGCGCCGCGACGCTCGCCGTGTTGACGATGCTGGCGCCTTTGCGGCCCTTCATATGCGGTGCGGCATAACGGATGCCCATCGCGACCGATTTCAGCACGAGGTCCATCGTCCGGTCCCAGCCTTCGGGCGTAATCTCGTCGATCGGCGCGCGGTCGCCGCCCGCGGCGGCATTGTTGAACACGATGTCGATGCCGCCGCCCTTCGCCGCCGCTTCGTTCATCAATGCTTCGATGTCGGCGGGCACGGTTACGTCGCAGCGGACGAAATCGATCTTGCCGTTCGATGCTTCGGCGAGCGCGCGTCCGCCCGCTTCGTCGATGTCGGCGGCAAAGACATGCGCGCCTTCGCCCGCCAGCTTCAGCACCGCCGCCTTGCCGATTCCCGACGCGGCACCCGTGACGACGGCAATCTTGCCCGCGAATCGCATCACCCATTCTCCCGTTTTCTTTTGCCACTTAGCTTAGGCGCCAAAGGACACGCGTCAACGGCGGTCAATCCGACGCTACGGCGCCGTAACGGCAGGTGCGCACCTCCAAGTTGACGCTTGCGTAAAGCGGCCAAGCGGACGTAGGTTTGCGGGCAGAAGAGGAGCCAAAAGGATGAGCGAACTGGACGCTTTCCGCACCGAGGTGCGCGAATGGCTGGAGGCCAATTGTCCCCCCGAAATGCGCGAGCCGATCCGCGACGAGGACGACGTCTGCTGGGGCGGGCGCAAATGGGTGTTCAAGAATGACGCGCAAAAGGCCTGGCTCGAAGCCTGCGTGTCCAAGGGCTATACCGTTCCCGACTGGCCCAAGGCCTATGGCGGCGCCGGCCTGACCCCCGAACAGACCAAGATCCTCAAACAGGAAATGAAGCGCATCAAGGCGCGTTCGCCGCTCGACAGCTTCGGCATCTGGATGCTCGGCCCCGCGCTGCTGCAATTCGGCACCGAGGAACAGAAGGTCCATTATCTGAACCAGATCGCGCGTGGCGAAATCCGCTGGTGCCAGGGTTATAGCGAACCCGGATCGGGCAGCGACCTCGTCAGTTTGCAAACCTTCGGCGAAGACAAGGGCGACCATTGGGTCGTCAACGGGTCGAAAATCTGGACCAGCTACGCCGACAAGGCCGACTGGATCTTCTGCCTCGTGCGCACCGACAAGGCGAACAAATATCAGGGCATCACCTTCATGCTCTTCGACATGGAGAGCCCCGGCGTCACCACCAAGCCGATCCTGCTGATTTCGGGCAATTCGCCCTTCTGCGAAACCTTCTTCGACGATGTGAAGGTGCCCAAGACGCAGTTCATCGGCGAGATCAACCGCGGCTGGGACGTCGCCAAATATCTGCTCGGCCACGAACGCGAGATGATCTCGGGCGGCGGCGCGGGCGGCGACATGGTCAGCATCGGCGGCGCCTTTGCCAAGGTGTTCGGCAAGAATGCCGCGGGCGAACTCGACGATCCGATCCTGCGCGCGGAAATGGCGGCCTTCGATACCGACGTCTTTGCCTATCGCGCGATGGGCGAGCGGTTCATGGACATGTGGAAAACCGGCCGCGCGCATCCGGCGTCGTCGAACATGATGAAATATGTCGGCACCGAACTCAACAAGCGCCGCCACGAACTGGTGATGTCGGGCGGCGGCAGCGACGCGCTCGAATGGGACAGCGAAGAAAGCAAGGGCGGCGCCCGCGCGCGCAGCTGGCTTCGCACCAAGGCCAATTCGATCGAAGGCGGGACGAGCGAAGTCATGCTCAATGTCATCGCCAAGCGTATCCTCGATCTGCCCGGAGCCTGACCCATGCCCTTGTACCACAATGACGACCAGACGATGCTCAAGGACAGCGTCGCGCCCTTCGTCGCCGAACAGGCGCCGGTGTCGCATCTGCGTAAACTCCGCGACAGTGCCGACGCCACCGGCTTCTCGCGCGACCTCTGGGCGCAGTTTACCGAAATGGGCCTGCCCGGAATGCTCGTTCCCGAGGCGCACGGCGGGCTCGGCATGGGGCATATCGAGGCAGGGATCGTGCTCGAGGAAATCGGCCGCAACCTGACCCCGTCGCCGTTTCTCGCGACCAGCGTCGGCGCGGTCGCCGCGCTGGCCAAGGCGGGCGGGACGCAGGCGGGTCGCTGGCTCCCCGCGATCGCATCGGGCGAGGCAATCATCGCGCTCGCGATCGACGAGGGCGCGAAGCACCGCCCCGATCGCATCGCCACCACCGCGACGCGCGCCGGGAATGGCTTCCGCCTCGACGGCAAGAAAAGCTTCGTCCTCCACGGTCATGTCGCCGACATGAGCATTGTCGCGGCGAAAACCGACGGCGGCATCACTTTGTTCGCGGTGCCGAAGGATGCGAAAGGGGTCTCCGCCGATCCGCGCCGCCTGGTCGACTCCAGCCTTGCGAGCCACGTCACCCTCGACGGGGTCGAGGTCGATGCCGACGCGGTCATCGGCGAGGTCGATGCGGGCGGCGAAATCCTCGACGCGCTGCTCGCCGCCACCCGCACCGGTGCCGCCGCCGAAATGGTCGGCGTCGGGCAGGGCGCGATGGACATGACTGTCACCTACCTCAAGGAACGGAAGCAGTTCGGCAAGCTGATCGGCGAGTTCCAGGGGCTCCAGCACCGCGCCGCGCATCTCTATGGCGAAATGGAAGTCGCGCGCGCCACGGTGATGAAGGCGCAGCAGCTGCTCGACGAGGGCAGCGAAGGGGCGAAGCTGATGGTCTCGGTCGCCAAGGCCAAGGCCGGGCGTGCCGCCAATCTCGCGGTGCGCGAGGGTGTGCAGATGCACGGCGGCATCGGCATGACCGACGAATATGACATCGGCCTCTACATGAAACGCGACCGCGCGCTCGCCGAATATATGGGCGACGTGCATTATCACATCGACCAAGTGGCGCGGATGAACGGCTACTAATCTTATCCCCTCCCGCTTGCGGGAGGGGCAGCGAGACTTGCGAGCTTGCTCGCTAGTCGCAGCGGGGAGGGCATCGAGAGCCCACATGCCCCACCCCAACCCTCCCCTGAAGGGGAGGGAGCAAAAAGGATAAGACAATGAACCTCCAAAACATGTTCGGCCTCGACGGCCGCATCGCGCTCGTCACCGGCGGCTCGCGCGGCATCGGCAAGATGATCGTCGAGGGCTATCTCGCCGCGGGCTGTGCGCGGGTGTACATTTCCGCGCGCAAGACCGCGCAGATCGAGGAAGCCGTCGCCGATTTCGAAACGCGCTATCCCGGCAAGGTCATCGGGCTTCCGGTCGATCTCGCCACGGTCGAAGGCTGCCGCGCGCTCGCCAAGGAACTCGAAGCGCGCGAGGAACGCCTCGACATCCTCGTCAACAACGCCGGCGCGGCGTGGGGCGAACCCTTCGAGGGTTTCCCTGAGGCCGGCTGGGACAAGGTGATGGACATCAACGTCAAATCGCCCTTCTTCCTGACGCAGGCGCTCCACGGGCTGCTCAAGGCCGGCGGCACCGCCGATCGCCCGGCAAAGGTCATCAACATCGGCTCGATCGACGGCATGCGCCTCAATCCGTGGGAAACTTACAGCTACCACGCGTCGAAGGCGGCGATCCTCTACCTCACCAAGCGCATGGCCGCGCGGCTCGTCACCGATCATATCCTCGTCACCGCGATCGCGCCGGGCGCCTTCCAGTCAGACATGAACAAGGCCGCGCGCGACCATGGCGATGCGGTCGCCAAGAGCATTCCGGTGAAGCGCATCGGCGTGCCCGAGGACATGGCCGGCGCCGCGATCTTCCTCGCGTCGAAGGCGGGCGACTATGTCGTCGGCGACACGATTACCGTCGATGGCGGGCTCGTCCACGGCGATCTGAAGACCAGCATCGACGCCTGACACGACCTTCTTTTCATCGTCACCCCGGACTTGATCCGGGGTCCGCGACCGCGCGGGCGGAATGGATGCCGGATCAAGTCCGGCATGACGATGCAGGGAAATTGACTCTTCAACTCCTTGGTGTATTATATCAATAATGCACCAAGGAGATAGTCCATGCGTCTTGCCGTCCTCATTCTCCCGATGATGCTCCTCGCCGCCTGCGGATCAGAGGAGAAGAAAGCCGATGACAGCACCGAAATCGCGATCAACGCGGGCGACGAAGGCGGCGGAATCCAGATCAAGTCGGGCGCCGACGGTGGCAAGCTGAAGATCGACGCCGACGGCGTCAATATCGGGCTCGACATCCCCGATGTCGGCGATCTCGATATTGGCCAGGATTTCGACATCGACGGGGTCGGGCTTTATCCCGGCAGCAAGATCACCAGCATGGACATCGACGCGAGCGACAAAAACGGGTCGGACAAAGCCACCGCGAAATTCGGCTTCACCGCACCCGCTGCGCCGGCGATCGCCGCCGACTGGATGGCCGGCGAATTCGCGAAAAAGGGCATCAAAATCACGCGCAGCGGCGACGCGCTGGCGGGCACGGCCAAGGATGGCGATGATTTCACCATCCGTTTCAGCCCCGACGGCGAGGCTGCGAAGGGCGAAGTGTTAATAACTGAGGGCTGAGGGCCAGCCCAAGCCCACCTCCGTTTGTGTCGAGCGAAGTCGAGACACGCTTGCGCGGCGCCGACGTGTCTCGACTTCGCTCGACACAAACGGGACGTGATTGACTGGTCGCTACCCGCTGTTCCTCAGCGCCGTCGCGATCGCGTTGATCGTCAGCTGGATGCCCTCGGCAATCCGCGGGTCGGTTTCGCCCGCGCGGTGGCGTTTCATCAACTCAATCTGGAGCAGGTTCAGCGGCTCGATATAGGGTAGCCGCAGCCGGATCGATGCCTCGAGCGCCGGGTTCTTCTCCAGCAGCCGCGTCTGGCCGGTAATCTCGAGCAACCCGTCGTGCGCGCGGTTCCACCCGTCCCTGATCCGCCCGAAAATCGCGTCGTGCCCGTCGACCTGGCTCGCCAGCGCCGCATAGCGCGCCGCGATCCCCATGTCGGATTTGGCCAGCACCATCTCCATATTGCCGAGCAGCGCGCCGAAAAAGGGCCAGCTTGCCGCCATGTCGGCCAGCAATACCTTGTCTTCGAACGCCGCGAACGCCTCGCCGGTGCCGTACCAGCCGGGCAGCATCGTGCGCGCCTGCGCCCAGCTGAAGACCCAGGGGATCGCGCGCAGATCCTCGATCGCGCTCGACTTGGTGCGGCTCGACGGCCTCGACCCGATCTTGAGGCCCGCGATCTCGGCAATCGGGGTCATCGCGCGGAAAAAATCCTTGAAAGCCGGGGTGTCATAGACGAGCCCGCGATAGGCGGCGAAGGCGCTGCCCGACAGCGCGTCCATCGCCTGCGTAAAGCGCGCGCCCTCCTTCGCACCCATCGCCTCGGGCTCGAGGCTCGCGAGCAGGCTCGCCGATACCATCGCTTCCAGATTGGTCGCCGCGCCGTCGACCGTGCCATATTTCGCCGCGATCACCTCGCCCTGTTCGGTGATGCGGATGCGCCCCTGCACCGTGCCCGCGGGCTGCGCGCGGATCGCGGCAAAGGCGCTGCCGCCGCCGCGCCCGACCGCGCCGCCGCGGCCGTGGAACAGCTGCATCGACGTATCGAATTCCTCGAACACCGGGGTCAGCGCCTGCGACGCCTGATGCAGCCCCCAGGTCGAGGTCAGGTAGCCGCCATCCTTGTTCGAATCCGAATAGCCGATCATCACTTCCTGATGCTCGCGCGCGCTGATCTGCGGGCCGATTTCGGGCAGCGCGAAATAGCGCTTCATGATCGCGGGCGCGCGCGCCAAGTCGTCGATCGTCTCGAACAGCGGGACGACCATCAGGTTCGACTTGCCCGCCGCAGCGCCGCTGCGCCACAGCCCGCCTTCGCGTGCGAGCAAATGGACTTCGAGCAGGTCGGACAAGTCCTGCGCCATGCTGATGATCCACTGGCAGATCGCGTCGCCGCCCAGCCGGGCGCGGATGTCGGCCGCGGCGTGGACGATCGCCAGCTCGCCCGCGGTTTCTTCGCTCCATTCGTGCCATGGCGCGGCGAGTGGGCGGTCGCTTTGAAGCTCGGCGGTGAGCAGCGCGACGCGCGCCTCCTCGTCCAGCGCGCGATAGTCGCCGCACACCCCCGATACCGACAGCAGCTCGGCGAGCACGCGCTCGTGCACCGCGCTGTTCTGCCGCATGTCGAGCGTCGCGAGATGGAAGCCAAACACCTCGACCGCGCGGATCAGCCGCCCGAGCGCGCCGATCCCCGCCAGCTGGCCCTTGCCGCTTGCCGACAGGCCGCTGGCGATGGTGACAAGATCGCGGCGGAAATCGGCGGGCGCGGCATAGGGCTCGCCCTTCAGCGCGCCGGGGCGCGGCGGCGCCTTGCCGGTGACCGCGGCATAAGTCGCCGACAGCCGCGCATAGATGCCTGACAGCGCACGGCGATAGGGCTCGTCGCTGCGGCTCGGTGCGGTATCGCCGCTGGCTTCGGCCAGCGCTTCGACCGCTTCGGGGACCGGCGCGAGCGCCGACGACACCGACAGTTCGGCGCCGAGCGCATGAACCTCGTCGAGATAATGGCCGATCACGGCGGCGGCGTTGCGGCTGGTCGCCATGCGCAGCGTCTCGGCGGTGACGAAGGGGTTGCCGTCGCGGTCGCCGCCGATCCAGCTGCCGACGCGCAGGAAACTCGCGGGCCGCGCACCCAGCTCCTTTTCCCAGCGGGCATAAAGCTTGGGCACCACGGGCAGGAAGACGTCGCGCAAATAGGTAAGCGCATTGTCGATTTCGTCGGCGACGAACAATTTCTGCGTGCGCAGCGGGCGCGTTTGCCACAACAGCACGACTTGCCGCCGGATCGCGTCCTCGATCACATCGCCCTCGGGCGTTTCGTCGAGGCCCGCATCGCGCATCCGCATCAGCTCGGCGATACGGTTCTTGTGGTCGAGCATCGACTTGCGCCGCACCTCGGTCGGGTGCGCGGTCAGCACCGGTGCGATCAGCGCGGCGTTCAGCAGCGCCGCAACCGCTTCACCGTCGATCCCGTCGGCCTTCAGCGTCTCAAGCGCCGCCGCGACGGTCGCCTGCGGCTCCGCGGCAACGCCCTGCCGGTCCTCGGCAAGGTTCGCGAGCATCGAAAACAGCATGAACCCGCGCACAAAGGCGATCGTGTCGTCGAGGCTGAGCGCATCGAGCCCCGGATCGATCGCCTCTGCCCCCGCGATCCCGCGGTGCCTATCGACGCTCGACGAGCGGATATATTCGGTCTGGCGGAATAATTTGTCACCGCCATAGGCGCGGATGACGTCGCCGAGAATCCGCCCGAGATAGCGGATGTCGGGATTTTGCGAGATCTGGATAGGCGGGCCCATGCGGCCAGCTTGCTGCACCTGCGAAGGGGCAGGGTCAAGCGGCGCATAGCTATGCGCCGTCCCGGACTTCGCCCGGATGGCGATGGAATAAAGGTCGCAATTGGTCGTTTCCAACGATCCCACCCCGACCATCGCAGACTTCAGTCATTCGCAACCCTTGCCCCTGCGCGCCGCGACCGCCACATCATCTTCATGCACCTCCCCGCCCCCTTCACCGACTGGTTCGCCGCGCGCGGGTGGCGGCTCAGGCGGCATCAGGCCGATATGCTCGCCGCGGGCGAGCGCGGCGAGCATGCGCTGCTCGTCGCGGCGACGGGCGCGGGCAAGACGCTTGCGGGTTTCCTGCCCAGCCTCGTCGATCTCGCGGCGCATCCGTCCGACCGGCTGCACACTCTCTATGTCTCGCCGCTGAAAGCTCTGGCCGCCGACGTCGAGCGCAATCTGCTCGGCCCGATCGCCGACATGGGCCTCGACATCAGCGTCGAGAGCCGCAGCGGCGATACGTCGTCGGACAAGAAGGCGCGCCAGCGCAGCCGCCCGCCGAACATTTTGCTGACCACCCCCGAATCGCTGTCGCTGCTGCTCTCCTATCCCGACAGCTTCACGATGTTCGCCGACCTCAAGACCGTGGTGATCGACGAGATTCACGCCTTCGCGCCGGGCAAGCGCGGCGACCTGCTCAGTCTCGCCATGGCGCGGCTCCAGCAAATCGCCCCCGGCCTCCGCCGCGTCGGCCTGTCGGCGACGATCGCCGACCCCGACCAGTATCGCGCGTGGCTCGCGCCCGATGCCGATGCGGACAAGGTCGCGCTCGTCGCGGGCGAGGCGGGCGCCGATCCCGACATCGCCATCCTGCTGCCCGAAGGCGCGGTGCCGTGGGCGGGCCATTCGGGGCGCTGGGCGGTGCATCAGGTGATGGCGGAGGTGGCGCGCAACCGCACGACGATCATCTTCTGCAACACGCGCGGGCTCGCCGAGCTGATCTTTCAGGAGTTGTGGAAGGTCAACGACCTGTCGCTGCCCATCGCGATCCACCACGGCAGTCTCGACCGCGAAGCGCGCCAGCGCGCGGAGCAAGCGATGGCGGAGGGGCGGCTGCGCGCGCTCGTCGCGACCTCCAGCCTCGACCTCGGGCTCGACTGGGGCGATGTCGATTGCGTGATCCAGATGGGCGCGCCCAAGGGGTCGTCGCGGCTGCTCCAGCGCATCGGCCGCGCCAACCACCGCCTCGACGAACCGAGCCGCGCGCTGATCGTGCCGGGCAACCGCTTTGAATATCTCGAGGCGCGCGCGGCATTGGACGCCGTCGATGCCGGCGAACGCGACGCCGATCGCTTCCGCCCCGGCGCGCTCGACGTGCTCGCGCAGCATGTGATGGCGCTCGCCTGCGCCGCGCCGTTCAAGGAAGACGAACTGCTCGCCGAAATCCGCAGCGCCGCGCCCTATCAGTGGATCGATGCCGACATTTTCGCGCGCCTGCTCGGCTTCGTGCGCGACGGCGGCTATGCGCTCAAAAGCTACGACCGCTTTCGCCGCCTCGCGCCGGATGGGCAGGGCGGGTGGCGCATTTCACACCCGCGGCTCGCCGCGCAGCACCGGCTCAATGCGGGGATCATCGTCGATGCGCCGACGCTCGACGTGCGCTTCAAGAACGGCCGCCGCCTTGGCAGCGTCGAGGAATATTTTGCCAGCACGCTCGTTCCCGGCGATACCTTTGCCTTTGCGGGTTTGAGCCTCGAGGTCGAATCGATCCGCGACACCGACCTTCTCGTCCGCGCGACGACGCGGCCGGCGCGCATTCCCTCCTATATGGGCGCGCGCATGGCGCTCTCGACGCGGCTGGCCGATCGCGTGCGCGGCTTCCTTGCCGATCCCGCGAGCTGGGCGCGCTTTCCCGACGACGTGCGCTTCTGGCTGGAAATGCAGCAATTGCGATCGGCGCTGCCGCGCACGGGCGAACTGCTCGTCGAAACCTTCCCGCATGAAGGGCTGCACTATTTGGTCGCCTATCCGTTCGAGGGGTGGAATGCGCACCAGTCGCTCGGAATGCTCATTACCAAGCGGATGGACCGTGCCGGGATGCAGCCGATGGGTTTCGTCGCGTCCGACTATGCGCTCGCCATCTGGTCGCTCAAGCCGGTCACGCGTCCCGAATCGCTGTTCGACGCCGAAATCCTGTCGGACGAATTTGTCGAATGGGTCGAAAATTCACACCTTCTGAAGCGCGCCTTTCGCGAGGTCGCGGTGATCGGCGGACTGATCGAGCGCCAGCACCCCGGCAAGCGCAAAACGGGCAAGCAGGTGACCTTTTCGACCGACCTCATTTTCGACGTGCTGCGCAAATATGAGCCCGACCATCTGCTGCTCGAAGCCGCCTGGGCCGACGCGCGCGAGCGGCTCACCGACGTCGCGCGGCTCGGCGACCTTCTCGACCGCGCGGCGGGGACAATGCTCCACGTCGCGCTCGACCGGATCAGCCCGCTTGCGATTCCCGTGCTCGTGCTGATCGGGCGCGAAAACGTCGCGGCATCCGACCTCGACGACGCGCTGCTCGGCGAACTCGCCGATTCGCTGGCCGAAACGGCGATGCGTGCGGGTTAACGCGCTTTGCGCCGACGGCCTTTCGCTTGCTGCGCGCCCCGATGAGGCGTATCTTGCGGCCAGATATACGAGGATGCCGGTAATGACCCTGACTGTCAGACGATCCGTCCGTTCGGTGCTGCTTGCCGTCGCTGTTCCGGCTTTGCTGGGCGCGACCCCGCCGGGCGCTGCGCCGGCCCCCGCCACCGCTGCAGCCGAAACGACCGCGCCCCCGGTGGGCGTCGTGCCGGTCATCGAGCCCTTCGATCTCGACGCGACGCGGCGCATGGCGGTCAACGTCACGGTCGGTGGCCAGGGCCCCTTTTCCTTCCTCGTCGATACCGGCGCCGAGCGGACGGTGATCGCGCGCGAACTTGCCGAACGGCTGGGCCTTGTCGAAGGCGAGCAGCTTCGGATGGCGACGATCGGCGGCCCGGCGACGGTGCCAAGCTATCGCATCGCGGGGCTGCAGATGAAGGAACTGCACCTCGCCCACGTCCAGGCACCCGCGTTTCACGGCCGCCATATCGGCGCGGCGGGGCTGATCGGCGTCGACATGCTCGAGGAACGGCGCGTGCTCATCGATTTTCGCAAAGAAACGATGGAAATTTTGGAATCGCACAAACGTGCGCGCGCGATCATCCGCGACGATGATGCGATCGTCGTCACGGCGCGCAACGCCGCGGGGCGGCTGATCCTGTCGGACGCGCGGCTCGACGGCAAACGCATCGACCTGATCGTCGACACGGGCGCGCAAACCAGCGTCGGCAATCTCGCGCTGCAAAGGCTGGTGGCGGCCAAGCGCGCAAATAGTCTGCCCTTCTTTTCCACAACGCTGGCCGCCGTAACCGGTGAGGACGTTCCGGCCCTGCGCTCGGCGATCAAGCTGATCCGGGTCAACGGTCTGGACATCACCGATTTGCCTGTCAGCTTCGCCGACGGGCAGGCGTTCCGGGCGCTTGGTCTTAATGAGCGACCGGCCTTATTGCTCGGGATGGACAGCCTGTCGCTGTTCGACCGTGTCGAGATCGATTTTCCGAACCGGCGGGTCGTTTTCGACCTTCCCGAACGCGCACAGCGCAGCGCGGGCCAGCGTTTTGCCGCTCGCGCGGCCGCTGCTGGCGGCTAACGCCTTGCCGCGGCGCCTGGCGGGCGCCATAGCGGCACCATGTCCGACGCCGCGCCTTTCGACTTTGCGGGCCAGCGCTTTCACATGCTGGCCGACCGTGCGCTGTTCTGGCCGCGGCACGGGGCGCTGATCGTCGCCGACCTACATCTGGAAAAGGCGAGCTGGTACGCGGCACTCGGTCAGCCGCTGCCGCCCTATGACAGCCACGACACGCTTGACCGGCTCGCGGCGCTCGCGGCGCGCACCGGCGCGCGGGCGATCTGGTGCCTCGGCGACAGCTTCCACGACCAGGCCGCCGCCCACCGCATCGTCCCCGCCATTGCCGCGCGCCTCGCCGCGCAGGCGCAGTCGGCGGAGATTCTGTGGATCGCGGGCAATCACGACGGGCTGAGTGCCGGGGCCTGGGGCGGAACGATTGCCGACGAAATGATCGTCGACGGCATCATCTTTCGCCACCAGAGCGTGCGCGGCGAGGCGCGTCCCGAAGTGTCCGGCCATTTCCATCCAAAGCTTCGGACGAATATTCGCGGCCGCCATGTCGCGCGCGCCTGTTTCGCCGCCGACGATCGGCGGCTGATTCTCCCGGCGTTCGGCAGTCTTACCGGCGGATTGGTAGTGGATCACCCTGCGATCGCTGACAATTTCGCCGGGCCCTACCAGGCGATCCTCGTCGCCGGCGGGCGGCGGCTCGCTTTCCCTTGCGCGGGCCGGATCGCCGCTGACGCTACGGCACGCCGGACTGTTGCCATCCGCTAGACCACCGGTCCTTTTTAGGCTGTGGCCAAAAAACATCACCCTGCCAAAAACGACGCAAATACAGGGCTCCCGCTGGATTGGCGGCACAATTGCGTTATTCTCTCACCGCAACAAAAAAAATGAATTTTTGAGAGGAGTGCCCGAAATGAAATCATCATCCCTTCCGGCTGCCCGCTTGCTGCGTACGACGGCGATGGGCGTATCGATCGCGATCGCCGCGATGGCGGTTCCCGCCTTTGCGCAGGACACGGCTGCTGCCGACACCGCGACCGACGACAGCGACGACACGCCGATCATCGTCACCGCGCAGGGGCGTTCGCAGCTTCTGTCCGACGTTCCCGTCGCCATCTCGGCGGTCAGCGCCGAAACGCTTCAGAACAGCGGCGCGAACGATATTCGCCAGCTGAACCAGGTCGCGCCGTCGCTGCTGGTGTCGTCGACCGGATCGGAAGCCAATGGCTCGGCGCGTATCCGCGGCATCGGCACCGTCGGCGACAACCCCGGCCTCGAAAGCTCGGTTCCGGTGTTTATCGACGGCGTCTACCGCTCGCGTTCGGGCATCGGCCTCAACGAATTGGGCGAGATCGACCGCATCGAAGTGCAGCGCGGCCCGCAGGGCACGCTCGGCGGCCGCAACTCGTCGGCAGGCCTGATCAGCATCTATTCGAAGAAACCCGATTTCCAGTTCGGCGCCACGGGTGAAGTGACGTACGGCAATTATGATTACTGGCGTCTCGGCGGCAGCGTTACCGGGCCGATCGGCGAAACGCTCGCCGCGCGCCTCGACGGCGTGTGGGTCAAGCGCGACGGTTTCTACAACGACACGGCAAACAACCGCGACGTCAACAATCGCGACCGCTATTTCCTGCGCGGGCAATTGCTGTTCGAACCGACCGATGCGCTGTCGATCCGCCTGATCGCCGACTATACGTCGCGCGACGAGGAATGCTGCGCCGCGACCTACATCGACAGCAGCGTCAATCCCTATATCGGCAACCTCAACAATCCCGGCGTCCCGGCGTCGAATACGACGAACAATATCACCCGCGTGCTCGCCGACCTCGGACAGGATCTGAGTGCGTTCAACCAAGGTTATGGCCGCGACATTTCGGTCACGCCCGGCCGCAGCTTTGCCGGCAAGACCAAGGATTACGGCTTTTCGGGCCAGATCGACTATGATTTCGGCGGCGCGACGCTGACCTCGATCACGGCGTATCGCGAATATCGGTCGAGCCAGGCGGGCGACGTCGATTATGGCACGGTCGACATCCTCTATCGCGCCCCCGACGCCGACGCCTATCGCCAGTTCCACACCTTCACGCAGGAATTGCGCCTGCAGGGTGAAGCTTTCGACGGCAAGCTCGACTGGCTCGTCGGCGGCTTCTACGCCAATGAAAAGCTGCGCGTGCGCGACAATCTGCGTTTCGGCGAAGATTATGGCCGCTTCGCGGCGTGCCGCCTCATCACCGGTTCGGCGCTCGCCGGGCTTTATTCGCCGAACAACCCCTCGTGCATCATTCCGGGCGTCGGCCCGGCGACGCTGCTGGGCGCTTTTGGTGCGGCAGGGCCGGACATCGTCGCGGGGCTGGCGGCGCTCGACGGCATCAGCGATCGCGGCAGCATCAACGACGTCTATCGTCAGGATGGGGAAAATTGGGCGCTGTTCACGCACAATATCTTCCACATCACCGACAAGCTCGATTTCACTTTCGGGCTCCGGTACACCAACGACAAGAAGAAGTTCTCGGCCAGCTTCACCAACGACAACACCGCCTGCACGACGATCCAGGGCCTGTTGCTCGACGATCTTCAGAACCCCAGCGCCACGATCCGCGCGGTGGCGGGCGGTCTGATCGGGTTGGGCTGTCAGGGCAATTCGACCGCCGAACTCAACGGCGTTTCGATCAGCGACGACCGCAGCGAGGATGAATTCACCGGCACCGCGATCCTGTCGTACAAGCCGGTCGATGACCTGATGCTCTATGCCAGCTATTCGCGCGGCTATAAGGCAGGCGGCTTCAACCTCGACCGTTCGGCGCTCAAATCGCCGATCCTGCCGTTCGCGGCGGTCGGCGGCGCGCAGGCGCTAGTCAGTGCGCTTCAGTTTGATCCCGAAACGGTCGACAGCTATGAAATCGGCGCCAAATATGCGACCGGGCCGTTCTCGGTCGGCCTGACGCTGTTCCGCTCCGACTTCTCGAGCTTCCAGCTCAACACGTTCAACGGCACCGTCTTCCTCGTCCAGAACATCAATGGTTGCGACAGCGACCTCGCCGGCGGGGACCGCGACCAGAGCAAGTTCCTCGGCGCCCCCAACTATAATGCGGCCGCAGGGACGACGGGTGCGTGCCCGAGCGACGATGTCGGCTATGGTGTGCGATCGCAGGGTTTCGAACTCGAAGCCTCGCTCGTCCCGGCGCGTAACTTCCGCATGACCGCGGGTCTGACCTATGCGAAGACGAAGTATCGCGACCAGCTGGTCGGCAATGACTCGGGCGCGCCGCTCGATCAGGCGCTGCGCCTGTTGCCGGGCAACAATCTGTCGAACGCGCCCGAACTGGTCGCGACCGGCAGCGTTGCCTGGACCCCGGACATCGGCAGCGGCGGGCTTTCGGGCCTCGTCTATATCGATGGCCGCATGACCAGCGATTACAACACCGGCTCCGACCTGTTCCCGCAAAAGGGGCAGGACGGCTATGCGATCTTCAACGCGCGTATCGGCATTCGCGGCCCCGACGAGAAATGGGGCATCGAATTCTGGGGGCAGAATATCTTCAACAAACAATATGCCCAAGTTGCGTTCAACTCGCCGTTCCAGGAAGGCGCGACATCGACCGGCACCGCGTTCGCCGACCCGCAATATCCGGGCGGGCGCCAGATCTTCTCGCAGTTCCTTGCCGAACCGCGGACCTATGGCGTGACGCTGCGCGGCAAATTCTGACCGCTTTAACCTATGATAACGGGGGCGGGCCATCGCGGTCCGCCCCCTTTTCTTTTGGCATTTCGTGTTGGTGCCGCCCGTAAAGTCTCTAAGCAATTGCATATCGCGCCGGGAAGGCTTAACCGGCGGCGCATCGACCGTTTAGAGTCAGGACAGGGCTGATATGGCTGGCAACGAACCGAGCGCGCGTCCGCGTTCCCCCCACCTGCAGGTGTATAAATGGACGCCTGCCATGGCGGTTTCCATCTTTCACCGCGTCAGCGGCGACGGGCTCGCGATCGTCGGCGCGTGCATGTTCCTCTGGTGGCTCGGCGCGCTGGCCGCGGGCCCCGAAGCCTATGCCGTCTTCATCGCCTGCGTCTGGCACGATCCCGACGCCGGAACGGTGCATCAGATCACCAATATCTTGGGCAAGATCGTGCTGATCGGCCTGACCTGGGCCTTTTTCCAGCATCTCTTTTCGGGCCTGCGCCATTTTGTGCTCGATGCGGGCGCGGGTTATGAACTGAAAACAAACAGGCTCTGGTCGACGCTCGTTTTCGTCGGCGCGCTCTTTGCGACCGCCGCGACCTGGCTCTACATTCTGCAGGGGACGTTCAATGGGTAATGGAACGCGCCTCGGCCGCGTGCGCGGGCTCGGCTCGTCGCATCATGGCAGCGGCCACTGGCTGCAACAGCGGCTGACCGCGCTCGGCAACATTCTGCTTGTCGGCTTCCTCTTCGTCTCGCTCCTGCGCCTGCCGCTCGCCGATCATGGCGCGGTGCTGCGCTGGGCGTCGAACCCGACGGTCGCGCTCGCGCTGATCCTGATGCTGGTCAGCGTCTTCTGGCATCTGCGGCTGGGCCTGCAGGTGATGATCGAGGATTATGTCCATGGCGAAGCGACGCGGCTCTTCGCGCTCGTCGTTCTGAATTTCTACGCGATCGGCGGCGCCGCTTACGGCATTTTCGCGATCGTGCGCATCGTGCTGGCGCCCGCGGCGCCCGGCCCCGGGGGCATGTAAGATGACCGAAGCCTACAAGATCATCGACCATATCTATGACACCGTCGTCGTCGGCGCCGGCGGCTCCGGCCTGCGCGCCACGATGGGCAGCGCCGAGGCGGGGCTCAAGACCGCCTGCATCACCAAAGTTTTCCCGACCCGCAGCCACACTGTCGCTGCGCAGGGTGGCATCGCCGCCAGCCTCGGCAACAATTCGCCCGACCATTGGCAATGGCATATGTACGACACCGTCAAGGGCTCCGACTGGCTCGGCGACCAGGACGCGATCGAATATATGGTGCGCGAGGCGCCCGCCGCGGTCTACGAACTCGAACACGCGGGCGTGCCGTTCAGCCGCAACGCCGACGGTACCATCTATCAGCGCCCGTTCGGCGGTCATATGCAGAATATGGGCGAAGGCCCGCCGGTGCAGCGCACGTGCGCCGCAGCCGACCGCACCGGCCACGCGATGCTCCACGCGCTTTATCAGCAGTCGCTGAAATATGACGCGGACTTCTTCATCGAATATTTCGCGCTCGACCTCATCATGGAAAATGGTGAGTGCCGCGGCGTGATTGCGCTGTGCCTGGAGGATGGCAGCATCCACCGCTTCCGCAGCCAGGCCGTCGTGCTCGCGACGGGCGGCTATGGCCGCTGCTATTTCACCGCGACGTCGGCCCACACCTGCACGGGCGACGGCGGCGGTATGGTGCTGCGCGCGGGCCTGCCGCTTCAGGACATGGAATTCGTCCAGTTCCACCCGACCGGCATTTACGGCGCTGGTGTCCTGATTACCGAGGGCGCGCGCGGCGAGGGCGGTTATTTGACCAACAGCGAAGGCGAGCGGTTCATGGAACGCTACGCCCCGTCGGCCAAGGACCTGGCCTCGCGCGACGTCGTTTCGCGCTCGATGGCGCTCGAAATCCGCGAAGGGCGCGGCGTCGGCCCGCACGCCGACCATATCTACCTGCACCTCGATCATATCGACCCCGCGGTGCTTGCCGAGCGGCTGCCCGGAATCACCGAAAGCGGCAAGATTTTTGCCGGCGTCGACCTGACGCGCCAGCCGCTGCCCGTCGTGCCGACGGTCCATTACAATATGGGCGGCATTCCCTGTAACTATCACGGCGAAGTCGTCACGCTCGGCAAGGATGGTCCCGACACCGTCGTCCCCGGCCTGTTCGCGGTCGGCGAAGCGGCGTGCGTGTCTGTCCATGGCGCGAACCGCCTCGGCTCGAACAGCCTGATCGACCTTGTCGTCTTCGGCCGTGCGACCGGCCATCGCCTCAAGGAAATCCTGACCCCCGGCGCCGCGCAGCAGCCGCTGCCGAAGGACAGCGCCGACCTCGCGCTCGCGCGCCTCGATCATTTCCGCCACGCCAGCGGCGGTTCGCCGACCGCCGAAGTGCGCACCGAAATGCAGCGCGCGATGTCGGCGCACGCGGCGGTGTTCCGCACCGACGAACTGATGGCGGAGGGCAAGGACAAACTCGCGAAAACCTACGCGCGGATGGCCGACATCCACGTCAGCGACCGCAGTCTCATCTGGAACACCGACCTGGTCGAAACGCTCGAACTCGACAATCTGATCGCGCAAGCCACCGTGACGATGCATTCGGCGTTCAACCGCAAGGAAAGCCGCGGCGCCCACGCGCACGAGGATTTCCCGAACCGCGACGACGCGAACTGGATGAAGCACACGGTCAGCTGGTTCGACGGCTGGGGCGGCAAGGGCGGCGGCGTCCGCCTCGATTACCGTCCGGTCCACGAATATACGCTGTCGGACGACGCCGAATATATCAAGCCGAAGGCGCGGGTTTATTGATTCGGGCCGGGCTGCTTCCCGGCGTTAATCCCCGAACAGGTTGTGCACGGGATTGATGTCGGAAAAGGGCACATCGACATCCTTGCCCATGATCCACAGCTTCTGGCACGCGATCGCAAAGAACAACAATGCGATCGTCCAGACGATGAAGGTCTTGCGCGCGATCCAGCGACGCTCGGCCTCTTCGGCGGCAGCGCGCGCCTTATAGTCGATCCCGAGCTCGCCCTCGAACTCGGCGACCAGCTGCGCGCGGCGGGTTCGCGAAATATTGGCGATGCTCGCATCTCCCTCTGCGCGTGTCGATCGGCGTTTCGCCATGATCCACCCTGGTCCAGCCCGTCCTGCCGCCGGATATAGCGTCGATGCCCTGCCAATTGGTTAACCCGCATTGGGTCAATCCAGCGCGACGCCGATCAATTTGATCCGCGCCGATGCGCCGCGCAGCAGCGTCAGGTCGCGCACCGGTCGCCCCAGCGCGGCGGCGAGCAGGCGCAGCACCGCGTCGTTGGCGGCGCCGTCGGCCGGCGGGGCGGTGACGCGCAGATGCACGGCGCCGCCCTCGATCCGCACCGCCTCGCTGCGGGCGCCCGGCGTCACGCGCACCTCGATCCGCCCTCCGGCGGCGAGCGCGTTCAGCGCCGCGGTGAGCGCGGGATCGGGCCGGTATTTCAGATGGTGACGACCAGCTTGCCGACCGCGCTGCGGTCGCCAAGCTTGGCGATCGCCTTGCCGCCGTCGGCAAGGCTGTAGCTGCCGGTGACGCGCGGGCAAATCTTGCCATGCTCCCACAGCTGGAACAGCCGCGCGATATTGGCGCGGTTGCGCGCCGGCTCGCGCGCGACGAACGCGCCCCAGAACACGCCGGCGACGTCGCAGCTCTTGAGCAGCGTGAGGTTGAGCGGCAGGCGCGGGATGCCCGCGGGGAAGCCGACGACGAGGTAACGGCCCTCCCACGCGATCGAACGCAGCGCGGGTTCGGCATAATCGCCGCCAACCGCGTCATAAATGAGGTTCGCGCCGCCCGGCCCGACGGCTTCCTTGAATTTGTTCGCCAGTTCCTTCGACTGATCCTTGTCGAACGGCTGGCGGCCATAAATCACGATCTCGTCGGCGCCCGCGTCGCGCGCGATCGCTGCCTTTTCCTCGCTCGACACGCCTGCGACGACGCGCGCTCCAAATGCCTTGCCCAGCTCGACCGCGGCGATGCCGACCCCGCCCGACGCGCCAAGGACGAGCAGCGTGTCGCCTTCCTTGATATGCCCGCGATCGACAAGTGCGTGGATGCTGGTGCCATAGGTCATCAGCAAGGAGGCACCTTCGGCAAAGTCATGACCTGCGGGCAGGTGATAGACGTTATGCACGGAAACTGCGACCGCCTCGGCCATTCCGCCGTTGCCGCAGCCCGCAATTACCCGATCGCCAACCTTGAACTCGGTCACGCCTTCGCCGACCTCGGCGACCAGCCCTGCCACCTCCCCGCCGGGGGCAAAGGGACGGTCGGGTTTGAACTGATATTTATCCTCGATGATCAGCGTGTCGGGAAAATTGACCGCGCAGGCCTTTACATCGATCACGATCTGCCCCTTGCCTGCGCTTGGGCGCGGCAGCTCGCCAAGAACTAGCGTTTCGGGGCCGCCGGTTGCGGTCGACAAGAGCGCCTTCATCACCTTCTCCTCTTCTTCGTTGTGGCGGCACCGTCCCTCTCCCCCACCCGGCCTCCCAACAGCCTATCCTGACATGGGAGGCCGGGCGGGGGATCGGGCCGGTGCCTTTATCTCACGCCGCCGGACGCATCCACGGACGCTCGGCGTCGAGCCTGTCTTCATAGGCACCGATCGCCGCATCGCTCTTTTCGGTCAGCGAAATCTCGTCGAGCCCTTCGAGCAGGCACATCTTGCGGAACGGGTCGATTTCAAAGGTGAAGCGGTCCTGAAATGGCGTCGTCACCGTCTGATGCTCCAGGTCGATCGAAACCGGATCGGTTGCCGCGACTTCGATCAGCCGGTCGATCGCCGCTTGCGGCAAGACGACGGGCAAGATGCCGTTCTTCACCGCATTGCCTGAAAAAATGTCCGAATAGCTGGGCGCAATCACGACGCGGATGCCCAGATCGCCCAGCGCCCATGCCGCATGTTCGCGGCTCGATCCGCATCCGAAATTGTCGCCCGCGATCAGGATCGGTGCGCCTTTATATTCGGGCCGGTCGAACAGATTGTCGGGATCGGTGCGCAGGCTTTCGAACGCACCGCGTCCCATCCCCTCGCGCGTCGTGGTTTTCAGCCAGTGCGCGGGGATGATGACGTCGGTATCGACATTTTTCAGGCCCAGCGGAATCGCGCGGCCCTCGACCTGATTGAGCGGCGTCATGTCATTCGGCCGCCTTGGGAAAGGGCGGCAGCTTGGCGATGTCGCGCGACTCGTGCTGGATGATGACCGTCGCGCCGAGATTTTTTGCCAGCGCCTTGAACCGGTCGAACGAGGCGAGCGTCTGCGCGCGGTCGGTATTGAACTCCGGGACGCCGTTGCTGTCGTAATTTTCCTGAAAATGCGCCTGATCGCCGCTGAGCAGGACCGGCCCCATGCCCGCGAGCCGCACGAGCAGCGTGTGGTGCCCCGGCGTATGCCCCGGCATGTCGAGCATCACGACGCGGCCGTCGCCGAAAATATCCTTGTCGCGCGCCACGGGTTCGACCGTGCCGCCGCCGCTTATCCAGCGGGCGAAGGGCTTCGGATTGATATAGCTTGGCGGTTCGCTTTGCGACACGAGATCCCAGTCACCTTTGCCGATATGAAGTTTCGCGGCCGGGAAATCGGCCAGCTGGCCGATATGGTCGAAATGCAAGTGGCTGATGCCGACGACGTCGATGTCCTCGGGCTTGATGCCCAGCTCGGCGAGCTGCTCGACCACGCTTTTGCGCACCGTTGCCGACATGTCGCCGTCCGCTTTGAACGCTGCGCCCTTCAGCGCACCCGGCAGGCCGGCATCCCACAGCATCAACTGGTCGCCGTGGCGGATCAGGTAGCAGCCGACGGTCAAATCGCGGCTTTGCCCCGGATAGGCCTGCGTATCAGAAAAGGCGTTGAGCCGGTTGACGCGCACCGACCCGCAATCGAGCCGGGTGAGGTTGAGCTTCGCATCGGTGGGCTTGTCCTGCGCAAGCGCAGGTGCGGCCAACACCAGCGCCGCCGCGATCGATGCCATAGCTTTCCGGATCATGCCATTTTGCTCCTGTTGTTGTTTAATCGATCAATTCCCGGACGTCGGTCAGCTTGCCGGTCACCGCCGCCGCCGCCGCCATTGCGGGGCTGACAAGGTGGGTGCGCGCGCCCGGACCCTGGCGGCCGACGAAATTACGGTTGCTCGTCGATGCGCAGCGCTCGCCCGCGGGCACCTTGTCGGGGTTCATCGCCAGGCACGCCGAACAGCCCGGCTCGCGCCATTCGAGGCCTGCGTCGATGAAGATGCGATCGAGCCCCTCGGCCTCGGCCTGCGCTTTCACCAGCCCCGACCCGGGGACGACGATCGCCCATTTGACGTTCGGCGCCTTCGTGCGGCCCTTCAGCACCGCCGCTGCGGCGCGCATATCCTCGATCCGGCTGTTGGTGCAGCTGCCGATGAAGATATTTTCGACCGGCACATCCTGCATCCGCGTCCCGGGTTCCAGCCCCATATAGGCCAGGCTCTTGGCGGCGGCGGCCTGTTTCGATGGGTCGGCGAAGCTTGCGGGGTCGGGCACCGTACCGGTGATCGGCACGACATCCTCGGGACTGGTGCCCCAGGTCACGCTCGGCGCGATGTCGGCGGCGTCGATCACGACTGTCTTGTCGTACACCGCGCCCGGATCGGTGGCGAGGCTCCGCCAATATTCGACCGCGGCGTCCCAGTCGGCGCCCTTCGGCGCATAGGGGCGGCCTTTCAGATAGGCGAAGGTCGTCTCGTCGGGCGCGATCAGCCCGGCGCGCGCACCGCCCTCGATCGCCATATTGCTGATCGTCAGCCGTCCCTCGATGCTGAGCGCGCGGATCGCGCTGCCGGTGTATTCGATGACATGGCCGGTGCCGCCCGCGGCGCCGATGACGCCGGTGATGTGGAGGATGATGTCCTTCGCGCTGACGCCGGGGCCGACGTCGCCCTCGACGCGCACTTCCATCGTCTTTGCGGGCTGGAGCAGCAGCGTCTGCGTCGCGAGCACATGCTCGACCTCACTCGTCCCGATGCCGAAGGCGAGCGCACCGATGCCGCCGTGGCACGCCGTGTGGCTGTCGCCGCAGACGATCGTCGCGCCGGGCAGCGAGAACCCCTGTTCGGGGCCGACGACATGCACGATGCCCTGTTCGGGTGCGACCGCGTCGATGTAGCGAATACCGAACTCGGGGGCATTTTTTTCGAGTGCCGCCAATTGCGCCGCGCTTTCGGGGTCGATGATGGGCAGCCGGTTGCCCGCCGCATCCTTGCGCGGCGTCGTCGGCACATTATGGTCGGGCACCGCCAGCGTCAGGTCGGGGCGGCGCACCGTGCGGCCACTCGCGCGAAGCCCGGCGAACGCCTGCGGGCTGGTGACTTCGTGGACAAGGTGGCGGTCGATGAAGATCAGGCAGGTGCCGTCGGCACGCCGTTCGACGATGTGCGCGTCCCAAATTTTTTCGTAAAGCGTGCGGGGCCGAGTCATGCGGGTTCACTTACGCGGCCTGCCTAACTTTGCAAGCGAGTGGCGAACGAAAACGCAATTTTCGGTCGTTGCGGCAATGATCGAGAGCCCTTTTTCCCGTCATCCCGGCGAAGGCCGGGATCTGACCCTATCGATATGACGCACCGGCGGGATTCCGGCCTTCGCCGGGATGACGAGGATAGGTGCATTGGGCGCTGAACACGCCTATAATAAATCCATGTCGCTCCCCGCCATCCTCGCTGTCGTCCTTGCCACCGTTATCGCGATGGAATTTGTCGCCTGGGCGTCTCACAAATATATCATGCACGGCTTCGGCTGGGCGTGGCACCGCGACCATCACGAACCGCACGACCAGGCGCTGGAAAAGAACGACCTGTTCGCGCTGTTCGGCGCGGCGATGAGTATTTCGGCCTTCGCGGTCGGCAGCCCGATCATCATGGGCGCCGCGGCATGGGAGCCGGGTACGTGGATCGGGCTCGGCATCCTCCTCTACGGCATCATCTATACGCTCGTGCACGACGGGCTCGTCCACCAGCGCTATTTCCGCTGGGTGCCGCGGCGCGGCTATGCCAAGCGGCTCGTGCAGGCGCACAAGCTTCACCATGCGACGATCGGCAAGGAGGGCGGGGTGAGCTTCGGTTTCGTCTTTGCGCGCGATCCGGCGAAGCTGAAGGCCGAACTGAAGGCGCAGCGCGAGGCGGGGATCGCGGTGGTACGCGAGGCTTTGACGGATTAGTCGTCGCCCCCGCGAAGGCGGGGGCCGCTATCGGCGTAGCACGGATTCCCAGCGGCCCCCGCCTTCGCGGGGGCGACGTATGTTCAAGCCGCCCGATAATCCGCCGTAATTACTCCGGCCGCCGCCAACTCAGCCTCATGGCCTTCCTCGCGCCACCCTTCGGCGAGCGCCTGCCGCTCCCATTCCAGCATCGCCGGATGCGCCAACATATGATCGACCCACGCCTGCCCGGCGCCGACGTCGAGGCCATAGGTGCGGATGCGGAACGCGACGGGGGCGAAAAAGGCGTCGACCGCGGAGAAATTTGCGCCCGCGAGCCACGGGCCGCCAAAGCGCGCCAGTCCCTCCTCGAACAATTCGCGGAGGCGTGCGACGTTGGCTTTAAGGGCGTCCGACATCGGCTTCGGCGTCACGCGCACCCCGATGTTCATCGTGCAATCGTTGCGCAGCGCGGCAAAGCCGCCGTGCATCTCGCACGCGGCGCAGACCGCCCAGGCGCGCGCGTCGGGATCGGTCGGCCATACTCCGTCGTGCCGGTCGGCAAGGTAAAGCGCGATGCCCAGCGAATCGTGGATCGTCCGGCCCTCGTGCAGCAGCACGGGCACTTGCCCGGTCGGCGAAAAGGCGCGGAACTCCTCGTAATTGCTCGGCTTGGTAAAGGGCTCGATGCGGTCCCGAAACGCGATGTCCAGTCCCTTCATCAATATCCACGGGCGCAGCGACCAGCTCGAATAATTGCGGTTGGCGGTGATCAGCTCGTACATGCTTCGCGCTCCTGGGCCAGGATGGGGGAGGTGTAATCGGGGTCGTGCGCAAAGGGCATCGGCGCGCCGTCGCGCAGTGCCGCGAGCACGCTGCCGAAGTCGCTCTTTGCCCGCCAGCCGAAGCGGCGCTCGGCGCGCGACGGGTCGTATACGCGGCCGATCGTCTCGGGCAGCACCCAGCCCGCGGCGGCATAAAGCTCGGCGGCATCGGGATAGTGGCGCGCGATCACAGCGCGGGCGTCGCGCGCCAATTCCTCGGCATCGCCGCGCACAAAGGGCGGCGGCGCGGACAGGATGAAGGTATCGCAGCCGATCGCGGGCGCCGCCTCCAGCGCGGCGAGATGCGCCGCGGCGGCATCCTCGACCGTCAGGCGGCGGTGGAGCAATTCATTCGCTTTCAGGTTCGGTCCGCTCGGCACGACGTGCGTATCGTCGTCCTCGGGAAAGAAGCGCCCCGTGCGCAGGATCTCCACGTTGATGCCATGCTCGCGGTGGGCCAGCTTCACCACCTGCTCGGCGGCAAGCTTGGTGATGCCATAGATATTGCGCGGTTCCAGGGGCGCGAAATCCTCGTCCATCCACCATGCGCCGCGCTCGCCCGCGCCCGCGCGGACATCGGCGCGCACCATCAGCGAGGTGGTCGAGGTGAACAGGAAACGGTCGTTCCCCGCGGCAACCGCGGCTTCGATCAGGTTGAGTGTGCCGGTCACGTTGACGTCGATGAAGGCTTGCCGCGGATAGCGCACGATGTCGGGCTTGTGCAGCGCGCCGCCATGGATGATGGCGTCGGTCCCATGCTCGCCCATCGTCCGCTCGATCAGCGCGCGGTCGGCGACGGTGCCGACGACGTCGGTATGCACGCCGGGGACGACGTCTAGTCCGGTCACCCGATGGCCGTTTTCGGCCAGCAGGGGGGCCAGATAACGACCTAGCCAGCCCGACGATCCGGTCAGCAAAACGCGCATATTGGATTCTCCTCCGGCCGGGCGGACGCCTGATACTTAGGGGACGGATCGAGCGGCAAGTGCCCTTGTTTTGCCGGTGTCACCGTGCTCGCTCCGGCCCCGCTGCGTTGCCCCTCGCTGGCGGCAGCTCGCCAAGGTCGAGCCACTGCGTATCGGTGCGCCCGTGATAGCTGTCGATCGCCGCGAACGGGATGCGGAAAGGAAAGCCCCAGTCGCTGTTCCACAGCGCGACGACGCCCGTCCGCGTCGCGGGTTCGAAGATCATCGTCGCGCGATACCCCGACACCGCGCCCGAATGGCCGGCAAGTCGGCGCCCGTCATAGGTGAAGTTGCGCCAGCCGAGCGCGTAGGATGCGTCGCTGTTCGCTTGCCGCAATTTGCTGCCATAAAGGCTTTGGGTGCGGACGCGCGGATGATGCGCGAGCTGCAACACGGCCGCGGGCAAAACATCGGGGCGCGTGCCCATCATCGCCTGCATCCATTTGGCGAAATCGACGATGTCGCTCTCCACCCCCGCCGCGGCCGGAACGCGCCAATAGGCTTCGCTGAGCGGGCGGACCTGCGCGCCGCGGTGCGGCCGCGCCCAATCCTTCGCGCTCGTCAGATGCGCCATTCCGTAACCCGCGCTCGCCATCCCCAGCGGCCGGAAGAAGCGATCCTCCACTGCATTGGCGAACGGCTCGTTCGCGGCCCGCGCCAATATCTCGCTCGCCACGTCGAAGGCGATGTTCTGATAGGTATGGCAGGTACCGGGCTCGCACTGCAGCGGCGCCAGCGCCAGGCTCGCGCGCAGCACGCGCGGACTCCGCCCCTCTTCCAGCTTCTCGTCATAGGCGTGCTTGGTAAGGCCGGTGCGCTGGGCGAGCACATCCTCCAGCGTCACCCGCTCCTCGGCACCCCCGGGCAGCCGCAGCGAGGTTCCCCACCGTGCGACCGGCGAATCAAGGTCGAGGGCGCCGCCGTTCGCCAGCGCGGCGGCCAGCGTGCCGGCCGCGGTCTTCGAAACCGAGGCCCAACGGAACAATGTTTGCAGGGTAACCGGCGCGCCCGTGTCCTTGTCGGCGACGCCATAGGTGCGGACGAAGCGCAATTCGCCGTCCTCGACGACCGCGACCGCCAGCCCCGCCATTTCGGGCCGCGCCGCCATCGCAGCGAGCTGCTGGTCGAATGCGCGATAGTCGATTCGTCCGCGCCATTCGCCGGGCGTATCGGGCAGGTTTTCGGCCGGTTTGAACGGAATTTCCACGCTCGCGAGCGAGCGGCCCCCGCCTCCGAGAGCATGGACCCCGAACCAGCCGGCAAGTCCCAGTGCGATACCCGCGACAAGGCAGGCCAGGACCCGCTTTATCGACCTTTTATTGGATGGCGACCTCATAATTGGCCGTCGTCTTAGCGGCGACTTCCTCCGCCGTCACCCCCGGTGCAAGCTCGATCAGCTTGAACGGGCTGTCATGATCGTCGCGCCGGAACACCGCCAGGTCGGTAATGATCATGTCGACGACATTCTTGCCGGTCAGCGGCAGCGTGCATTCGGGAATGAACTTCGGGCCGCCGTCCTTGGCATTATGCTCCATCACGACGATGATCTTCTTGACCCCCGCGACCAGATCCATCGCGCCGCCCATGCCCTTGATCATCTTGCCGGGGATCATCCAGTTGGCGATATCGCCATTTTCGGCGACCTCCATCGCGCCCAGCACAGTGAGGTCGATATGCCCGCCGCGGATCATCGCAAAACTGTCGGCCGAAGAGAAATAGGCCGATTGCGGCAGCTCGCTGATCGTCTGTTTGCCTGCGTTGATCAGGTCGGGGTCTTCTTCGCCCTCCAGCGGGAAGGGTCCAATGCCGAGCATCCCGTTCTCGCTTTGCAGCGTCACCGTCATCCCCGCAGGGATGTGGTTCGCCACCAGCGTCGGGATGCCGATGCCGAGGTTGACGTAATAGCCGTCCTGCAGTTCCTTTGCGGCGCGCGCCGCCATATCGTCGCGGGTCCAGGGCATATTATTTCGGCTCCCATTTGGTGTCGGAGGGGAAGGTTTCGTCCCAGCCCAGCCGGTCCCACGGACCATAAACGGGGTTGGGAAAAAGGAACCAGCCGCGGTCCCACAGCGCGGTCGCCGCAGGGCCGGTGGCGAGTGCCATGCGGCGGGCGGCAGGCAGCGCCTTGTCGTTGAACTGCTGACTGAAGTCGCCAAGCTGATCACCCGCCATCAGAATCACGCAATATTTCGACGCAATCGCCGCGCGGCGCGCGTCCTTGCTCGACCCGCTTGCGTCGTCGCCCATCAGGAACAATGTCTCGCCATGCCTGAACTCGCCAAGGCCGGCGGCGCGCAGCGTATCCTCGCTGCCCTTTGCATTGGCGGCGGTGCGGTTGGTGTTGGCGACGACTGTGATCCCGGCGGCGCGCAGCTTGGCCAGCATGTCGGCGGTCCCCGGCATGGCAACCGCCTTGCCCGCGCCACTCTTTTCCCACTGGTCCCAGATCTTGGAATCAAAGGCGATGCCCTGCTCGGCAAACCAGCGCATCGACCCCACGTTCCAGATCAGCGTTTCGTCAGCATCGAACACCGCGGCAAAGGGCTTGTCCCCGCACGGCTCAAACGTCGGCGCGTCCATCGACGCGCCGGGCGCCAGGACGACACTGTCCGTCGGCCGCTCCTTGATTCGCCACACGCCATAATCGGCGATGCGCGCATTGACCCGGCGTACCGCAACGGCGGCCTCGGCCGAGCCATAGAGATATTGCAGCGCGACCGGCGGCTTGGCCGGCTCGACAGGAGCGGGCGGCGCCGACGCCATCCCACCGGGGTTCGCGCAGCCCGCCAGGAGCAGGCCGATGGTCAGGGCCAGCGCGCGTTTCACGCGGCCTCGCGCGGGCGCACCGTGCGGAATTCGATCTTCTTGTCGTAAGGGGCGCCGACGATCATCCGCTTCACATAGATGCCGGGCAGGTGGATACAGTCGGGATCGAGGCTGCCGGTGGGCACGATTTCCTCGACCTCGGCGACGCAGATTTTCGCCGCGGTCGCCATCGGCTGGTTGAAATTGCGCGCGGTCTTGCGGAAGATCAGATTGCCGCTCTCGTCGGCCTTCCACCCCTTGATGATCGCGAGGTCGGCAAAGATGCCGCGCTCCAGGATATAATCCTGCCCGTCGAAGCTCTTCACTTCCTTGCCCTCGGCAACCAGCGTTCCGACGCCGGTCTTGGTATAGAAGCCCGGAATGCCTGCGCCGCCCGCGCGGCAGCGCTCGGCAAGCGTGCCCTGCGGGCAGAACTCGACCTCAAGCTCGCCCGCCAGATATTGCCGTTCGAACTCCTTATTCTCACCGACGTAGGAGGAGATCATCTTCTTGACCTGCTTGGTGCGGAGCAGCTTGCCGAGGCCTTCGCCGTCGATCCCGGCATTGTTGCTCGCGATGGTCAGATCCTTGACCCCCGCATCGCGGATCGCGTCGATCAGCCGTTCGGGGATGCCGCACAGGCCAAAGCCCCCCGCGCAAATCTGCATTCCGTCAAACAGCAGGCCGTCGAGGGCGGCGGCGGCGTCGGGATATTGCTTCTTCCCCATGGGACGGCTCTCCTGAATCGTGTCGCGCGCGACCTTGGCGCATTTGATCCATCAATTCTAATTGTTCGATTTTTGGATTATGGATAAATAATGTCTATTAATCGCGTCGCGCTCTATCATCTCGAAACCCTGCTCTGGATCGACCGGCTCGGTACCTTTTCCGCCGCCGCCGAGCGGCTCAACACGACGCAGCCGACGGTATCGGCGCGGATGCGCGAGCTTGAACAAAGATTGGGAACGCCGCTCTTTCGCCGCGACGGGCGGGCGATGTCGCTCACGGCTGCCGGACGCAAGCTGGTGCGCGATTGCGATCCGCTGCTGCGCGACATGCAGCTCGCACTGCTCGGCAGCGGCGGCTTTGCCGAGGCAAGCGGTGTCGTGCGCATCGGCGCGGGTGAGATTGCGGCGGCCAGCTGCCTGCCCGCCTTTGTCGCGCGGCTCAAGGGCGACATGCCCCAGGTTGCGCTGGAAATCGAGATCGACCTCACCGCCAACCTGATCCAGCAGCTGCTCACGGGCCGCACCGACATCGCCTTTGCCGCGGGGCCGATCGCGCACCCGGCACTCAAGACGCGCCCGATCGGCGAGGTCGAACTGGTGTGGCTTGCCAGCCCCGCGGTGGCGTCGGCATTTGCGGGCGGCGATGCCGGCTTGCCCGTCTGGTCGCTCGCCAGCCATTCGCCGATCCACGGCCGGATGCGCGAGGCGATCGCCGCGTCGCGCATCGCGCAAAAATCCCTGAACCTCTGCAACAATGCGCGCACGATGATCGACATCGCAAAGGCGGGCGGCGGCATCGGCATTTTCCCCCGGCCGATGGTGCGCGGTGAGATCTCGGCTGGTGCGCTCGTCGAAATCGCCGCCATGCCTGCACTGGCGCCCGTCGCTTTCCACGTGGCGATGCGCGTCGCCGATACCGAGCCGCTACTGACACAGATTTTCGAGCGCGCAGCCAAGCTGGACCTCGCCAAAGCGGCGGTTTGACCGAACGGCCCCTACCGACCAGAAAATGTCGTCGCCCCCGCGAAGGCGGGGGCCGCTGTCGGTTTACGTAGCGACGCGGGAAAAGGCCGAAGGCGGCCCCCGCCTTCGCGGGGGCGACGGTCAACTGGAATGACCGCTATCAAAAAAAGGGCCGCCAATTCAGGGCAATTCCACCCCCAGCATCGCCGACAGGTCGGCGAGCGCCTGTTCGCCGCTCGTCACCTTGATCGCGTGCATCCCCAGCTGGCTCGCCGGTTTGCAATTGATGCCGAGGTCGTCGAGATAGATGCAGGTCGCGGGCTCCGCCCCCAGAGCCTCGCACATCATTTCATAGATTCGCGGGTCGGGTTTGCGCACGCCGACCTTGCTCGATTCGATGACATGGTCGAACCGCGCCATGATCGCCGCGACCTCGGCGGCAAGGTCTTCGCTGCGCGCCATCCCGGCGCCTTTGCCCGACGGCACATTGTTGGTGATGCAGGCAATGCCAAAGTCGCGCGCCTTCAGCGTATCGAGCGCCGCGACCATCGCCGGACGCACTGCGCCCGCGAGCACCGCCAGCACCGCCTCGCCCTCCAGTTCATGCCCCATCGCGCGCGCCTCGGCCGCGAACAGGCTGTCGAACGCCGCCGCGTCGATCTCGGCGCGCTCGAAACGGGCCCAGGCATTGCCGTCGGGGTCTGCGGCGTTGACGCGGCGAATGAAATCGCGCGGCAGCCCGCGCTCCTCCTCCAGCCGGTTGAAGGCTTCGAAGGGCGAGGCGGTGATAACGCCGCCGAAATCGAAGATGACATGCGTGTATCGAGACATGCCGCGGCTAGAGCGCAGATTGACGTTAACGTCAATCAGACCCTGCGCGCCCGAAGCTATTTCACGCGCGTGCCCGACCAGCTCGCATCCTCGATCGTCAGGTCGAGCCGGTCGGGCGAGCGCACGGTATCGAGAAGGAATACCGACGGCCCGCTCGCCGCAAGGATCGCGTCCATCGCCTTTTCGAGCGCGATGGTGACGGTCGGGAGGCGCGAATAGTCCGACTTGATCTCGACCGTGTTCGGCCCCGTTCGCGTCACGGTGATCGTGACCCCGCTTTTCGAAGCGCCGCGCGCATCGGAAATAACGTCGCCCTTGTAAGTGCCCGCGACGCGGTCGGCGAGGTCGGCCTTGCGTGCCGCAGCCGCCTTCGGCGTTTCGGCAAGTACGCCGCCGGCAGGCAGCGACAGCGCGATGGTCATGGCAGCAACAAGGGAACGCAGCATCATCGATCCTTTCGTGCGGCGGGGAAACGGACTGCCCTGTGCGACCCTTATGGAACGATAACGATCCCTTTTTTGGGGTCGGTCCGTCCTGCGAGCATTTCCCGATAGGCGGCAAGCGCCGCGTCGCCGCCGCTGCGCTTATCGACCGAAGTCAGCCGCGGCGCAACGTCCATGAAGGCGAGCCATGCTTCGGCGATCTTCTCCCCGAACGCCGCGCCGCCCCAGTCGGCGATGCGCTTCTGGCTGCGTCCGGGCGCGAAAAAGCCCTGCCGCTGGGGACCGGGCAGTCCCTCGACGTCGGCCTGCGCATCCCAATGCGATTTGCCGACGACGATTGAGGCCTTGAGGTTGTTTCCGAAATGGCTGTGCACGACGCGCGTCACCGCGCCGTTGCCGGCCATGTCGACCAGCGCCGCGGGCGTTGCAGCGTTCAATGTCATGATCTGGTCATAGCTGATGACGCGGTCGTAGATGCCTTGCGCCGCGAGTGCATCGACATTGGCCGCGCTGGTCAGACCGATCGTCTCGGGCCGGTCGGCGCGCCGCTTGAGCGAAAAGCCGAGTCCGACCGCAGTCTTGCTCGACGCGCTGGCGATCAAAATTTGCTGGACGCCATAATCGCCCTCGTCCTCGAACTGGTCGGCGATCAGCCAGCCGGTCAGGAACAGCGGGCGGAACACCGGCCAATAATCATGGTCGGCGGCGCGATAGTCGGGCAGCGCCGCGATCCGCTGATACTGGTTATAGATGGGGGGCAGGGTGGTGCGGCGCGGCGTTACGTCGATGAAACCACCGGGCCCGGCCTTGCCCACGGTCAGCACCGCGTCGCTCGCCATCGGATAATAGCCATAGAGGCGGTCGCCGACCGCGACGCCCTCGGCCGCGCTTTCGGTCACCGTCGCGAACCCCCACACCGGCAGGCGGCCGGGGCCGCCGGGCTCCGAAAAGAAATCCCAATAGCCCTGGTCGTTGCCGAACAGGCCCGCAGGCTTTCCGAACACGGCATAGGTGATGTTGTTCGCAGTCATCGCATAGCTGTCCAGATGCACGCGCACCTGACCCGGCGCGAGCGGCGCGGCCGTTTCCTCGACCAATCGGGCTTGCGTAATATCATCGCGATCGATGTCGATCGCCCAGCTCGTTGAGCTCATTTCGGACCCCTCCGATAGATTTGCCCACGGGCGCGGGCCGGTCGCCAGTCATACAGATGGGGGCGCCGCTGGCAATCGCAGCTGGCCTCAACCCACTGTCGTGCCCATCAGCGATCCGATCGCGATCGTCGCCGCCATTGCAAAGGCGCCCCAAAAGGTCACGCGGACGACCGCGCGCACCATCGGCGCCTGCCCCGCCCACGCGCCCAGCGCGCCGAGTATCGCAAGGAAGACGAGCGACGCCGCCGACACCGTCCAGGGCAGCGATGAACCGCGGTCGAGCAGCACTGTCGCGAGCGGCAGCGCCGCGCCGACCGAAAAGCTCGCCGCCGATGCGGCTGCCGCCTGGATCGGCCGCGCCGCGGTCACCGCGCTCATCCCTAGCTCGTCGCGCAAATGCGTGTCGAGCGCGTCGTGTGCGGTCAATTGCACCGCAACCTGTTCGGCGAGCGGCCGGTCGAGCCCGCGCGCCTCATAGATTTGCGTCAGCTCTTCCAGCTCGAACTCGGGATCGGCGGCAAGGTGGCGCTTCTCCAGCTCGACATCGGCCTTTTCGGCGTCGCCCTGCGAGCTGACCGAAACATATTCGCCCGCCGCCATCGACATCGCGCCCGCGACCAGCCCGGCGCTGCCGGTGATCAGGATCGACGCCTGCGACGCGCCGGCCGCCGCCACGCCGGCGATCAGACTGGCGGTCGATACGATGCCGTCATTTGCCCCCAGGATCGCGGCGCGCAGCCAGCTGATCCGCGTGACGCTATGCGTTTCCTCGTGCACGACCAACTCCCTACCAGAAACGGATGACGCCGAATTGGTCGAACAGCGCTTCGTTCGAAATCAACGTCAACTCTTCGATTTGCGCCTGCGCGATCAGCATGCGGTCAAAAGGATCGCGGTGCGGTATCTGCAACGCGCCCGCCAGCCGGGCGTGGTCGGCTGTCAGCGGCAAGGATTCGAAATCGTCTTTGGCGATTTCGTCGGAGAATTCGAGTGCATGGGCTCGTGCAAAATCGAGTTTTCCGACGCGATGTTTCTGTGCGATTTCAAAGGCTGAAATCGCCGATGCATAGATCGGCGCATCTCGTTGTTGCAGGAGGTTCTTGACCCGGGACGGCAGCACGTCCGGTGAGTAGGTGGCCCACAACAAGCTGTGGGTATCGAGCAAATATCCCTCGCTCACAGCTTGTCGTCAGGGTCGTCGGCGTCGCAATTCCACAACGCGAGATCTTCTTCGGGCAGCGGATCCCAGAACCCATCTTCCAGGGGATCCTTGCCCGGTGGGATCATGTGCGCAAGACGGCCGAGTTGCCGCTTTGGCTTCACCACATCCTTCACCGGCATCAGCTTCACCACCGGTTCCTTGCCGCGCGCGATCGTCACCTCTTCTCCCGCGAGGACGCGGGCGATCAGGCGCGACAAGTGCGTCTTGGCTTCATGGATGGTGACGATAGTCATAGCAGGAAATTTAGCTAAGCCGATTAGCTAAGTCAATATTGCAGCTGCAATCCCGGCCGGGCCCAGCGCGTCTTCACCAGCCGCCCCGTCCCCGACAGGGTGATATAGGCGTCCTGCCGGTCGGGACCGCCAAAGGCGATGTTGGTCGTGAAAATATCGTCGGTCGCGACGAATTCGACCAGCTCGCCCGCGGGCGACACGACGCTGATCCCGCATTCGCCGATCGTCGCGACGGCGATATTGCCGTTCGCCTCCATCGCGAGGCTGTCGAAGAATTTATAGCCCGCGGGGCGATAAAGCGGAATGCCCGGGCCGCCCGGCCCCGCCGCATCGTCGACCTTGCCCGGCGCGACGATGTTGAACTGGGTCAGGCGGCAGGTGTAGGTTTCGGCGGCATAAAGCCTGCTCCCGTCGGGCGAAAGGCCGATACCGTTGGGGTTATAGCTCGGGAAGATCACTTCCTCGATGAAACTGCCGTCGGCCTTGGCATAGAAGATGCCGACGATGTCGTGGCAGCGCTTGGCATAATCGACCTTGCCATGGTCGGTGAACCAGAAGCCGCCATGGCCGTCGAACATCAGGTCGTTGGGTCCGCGCAGGCTCACGCCATGGTCACCCGATTGGTAGAGAGTTTCGACCGCGCCCGTCTCGATGTCGATGCGCTCGATCCGCCCGCCCGAATAATCGTCGGCGATGCCATGCGGCGCCAGATAGCCGTTCGATTCGACATATTCGAAACCGCCATTGTTGCAGCAATAGAGTTTGCCGTCGGGGCCGAAGGCGAGGCCGTTGGGGCCGCCGCCGGGGGTCGCGATCACCTCCTTGCGCCCGCCGGGCCAACAGCGCGTGATCCGCCCTGCGGCGATTTCGGTGACGATGACGCTGCCGTCGTCCATCACCACCGGCGCTTCGGGAAAGCGCAATCCGTCGGCGATCAGTTCAAACTCGGCCATATCCTCTCCTCTTCCCTCGCTTATACCTACCCCGTCACCCCGGGCTTGATCCGGGGTCCCGCTTGAATTCGAAGCCGGTCGACGCCTCGAAAAGCGGGATCCCGGATCAAGTCCGGGATGACGAAGGGGTGCGTCTCGCTTGCTCTTCGCTATCCGCTGTGCTTTGCGGCCATCATGCCCGTTCGCACGCTCTTCGCCAGTACTTTCTACGAAGCCGACATCGGTACACACGACGTGCTCGATGCGCTGGAGGAAAGCTGCCGCCTGTTCGCCGAGGAGGATGGCGCCGGGAGGGCATGGAGCCGCGAGCATGGCTATAAAGGCTATACCAGCTACGCCAGCCTCGGCGACCTGCCCGAACGCGACCCGGCCTTTTACGATCTGAAGAGACTGCTCGACAAGCAAGTGAAGGCCTTTGCGGGGGCGTGCCACTTCGACCTCGCCAAACCCCTCAAGCTCGACAGTCTGTGGGTCAACATCCTGAAACCCGGCGGCACGCACAGCGGCCACATCCATCCGCATTCCATCGTCTCGGGCACCTTCTATGTCGCCGTCCCGCCGGGATCGGGTGCGCTCAAGCTCGAAGACCCGCGCCTGCCGATGCTCATGGCGGCGCCGGGGCGCACCGACGATGCGCCCGAACATCTGCGTCCCTTCGTCTACGCGCAGCCCGCCGCGGGCCGCGTCTTCCTGTGGGAAAGCTGGCTGCGGCATGAGGTGATGCCGCATTCGGGCAGGGGCGAACGGATCAGCATCAGCTTTAACTATCGCTGAGCCGATCCTATATCGCGCTCCGTCATTGCGAGCGAAGCGAAGCAATCTCCAGCTATCGACCTTGGCTATGGTTGATAGCTGGAGATTGCCGCGTCGCTTTGCTCCTCGCAATGACAGGATCAAAACGGAGCCCTACAAATGACCGCCACCTACGACGCCGACCTTCAGCTCTTCATCGCCGGCGCCTGGCGGAGCGGCGAGGGGCGCGACGAGCGGCCGGTTTATAACCCCGCGACCGCGGGCACCATCGCCGAACTGCCGGTGGCGACCGCCGCCGACCTCGACGAAGCGCTCGCGGCGGCGGACCGCGGCTGGCCCGTCTGGCGCGCGAAGACCCCCGACGAGCGCGCGGCGCTGATGCACAAGGCTGCGGGGCTGATCCGCGAGCGCGTCGATCATATCGCCACCCTGCTGACGCTCGAACAGGGCAAGCCGATCGCTGAAGCGCGCGGCGAGGTGCTCTCGGCCGCCGGACTGTTCGACTATTTCGCCGAACAGGGCAAGCGCATCGAGGGGCGCGTGCTCCAGCGCCCGCTGGGCCAGCGCGCGATGGTCACCAAGCACCCGGTCGGCCCCGTCGCGGGCTTCAGCCCGTGGAACTTCCCCGTCAATCTGATGGTCAAGAAAATCGCCCCCGCGCTCGCCGCGGGCTGCGTCGTGATCGCGAAAGCGCCCGAGGAAACCCCCGGCTGCACCAGCGCGGTGATGCGCTGCATCGCCGATGCGGGCATCCCCGGCGACGTCGCGCAGCTCGTCTATGGCGACCCCGACATGATCAGCCGCCACCTGCTCGCCAGCCCGGTGATCCGCAAGGTCAGCTTCACCGGCTCGACCGCGGTCGGCAAACATCTGATGAAGCTCGCCGCCGACGGGGTGAAGCGCATCACGATGGAGCTCGGCGGCCATGCGCCGGTACTGATCTTCGACGATTGCGACCTCGAAGCGACGCTCGATCGCGTCGTGTGGCAGAAATTTCGCAACGCGGGACAGGTGTGCATCTCGCCGACGCGCTTCTACGTCCAGCAAGGCATCTACGACGCTTTCGTGAAGGGCTTTGCCGAGCGCACGGCCAAGGTAAAGATCGGCAGCGGTCTCGACGTCGACACGCAGATGGGCCCGCTTGCCAACGCGCGCCGCATCCCCGCTCTGGAGGCGCTCGTCGCCGATGCCAAGGCGAAGGGCGCGCGCGTGATCGCGGGCGGCGAAGCGACGGGCGAGGGCTATTTCTTCCAGCCCACCGCGCTCGCCGACGTGCCCGTCGAGGCGGACGCGATGAACCATGAACCTTTCGGTCCGATGGCGCTGATCCGCCCGTTTGGCACCGAGGAGGAGGCCTTGGAACAGGCGAACCGCCTGCCTTACGGCCTCGCCGCCTTTGCTTTCACCGAAAATGGGCGGCGGATTAACCGGATCGTCGATAGCATCGAAAGCGGGATGGTCGGGGTGAACAGCTTCGTCATCTCGGCGCTCGACATGCCTTTCGGCGGGATCAAGGAATCGGGCTTCGGGAGCGAAAGCGGACCCGAGGGACTGGACGGCTATCTGGTGACCAAGGCCGTGCATATTTATTGAAATAAATCCTCCCTGTGCCCGCAGGGCATGGGGAGGGGGACCGCTCGCGCAGCGAGTGGTGGAGGGGCCGCGACGTTGGCGTCATAGCCCCTCTGTCAGCGCTTCGCGCTGCCACCTCCCCATGGCTTAGCCACAGCGAGGATTTTGCTCAATCCCGCTCCAGCGCCACGAAATCGCGGCCCAGCGGCGCCAGATGCGCGCCGCCGTCGACGAAGATCGTCTGCCCCGTCACCACCTCGGCGCGCGCGAGCCAGGCGACCGCGTCGGCGACCTCGGCGGGTGTCGGCAGCGCGCCCAGCGGCATCCGCTTCGCCAGCCGCTCGATCTGCGCCGCCGAATAATCGTCGGTCGCCAGGGTCAGCCCCGGCGCGACGGCATTGACGCGCGCGCGGTTCCCGAAGGCCACCGCCAGCGTCGCCGTCGCCTGCCACAGCGCCGATTTCGACAGGCTATAGGCGATCTGATCGGGCACCGGATGCGCGACGCGCTGGTCGACGATATTGACGATCGCGGGGCGCTTGCCCTCGCTCGCGGCAACCAGCGCCCTGGCGAGCAGCACCGGCGCATGATGATTGACCTGCATCATGCCGGTCAGCGCATCGGCCGACAGATCGGCCCATTCGCCCTCGGCGAACAGCGCGGCATTATTGACGAGCAGGTCGGGCGCGCGGCCGAACTTGTCGATCACCGCGGGGATCAAGGCATCAACCGCCGCCGGATCGGACAAGTCGGCGGCAAAACGCTGGCTGACCGCGCCGGTCTCGACGAGCGCTTTGGCCAGCACCGGATCGGCATCGCCCGGGCTGCGCTTGTGGATCGCGAGCGCATAGCCCTCGCGCGCCAGCCGCGCCGAAATCGCGGCGCCGACGCGGTGGAGCCCGCCCGTGACGAGAGCGAGCTTTTGCGTCATTTCCTGACCCGCCGCATCGTGATGCCGATCTCCTCGCCCTCTTCGGCGATCGCCAGCTTGACGATCTTGACCTCGACTTCCTCCACCTTCTCGTCCTGCAGGAACAGCGTGTCGATGATATGATCGGCGACGCTTTCGATCAGCACGAAATGCACATCTCTGGGAATGCCCTCGGTCGCCGCAAATTTCAGGTGCATGTAATTTTTGGAACGGCTGAGCGGCGTCGTCGGATCATAATGATCGGCCATGGCAAGCTTGGCGCGCACCGAAATGCGCAGCGGCTGCGGCAAGTGTGTTTCTTCGGAATAGATGCCGGTAAGCACCTGGGTGGTGATACCGTCCACCTCCAGCCACAATGTATCGGTCACAAGAATTTCCTGTTCGGCAGGACCGTTATTCGGCTTTCCTTCGCCGACCCCGGACCCTAAAGCGCCGCCGCATTAGCGAAAGGGTGCGCGTTGGTCGAGTTACTTCCATTGTCGAACATCGAACCGGCGGCGGTCGAGGATCTGCTCGACGCAGCGTTCGGGACCGACCGCTTTGGCCGCACCGCCTATCGCATCCGCAAAGGCATGGATGCCGTGCCAGCGCTCAGCTTTGCCGCGGTCGAGGACGGCGCCCTCGTCGGCACGATCCAGTGCTGGCCCGTCGCGCACCGCGCGGCGGACGGCACCGCGACGCCGCTCGTCATGGTCGGCCCCGTCGCGGTGCGCCCCGACCTCCAGCGCGGCGGGCACGGCCGCGCGCTGATGGCGCAGATGCTCGCCGCCGCCGAAAAAGCGGCCGACGGCGCGCTGATGATGATCGGCGATCCCGAATATTATGGTCGCTTTTTCGGCTTCACCGCCGATGCGACGGGCGCGTGGGATTTGCCGGGGCCGTATGAGCCGCGCCGCCTGCTCGCGCGCGCGGCGAACGGGCACAACCTCCCGACGGGCGCGGGGACGATCGGCCCACGCTAAGTTGCGTGCAGTTCGGCGTTGGCGCTAGTGTCCCCTCCCGCAAGCGGGAGGGGCAGCGAGGCTTGCCAGCTTGCTGGCTAGCCGCAGCGGGGTGGGCCCTCCGCGACGTCGCTGCCCACCCCCGGCCCCTCCCGCTTGCGGGAGGGGAGATTGCGTCCGCTATCTACCGCTTCCGGCCATTTAAAATCGGGGCGCGACCCTTGAGGGCTATAAAATCGCTGTCCTACATCGGTCCGTCGGCATAGCCTTGGTTCATGGCCTCCTTCTCCTTCCCCGACATGCGTTTTGCGAATGAAGTTGCGCAGATTTCTGGGCTATTCCGTGCCGCGCCTATTTTTTTCCAGTCCTCAAGCCGGGCTCGATCCGGCGTCGATAACGGCGATGCGGCCACACGGCGTCGCGAACCTTGTCAGGGAGGGCAAAAAACGGCAATCGCGAATGAACTTGCCCGGTTTTCCGCCGCTTTTCGTCGCGGAGCTTCGCGCGCTCTTCGGCACAGTGCGGCTTTACTTGCGCCCGTACATTCCTATGTCGGTGTCATGGTCACCCCCGCGCCTTCGCTGCCCAAGGACTTCGCGCAGCTCTCGCTCGCCGAAGCCGCCGAACTGCTCGCCGCGCGCAAACTGCCGCCGGTCGAAAGCTGGCACCCCGAGCGCGCCGGCGACAGCGCGATGGAAATCCGCGCTGACGGCAGCTGGTATCATGATGGCGGGCGGATCAACCGGCCGGCAATGGTCAAACTCTTCTCGACGATCCTGCGCCGCGAGGCTGATGGCAGCCATGTGCTCGTCACGCCCGCCGAAAAGCTCGCCATCGCGGTCGAGGACACGCCGTTTCGCGCGGTCGAGATGAAGAGCGAGGGCGAGGGGATGGCGCGCAAACTCGTCTTTCGCCTCGACACCGACGATCTTGTACTCGCGGGCGCCGAGCATCCGCTGTCCTTCGGCGGCGACCCCGACCACCCCGACCCGCGGCTGCATGTGCGCGGTGCGATCGGCAACGGGCTGCAGGCGCGCATCGACCGCGCGCTTTATTACGAGATTGTCGACATGGCGCTGACCGCGGGCGAAGACCCGCCCGCGATCTGGTCGAACGGCGCCCGCTTTCCCTTGGTGGATCGCTGATGCTGTCCGAAAAATTGCGCGATGCGCTCGATAATCTGTTGCCCGAACCGGGGGAGGACGAGGCGCATCTCGCCGCACCGACGCTGCGCGACGCCGCGGTGCTCGTCGCCTTCACCGACCGCCCCGACCCCGGCGTTATCCTGACTCAGCGGCCGCAATGGCTGCGCAGCCATGCCGGGCAGGTCGCCTTTCCGGGCGGCAAGATCGATCCCGGCGACCGCGATGCCATCGACGCGGCGCTGCGCGAGGCGGAGGAGGAAATTGGCCTCGGCCGCCGCGACGTGATGGTGGCGGGCGCGACCGAACCCTATCATTCGGGCAGCGGCTATCGCATCACCCCCGTGCTCGGCGTGATCCCGCCCGACCTGCCGCTCGATCCCAATCCCGACGAGGTCGAGGACTGGTTCGAGGTGCCGCTCGACATATTGTTCGACCCCGACAATTATGCCCGCCAATATGCGCATTGGCAGGGGCAGGGCCGTCATTATTATGACATGGACTGGCAGGGACGGCGGATCTGGGGCGTGACCGCGGGAATCATCGTCAATCTGGCGCGGCGCCTGCCCGCGGGGTGGCACCGGTGACGCGGCTGCCCGACGCGCCATGGCGCGAGCGGCAGGGGCTGCATCGCATCGTCGCCGCGCTGTCGGCCGATGGCGGCGCGGTCAAGATCGTCGGCGGCGCGGTGCGCGACACGCTGCTCGGCATTGCCGTCACCGACATCGACCTGGCGACGCCGCTGGTGCCCGAAGAGGTGACGCGGCGGCTCGAGGCGGCGGGGGTCAAGGTAATCCCGACCGGCATCGCCCACGGGACGGTCACCGCGATCGCGAGCGGCGACCATCACGAGATCACGACGCTGCGCCGCGACGTCGCGACCGACGGCCGCCGTGCAACGGTCGCTTTTGCCGACGACTGGCGCGACGACGCGGCGCGGCGCGACTTCACGATCAACGCGCTCTATGCCGACCCCGAAACGGGAGAGGTCGACGACTGGTTCGGCGGCCTTTCTGACCTGGCGGCGGGCCGCATCGCCTTCATCGGCGACGCCGCGACGCGCATTGCCGAGGATCATCTGCGCATCCTGCGCTTTTACCGCTTTGCAGCGCGCTTCGGGCGCGGCGCGCTCGATCCCGCCAGCCACGCCGCCGTCGTCGCAGCGCGACAGTCGCTCAAAAGCCTGTCGCGCGAACGCATCGCCGACGAGCTGACCAAGATTTTGTCGCTCCCCGACCCGCGCGCGATCGTCGCGCAGATGCACGCCGACGGCATCTTCGCGGTGCTGCTGCCCGAACTCGATCCGGGCTTTGCCGCGGCGCTCGACCGGCTGCTTGCCAGCGAAGCCGCGGCGGGCATCGCCCCCGCGCCGCTCCGCCGCCTCGCCGCGCTGCTCCCCGCCGATGCCGCGATTGCCGAACAGGTGGCGAGCCGCCTGCGCCTTTCGACGCGCCAGCGCAAGCATCTCGCCGCGCTCGGCGGCCACCGCCATGACGTCGCGCGGCCGATCCGCCAGCTGGCGCACGCGATCGGCATCGACGCGGCGCGCGACGTGCATCTGCTCGCTGGCGATCCGGCGGCGGTTCAGGCGCTGGCCGACTGGCAGGTTCCCATGCTCCCGGTGAAGGGCGGCGACATCGTCGCGCGCGGCATCGCCGCGGGGCCGGAGGTGGCGCGCATCCTGAAGGCGGTGGAGGCCGCGTGGGTGGCGGAAGATTTCCCCGGCGCGCCGCGCGTCGCCGAGCTGGTCGATCAGAAGATCGGCCGGGTGAGCGACTGACGCCAATATTCGAGCGCCGCCTTGCCATCCATCGGCCGTGCGAACAGATACCCCTGCCCAAAGTCGCATCCCAATGCCGACAACAGCCGTGCCTGGTCGGTCGTCTCGACCCCCTCGGCGGTCGTCTTCATCCCCAGCACCTCGGCCAGGCTCTGGATCGTCCGGACAATCGCCACCTTGTCGCGGTCGTCGACCATATGTTCGACGAAGCTGCGGTCGATCTTGAGCACGTCGATCGGCAGCCGCTGGAGATAGGCGAGGTTCGAATAGCCGGTGCCGAAATCGTCCATCGCCACCCGTGCGTCGAGCGCCTTCAACTCGCTCAGCACCGACAGCGCCAGATCGGGATCGCCGATGATCGCGCTTTCGGTCAGTTCGATCATCAGCCGTTCGCCGCCGATGCCGTGCTTCTGGAGCGCCTGGCGGACGACGCCGGCGACATCGTCGCGCACCAGCTGGATCGCCGAAACATTGACCGAGAAATAGGCGTTGACGACCTCCCCGCCATTCTGTCGGTCCCAGTCGGCAAGCACTGCGGCCGCCTTGCCGATCGCCCATTGACCGAGCGGGACGATCAACCCCGAATCTTCGGCGATCGGGATGAATTCGGTCGGCGCCACCGCAACGCCGCTGCCATTGTCCCACCGCGCGAGCGCTTCGAAACCCGCAACGCGCCCGCTCGCCAGCTCGATCAGCGGCTGAAAGGCCAGGTGCAGCCGGTCTTCCTCGATGGCGTTGCGCAGCTCGGTTTCCATCCCGAACCGATTGTCGGACAGCATCGCCGCCTCGGGCTCGTATATTTCGATGCGGTCGGTCTGTTTGGCCCGCTTGAGCGCGATCTGCGCGTGGCGGATCTGGTTGGCGACCTCGATCTCCGTCGCGGGCATGATCGAACAGCCGACGGCGCAATCGACGCTGACCTTGAGCTCGCCGATGCGGAACGGATGGTCGAAGCATCCGCGGATGCGCCGCGCCATTTCGCGCACATCGGCGCGGCCGCCGGCAATGCGCGTCGAAATGGCGAACTCGTCGCCGCCGGTGCGCGCCAATATGTCGCCGCTGCGCAGGCTCGATTTCAGCCGCCGCGCGACGGTGATGATCAGTTCGTCCCCTGCCATCGGGCCGATATGTTCGTTGATGCGCGAAAAGCGCGCGAGGTCGAGCAGCAGGATGGTGTGATCGGCGCCCGGCGCTTCACCGTGCGATCGCTGTTCGACCAGCTCCTCGAACCCGGCGCGGTTGGGCAGGCCGGTCAGGCTGTCGGACACCAGTTCGCGGCGCAGGTTGCGCTCGGTCATCATCTCCTGCGTCCGGTCGACCAGCGTCAGCAGGAACAGCCCGTCGTCGCCCGATTCGGTAGGCAGCGGACCGATCGATCCGCGCAGGTCGCGCGCCGCCGGCCCGTCGCCGAGCTGGCACGAAAATTCCTGGGTATCGCCATCCTGCTGCGACGCGCGTTCGATCGCGCGAAGCATCTCGATCGGCGCGTTGGCGCCGACGGGCGACAGGTTCAGCCGGTCGAACGCGGCGTTGCTGGCATGGAGACGAAAATTGCCGCGGGCCATCGGCCTGATAAGCGCCGCGGGGACAGGAAGCGCGTCGATCCAGCCGACAAACAACAAGGGCCGGTCTTCGCCGGTTCTATCGATAGGCATAACAGCGGGTTTTGTGCGACCTTTCCCCATTGCCCCATGCCTAGAGTGCGGGGAGTAAATAAGGGATTTACGGCAACAATCTTTTGTCGTCAGCCGAAGCGATTGTTGCGCGGGAAACCAGTGGGCGGCATCCGCCCCGCCGCGCCGCGCGCGACGCGCCAAGGCGCCAGATCGGTCTCGGTGCGCGTGCGGCCGCTGTCGCCGCCCATCGCCCAGCTCAGCCCCTCGGCAAAGACGAAGCTGACCGCGTCGGACAGACCCCCGTCGCGATAGCGTTGCAGCATCACCCCCTGGCCGCGCGCCATCACCGGCACCTCGGCGAGCGGGAAGACGACCAGCTTGCGATTCTCGCCGACGACCGCGACGCTGTCGTCGCCGCTCGCGACCGGGCGTACGACGGTTAGCGCTGCCCTGGGTTTCAGGTTGACGACATTGCGGCCCTTGCGCGTCTCGGCGATCACGTCGGCTGCCTGGACGACGAAGCCATGCCCGCTCGACGAAGCGAGCAGCAACCGGCCGTCGGCGCTCGCGGGGACCATCGCGACGATCCGCGCGTCGGGATCGATGTCGACCATCAGGCGCAGCGGTTCGCCGAACCCCCGACCGCCGGGCAGCTTGTCGGCGCCGACGGTGAAGAAGCGCCCGTCGCTTGCGGCGATCAGCAGCTTGTCGGTCGTCTGCGCGTGCGCGGCGAACAGCAGCTCGTCGCCTTCCTTGAATTTGAAATCGCCCCACTGGTCGACGGCGACATGCCCGCGCTGCGCGCGAATCCAGCCGCGTTTCGACAGGATAACCGTCACCGGCTCCTTCTCGATCATCGCATCGAGCGGAATCTCGCGCGTCGGCGCGGCTTCGGCGATCGTTGTCCGGCGCGCGCCGAGCAGCGTATCGAGGCCATAGACGGTGCGCAGCTTTTCCAGATCCTTGCGCAGCCGGGTGCGCTGCCGCGCGGGGCTTTCGACGAGCTTCGCCAGCTCCTCGCGCTCGGCTGTCAAATCGGCCTGTTCGCGCTTCAGCTCCATTTCTTCCAGCTTGCGCAATGACCGCAGCCGCATGTTCAATATGGCCTCGGCCTGCCGGTCGGTCAGGATGAACTCGGCGATCATCACCGGCTTGGGCTCGTCCTCGGTGCGGATGATCTCGATGATCCGATCAAGGTTGAGGAAGGCGATGATATAGCCCGCGACCAGCTCGAGCCGGTCGTCGATCTTCGCGATCCGGTGTTGCGCACGGCGGACGAGCACGACGATCTGGTGCTGGAGCCATTCGGTGAGCAGCTGTTTCAGCCCCATCACCTTCGGCGTGCGCGTCGCGTCGAGCACGTTCAGGTTGAGCGCGAAGCGGCTTTCGAGGTCGGTCAGACGATAGAGGCTTTCCTTCAGCACCTCGGGGTCGACGTTGCGGCTCTTGGGTTCGAGCACGATGCGCAGATCCTCGGCGCTTTCGTCGCGAACATCCTCCAGGATCGGCAATTTCTTGTCGGCGATCAGCTGGGCAATCTGTTCGATCAGCTTGCCCTTGGCGACCCCGTACGGAATTTCGCTGATGACAAGCTGCCAGGTGCCGCCGGACAGCTTCTCGATCCCGCTGTCTTCCCAGTCGCCACCATCCGGCTTGCCGGTCGAAAAGCGCGCGCGGACGCGAAAGCCGCCGCGCCCGGTTTCATAGGCGTGCGCGATCGTCTCGGCGCTGTCGACGACGATCCCGCCCGTCGGGAAATCGGGGCCTTTCACATGCTCAAGCAGTTCGGCGAGCTCGGCATTCGGATTTTCGATCAGCAGCAGCGCGGCGCCGATCACCTCGGCGGCGTTATGCGGCGGGATGTTCGTCGCCATGCCGACCGCGATCCCGCTCGCCCCGTTTGCAAGCAGGTTGGGGAACAAGCCCGGCATGATCTCGGGCTCTTCATCCTCGCCATTATAGGTCGGCCGGAAATCGACGGTGCCTTCGTCGAGGCCCTGCATCAGGTCGATCGCGACGCGCGTCAGCCGCGCCTCGGTATAGCGATAGGCGGCGGCGTTATCGCCGTCGATATTGCCGAAATTGCCCTGACCGTCGACCAGCGGATAACGCAGCGAGAAATCCTGCGCGAGGCGGACCATCGCGTCGTACACCGCGGTGTCGCCGTGCGGGTGGAATTTGCCGATGACGTCGCCGACGACGCGCGCCGACTTCTTGTAACCCTGCGACGGGTCGAGCCGCATCGCACGCATCGCCCACAAAAGGCGCCGGTGGACCGGTTTCAAGCCGTCGCGCAGGTCCGGCAGCGACCGCGCAGTAATCGTCGACAGCGCATAGACAAGATAGCGTTCGGACAGCGCGCTGTCGAACGGGGTATCGATGCTGTTGTCGGGGTCGGACGGAGGAAGATCGTCGGTTGTGCTGGCCATTATCGGCCGCCGATAGCAAGGCTAGCGCGCCATGGCAAAGCCTTGCGTCGGCGCGCCGCAGCATCGCCGACGCAAGGAACGCAGTCAGTCTGCGCGATGCTCACCCCTGACCCAGCGCACCGTGCCCGACGAGGCGCGCATGACAACGCTTTCGGTGGTCAGCACGCCGTCGCGGCGATGTTTGACGCCCCGCAGCAGCGATCCGTCGGTGACGCCGGTGGCGGCGAAAATCACGTCGCCCTTGGCCAGATCGCCGAGGTCATAGACGCGGTCGAGGTCCTCGATCCCCCATTTTTTTGCGCGCAGCCGCTCGTCGTCGTTGCGGAAGAGCAGGCGGCCCTTAAACTGGCCGCCGACGCAGCGCAGCGCCGCGGCGGCGAGCACGCCCTCGGGGGCGCCGCCCGACCCCATATAAATGTCGATATTGGTGTCGGGGTTGGTCGTCGCGATCACCCCGGCGACGTCGCCATCGGGAATCAGCGCGACGCCGCAGCCGATCGCGCGCAACTCGGCGATGATCGCCTCGTGGCGCGGGCGGTCGAGCACGCACACGATGATCTCTTCGGGTGCGACGCCCTTTTCCCGCGCGACCGCCGCGACATTCTCGCTGACGCTCTTGTCGAACCCGATGACGTCGGGCGAGTAGCCGGGGCCGACCGCCAGCTTGTCCATATAGACGTCGGGAGCATTGAGCAGGCAGCCTTCCTCGGCGATCGCGAGCACTGCGAGTGCGTTTGGCCCGGCCTTGGCGGTGATCGTCGTGCCTTCCAGCGGGTCGACAGCAATGTCGATCTTGGGCCCTTTGCCGGGCGCATTGCCGACCTTTTCGCCGATATAGAGCATCGGCGCCTCGTCGCGCTCACCCTCGCCGATGACGATCGTGCCGTCCATATACAGCGTGTTGAAGGCGTTGCGCATCGCCTCGACCGCGGCGGCGTCGGCAGCCTTTTCGTCGCCGCGGCCGATCAGCTTCGCGGCGGCGATCGCCGCGGCTTCGGTGACGCGCACCATTTCGAGCACGAGCACCCGGTCGAGGTTGCTGCCGCTTTTCGTCATCTCCGCCACTCTCCGTCTTTACTTGCTGCGCCGGTTCGGCATGGTGCGCGCCATATGGCCCGTCGCCCCGCTTGTCGAGAATGCTTCGCCCGATTCGCCGCGGCTTTCGTGCTCTCGTGCGTCATGCCCGTCACGGCGGGTGCGCAGATGCAGGGGCCGCCCGCGCCGCCACCGCCGCGCGACGCCGAAAGTGCGGCCGCAAACACAAAAGAACTGGTCGATCCGATCCGACGCTGCAAGCCTGCCGAGGACGGGACGATCACTGTCTGCGGCACGGACACCGAACGCCACCGCCTGACCCCCGAACTGCGCGCGATCGCGCAAGAGGGCCGCGAGGCGCCACCCAAGCTGCCGCGGGCCGAAGCGCGGGCGATGAGCCTCGACAAATTGCCTTATAACTGGGTGTCGATCGGCGGCCGGATGAAGCCCGGCCCCGAATATAACGCACTCTATGAAATGGCGAAGAAACGCACCGATCCCGAAACCGGAACGCCGGCGCCTGTGGAGGAGGAACCCTAGAGCGCCAGGATCGGCATCCGCATTGGCGCGCCGACGACATGGTCCGATGCGCCCAGCACGTCGAGAGCTGCGTGGATCGCGCTCGCCGGGCCCTCGTGTGTCACGAGCACGATGACGACCCCACCTTCACCCTCGCTCCCGCGCTGGATAAGGCTTTCGATCGATACGCCCGCATCGCGCATCGCCGTCGCGATCTCGGCGAGCACGCCGATCCGGTCCTCGACGATCAGGCGGACATAATGTTTGCCGACGCGCGCGCCGGCATCGGCGGTGGGCGCGGCGTCGAGCGCATCGACCGGCATCGCAAAGGCCGGGCCATATTCGTCGCGTGCGATGTCGATGATGTCGGCAACGATCGCCGACGCCGTGGGCCCCGCGCCCGCGCCCGCGCCCTCGAAGAAGAGGCGGCCGACGAAATTTCCTTCGGCGACCACGGCATTGAGGGCGCCAGGGACATAAGCCAGCGGATGGTCGGCAGGCACGAGGCACGGCTGGACATGCTGGTAGAGCCCGTTTTCGTTGCGCTCCGCCATGCCGATCAGGCGGACGCGGTGCCCCAGCGCCTCGGCCTCGCGGATGTCGGCGGCGATCAGGTTCCGGATGCCGTCAGCGGTCACCGCGTCGATGTCGAGCCGTGTTCCGAAGCAGAGTGCGGCGAGAATCGACAATTTATGCGCGGCGTCGATGCCATCGACGTCGAAGGTGGGATCGGCCTCGGCATAGCCCTCGGCCTGCGCGGCGGCGAGCGCGTCGGCGAAGCTTGCGCCGTTCCGTTCCATCTGCGTCAGGATATAATTGCAGGTGCCGTTGAGGATGCCATAGACGCGCGCGATCTCGTTCGCCGACGCGCCCTCGCGGATCGCCTTGATGACGGGGATGCCGCCCGCGACCGCGGCTTCATATTTGAGCGGCGTGTCTTTTTCTTCGGCGATGCGCGCCAGATCCAGCCCATGATGCGCGATCATCGCCTTGTTCGCGGTTACCAGCGCCTTGCCCGCGCCGAGCGCGCGCCGCGCCATCGTCAGCGCCGATCCGTCGGCGCCGCCGATCATCTCGACGACGACATCGACGTCGTCCGCCGCGACGAGCGCGTCCATATCGTCTTCCCAGCGATAGCGCGACAGGTCGATGCCGCGGTCCTTGTGCCGGTCGCGCGCCGACACCGCGACGATCTCGATCGGCCGCCCCGCGCGCCGCGCGATCAGCTCGCGGTTCGCCTCGAGCAGGCGGACGACGCCGCCGCCGACGACGCCGATGCCGGCGAGCGCGACGCGCAGCGGCGGGCGGGGAGCGGTCGGGGCGATATGGGGCGACATGGCTTCAGGACTCCGTACGGGCGGGCGGGGGCCGTCCCCGCCATCGCCGCCGCCCTATCGGCTTTTGCGCGAGAGACAAGCCTGCCGCGCTTTCGGACGCCCAAGCGCTGCTTTAGCCTTCGGGGGGCTTGCGCGTCCGCGTGCAGTCGCCGAGCGCCCCCAATATGACGCCATAATCCGCGGCGGCCTTGCTCCGGTCTGCGGGCGCGGTGCCGGCAAGCTTGTCCAGCGGCAACCGGCGCGGCAGCCCACATGCGAGACGATACCACGCAAGGGTGTCGCGCGCCGGGACCGCGGCAGATCCGTCAACGATCTCGCCGAACGCCGCGGCCCAGCGCCGCGATCCGTCCGCGGCGGTCAGGACGGTCAGCGATACCGGCTCGCCCGTCGCGGTGTTCAGGAACAGCTGCGTCTCGCCCTCGCCGGGAAGCGTGCCGGGAACGTGGAAGCCGTTGGCGATGCCGGTGATCGCGGGCGGCGCGCCGGGCTTGACCAGTTCGGTCAGGATCGCGCGGAGCTGCGCCTCGGTCGCCGCGTCCCACGGCAATTGCGCATCGGGTGCGATCAGCTGGACGCTGCCGGTGCTGCTGGCTCCTGCCGCGGCGCCCGCGACGGGGCGGGCGAAGAGCAGGACCGGCTGCTTCTTTTTCAGCTTCGCGGGCTTGCCCCGCGCATCGTTCGGCAGGTCGACGAGGTAGGAGATTCGCGCGGCGAGCGGCCCGCGGCCGCGAATCAGGCTGACGACATCGGCCTCGACATAGAATCGGCTGTGGCCCGCTGCGACTCCGGGCGCGCGTTCGGCTTTGAGCGCCGCGGCGCTATGGATGCGCGCGTGCAGGGCGATCGGCGCCGCCGTGGCAAGATCGGCGATGTCGGCATAGGTGTAAGGGCTTGCGGTCGCAGCGGCCTCTGTCCGCTGCATTGCCGAAACGCTTGGAATTCCAAAGGCTAAAGTCAAGGCGCCGACGATAGCGGCCGTGTGGGGGAGGCGCATGATCGATCCTCTTTCCTGGTTTTTTCATCATCGATGACACCGGTATCGGTGCCGAAAACCCCATCATGGGACAGGGCACATTAACCGCTGATAAAGGGTTTGCGAATGTGCCGCCACCGCGATAGGACGGGCGCGAAGTGTCCGGCGAGAACATAATAAGCCGGATGCCGCGCCGTCGGGTCTGTGGAAACGCATCGGAAATCATCCGGGCATTTGGCAACCGTCCCGAGGGTTGGGAATTGGTGTCAGGATGATCTAGCAAGGAGCGTCGTCCCTGAATGGCTTATGGTGATAATGTCGACCCTAAAAATAGGGTAGTGGCAATCGTCTTGGTCGGTCTGTTCACTGCTGTTCTGGGCTACGGCCTGGTCAACGGCCTGAATATCAGCATCGTTAAGAAGATTGCCGAAAAATTGGACGTGGTGGACGTCGAAGAGCCGCCGCCGCCGGAAGAACCGCCGCCGCCGCCGCCGCCGGACAATGTCCTGCCGCCGCCGCCGCCGGTTGTCACGCCGCCGTCGCCGATTCCGCCGCCGGTGACGACGAATACGATCCAGTCGGTGCCGAAGGCGCCGCCGACGCCGCCGCCGCCCGTCTTCACGCCGCCTGCGCCCCCCGCGCCGCCGGCCCCCGACCTCAGCCAGGCCGGTTCGCCGCGCGGCAACCCGGGTCGTTGGGCGACGAACGACGACTATCCGGCACGTGCGATGCGCGAAGAGCGCGAAGGCACGACGGGTTTCCGCGTGACCTATGGGGCCGATGGCCGCATCACCTCGTGCGACATCACCTCGTCGAGCGGTCATTCCGACCTTGATGCCGAAACGTGCAAGCTCATCACCCGCCGCGGCCGGTTCAATCCGGGGAAGGATCGCGAGGGCAATCCGACGGGTGGCACGTACAGCAACCGTATCCGCTGGCAGATCCCCCGCTGATCTGGCGCGACCCTATCTGTTTTCGATTTGAACAAATTCTTTGAGAGGGAATTTCCTATATGTTTAATCTGATCGCAAACGCCGCCGCTGCGGCGCCGGCTGCCGCTCATGAGGCAGGCCTGAGCCTGATGCCCGCATCGATGTGCGTGAAGGAAGAAGGCCAGAACCCTTATGGTCTGGTTCCTGCACTGTGCGAAGGCGGCATCGTGTCGCAGCTCACCTTCCTGATCCTGCTGATCATGTTCGTCGGCACGCTCTACATCCTGTTCACCAAGCTGTTCGAACAGAATAAGGTGATCAGCCAGGGCAAGACCGTCGATGCCAATTTCTGGCGCGCGCCGACGCTCGCCGATGGCGCCGCGAAGCTCGAAAAGAACAGTGCTTATCGTCAGGTTGTCGAAGACGGCCTGCGCGCCAACGAAGAGCATAACAAGCTGACCGACCCCGTCGAAGCGCATGACTGGATGCACGGCACGCTCGAGCGTTCGCAGAACCACATCAACTCGAAGCTCAACGGTGGCCTCGCCTTCCTTGCGACCGTCGGTTCGACCGCGCCGTTCATCGGTCTGTTCGGTACCGTTATCGGTATTCTGCGTGCGCTCGTGAAGATCGGTGCGTCGGGTCAGGCGTCGATCGACACCGTCGCCGGTCCGGTCGGTGAAGCGCTCATCATGACCGCCATCGGTCTGATCGTTGCGGTTCCCGCGGTGCTCGCGTTCAACTGGCTCCAGAGCCGCAACAAGATGATCGCCCGCCGTCTCTCGATCTTCTCGAACGACGTTCTCGGCTCGATCATGTCGAATGGCCAGGTGAAGCCGACGTCGGCGACGGTGGCAAAGGCTGCTGCCGCATCGGCCGCGGCTCCGAAAAAGGCCTGATTAGGCTCCTGGATCCCCGTCCCCTTCGCGGGGGCGGGGTCCGCTGGACGGAGAAGCTTTCCGTCCATGACAGATAATTTTGTGACAGGATGCTAATCCTATGGCGATGAGTGTAGGCGAAAAGGGCGGCGAAGACGCCCCGATGTCCGAAATCAACACGACCCCGCTCGTGGACATCATGCTCGTGCTTCTCATCATCTTCCTCATCACGGTTCCCGTGGTGTTGGAGACGGTGGACCTCGAGCTGCCCGACGTGGTTTTTGAACCGACGACGACGAAGCCGGAAAATGTGCTGCTGTCGATCCGTTCGGCCGATACCGACGGCGATGGCCAGCCGAACGCCGAAAGCTCGGCGTGCGAAGTTTACTGGGGCCAGACCCCGGTCGATTCGCGGCAGCTGCTCGAACGCGGGCAGGCGAAGCTGGAAAAGCTGCTCGAAGACATTGGCGGTCCGCAGAACATCACCGAAGAAAACTTCCCCGAAGTGCATATCCGCGGCGACGTCAACACGCCGTATCAGTGCATCGGCGGCGTGATCTACACGATGCAATATGCTGGCTTCCAGAAGATCGGGTTCATCTCGGAACCGGCTCCCGGCTCGGGCACGGTGGGTCGCCTCTAAGGCGATCCGCTCAATTATGAAGGAATAACCCTATGTCCATGGCAGTTGGAGAACGGGACGACAACGAACCGATGATGGACATGAACACGACGCCGCTGATCGACGTCATGCTCGTGCTTCTCATCATGTTCATCATCACAATCCCGGTCCAGACCCACGCTGTGAAGATCGACCTGCCGGTTCCGAACAACGACACCAGCAATGTCGATCCCGAAAAGAACAAGGTGATGATCGATCCCGCCGGAACGATCACCTGGAACGGCACGCCGGTCGATCTGGCGCAGCTTGCGCAATATCTGGAACAGACCAAGGCGCTGCCGGTCGAACCCGAATTGCAGGTCCAGCCTGACCCATTCGCACGCTATATCGTCGTCGACAATGTCATGGCGGTGATCAAGCGCAGCGGCGTCGGCAAGCTCGGCTTTGTCGGCAACGAACAATATGCCCGCGTTTTCTGATCTCTGAAATCAGAACCGCAAGGCAAAACAGGGGGCCGCGAAGCGATTCGCGGCCCCTTTGTTGTGCATGGCGCTGGCTGCTCACGACCGGAAGCAGACATAAGGAAAAGTCAGCCCCTCCCCTTCAGGGGAGGGGCAACGAAGACTTGGCAGCTTGCTGCCTAGTCGTAGTGGGGTGGGGCCTATCGGCCTCGCGCAAGGCCGGTAGGCCCCACCCCAACCCCTCCCCTAAAGGGGAGGGGCTTCCGTCGCGCCGAACGTCCGCTTTCCACCCCAAAGCGGACACCGCAGAACGGCCTTTTCTACCTACGCTGTCGCGACAGCCCTCCCCGCGCATTTCTCTTGGCGCAACTAAAGTCGCTGCCCGCCCCGCCGGTGCACCAAACCACGCGCGACTATAGTCTTGGAACGGGAACCGAAAACCGGCATCGTCGCGCACGGGATCGAAACGCGACGTCACCGCGTTCTGACTCCGACGCGACAACAGGGAGCAGCAATATGACGATCGGTTCGCAGCATAAACGGTTTCTCGTCCCCGGCGGCGTTCTTGCAGCCGCGCTGCTTCTCGCCGGCTGTGCGGGGACCAGCAAATCGCCGACGGCGACGCTGCCGCCGCCCGACGCCTTTGCCCAGCTTTACGACGCGAGCGGCGCCAACCGTGGGCGCGCCGACATCTACCGCGACGCCAGCGGCCTGCGTGTCGAGCTGATTGCGCGCGGTTTCGGCCCGGGCACCTATGGCATGCACGTCCACGCGATCGGGCAATGCACGCCGCCCGAATTCACGAGCGCGGGACCGCATTGGAACCCGTCGGGAGCTCAGCATGGCCGCGAAAATCCGATGGGCGCACACCATGGCGACCTGCCTAATCTGGTCGTCGAACCCGACGAAATCGGCCGTGCGACGCTGCGTTTGGTTGGCTCGCGCTTGAATGGCGACGGGGGCCTGCTCGACGCCGACGGCGCGGCTTTCGTCATCCATGCCGGTCCCGACGATTACAAAACCGACCCAAGCGGCAACAGCGGCGGACGCGTCGCCTGCGGCGTGATCGTCGCCGGCGGGACCGGCGACGACTGATCGGTCAGGCGCGCCGCGCCGCCGCTGCACGCTCAACAAGCGTCGCCTCGGCTTCGGGAAGCGCACGATAAGCATAGATCAGGAGCGCGACCGCAACCGGTGCGACCCCGATCAGCGACAATATGCCCGTGCGCAGGTTGCCGACTGGCTGACCGTTCACCACCGTTCCTGTAAGGTCGGAGATCTGCCCGACCATATAGGGACCGAACGACAGGCCGATCAGCGTGGTGCCCAGGAAAAAGGCCGCGGTGGCGGTGCCGCGCATCTGCGGCAGCACCAGATCCTGTGTCGTTGCCGCCGCCGCACCCAACGCCGCCGCGCCGAACAGCCCGGCAAGGAAGTTCATCGTATAAAAAAGGATGGCATTTTCGGTGGTATAGCCGATCCAGATGGGAAGGATCGGCGCGACGACACCGAAGAGGATCATCAAGATGCGCCCTGACGGATGGCGCGCGCGCAGCGCGTCGGCGACGCGGCCGCCGACGATGACGCCGACAAAGCCGCTGAGCGCGCCGCTGCCGCCGAGGATCTTGGCAAGTTCTTGCTTGGGAAGCCCCAGCACGACCTCGGCATAGGGCGCCGACCAGAAAGCAAGCGCATAGGCGGCGAGCGCGACAAGCCCATAGCCGATCGTCGTGCAGATGAACGCCGGCGTGCCCCAGATCAGGCGGAAAGTGGCCGGATCATTGGCGCGCAGCGTGCTCGCCCATGAAAAGACGGCATAATAGCCGAGCGCGACCGCCGACCATTGCGGCAGATTGCCCGTAAGTTCGATCATCCACCAGGCAAAGGCGGCGAGGGCGGCGGCGGTTCCGACGTTTATCGCGAGCGCGGCGGGGCCGCGCTGCCACGCACCATAGAGCGTCAGCGGCGGAACGATCATCGACAGATCCTTGCCGAACGCGCGAAACGGCGTCGGCGAACTTGCGGTCGGCACGCCGTCCATCGCGCCGCGCACCGGTTCGCGCAGGCTGGCGACCCACAGCGCGAGGAGCAGTCCAGGGATGCCGACCGCAAGGAATGCCGCTTGCCATCCGACAAGCCCCAGCGGCCCGCCCGCCGGATAGGTCTGGTTCCAGCTTTCGACGATCACCGCGCCGATGAACAGCGACACGCCGCCGCCAAGATAAAGTCCCGACGAATAGATGGCGAGCGCCGTCGCCTTTTGCCGTTTCGGGAAATAGTCGGAGATCAGCGAATAGGCGGTCGGGCTCGCGGTCGCCTCGCCAACACCGACGCCCATGCGCGCCAGCGTCAGCGACATGCGGTCATAAGCGAAGCCCGACAGTGCGGTCATCGCCGACCACAGCGTCAATCCGATCGAGAGCAGCTTTACGCGGCTCCAATTGTCGGCAAGGCGGCCGAGCGGGATGCCGAATAACGCGTAAAAGACGGCAAAGGCCGCGCCGCCGAGAAACCCCATGTCCGAATCGGTGAGCCCCAGGTCGGCCTTGATGTCGACCGCCAGGATGCTGATGATCTGCCGGTCGATAAAGTTCAGGATATAGACCACAACCAACACCGACAACACATACCAGCTATATCCGCTGGCCTTCGGATCGGCGGCAGGCGGCGCGCCGGACGTGTTGTTTTCGCTGGTGGTATCGGCCATCTGGCAACCCTCTCCCTGACCCTCTATCTGTTATATGCCATGGCTAGCAGAGCCGCGCCGCGGCGCAAGTTGAAAGTCGGTTCACCTTTTATGGGAAGCGAATAGCGATGAATGACGAGCGCGATCCGACGATTCCGGCAATCCTGTTCCTGTGCCTCGGCAATATCTGCCGGTCGCCGCTTGCCGAGGGCGCGGCGCGCGCGGCGTTTGCGCGCGCCAACATCGCGGCGCATCTCGATTCGGCGGGAACCGGCGACTGGCATGTCGGCCATCCGCCCGACCGCCGGGCACAGGCCGAAGCGCGGCGCCGCGGCATCGACATATCTATGCTGCGCGGACGCCAATTGTCGCCCAGTGATTTTCACTATTTCGACCTGATCCTTGCCGCCGACGAGACGAATCTGTGCGACGCGATGGTGATCCGTCCCTCGGACGCGCGCGCCGAACTGCTGCTGATGCTGGATCTTCTGCCCGGCCGTGCGGGCGACAGCGTCGCCGACCCCTATTATGGCGGCGACGACGGCTTTGCGGCGACATGGGACGATGTCGATGCGGTTGCGGCGGCGCTGGTCGATCGATTTTCGGCGAGCGGATAGCGCGCGACGGGATGATAGCGCGAGCCGCCGTGCGCAAGCTCGCTTTCATAGAGGAACACTTCGGAAAAATCGAAGCCCGGACTTGCGAGGTCGCTGTTGAGCGCCAGAAACGGCGCGACCGGACCCGACCCGCGGTTCAGCCGCGCCAGCGTGACGTGCGGGACGAAGGCGCGGGTTTCGGGCGCGATGCCGACGCGCGCGAGCCGCTGGTCGACCTTGCGATGCAGCGCCGCGATCGGTTCGTGGGGTTCGACCTTGGCCCAGACCATATGCGGCCGCCCATGCCGTTCGAACAGGTCGACACCGGCGATCCGCGCCGTGATCGCCGGGGCATGGAGTGCACCGAGCGCCGCGGCGATGTCTTCGGCGCGGTGATGGTCCACCTCACCGATGAAGCGAAGCGTCAGGTGAAGCTGCTCGTCGTTTTGCCAGCGCGCGCCCGAAATGCCGTGCATCGCGCGGATCAGCAACGTGCGAATGGGCCGCGGCGGGCGCAGGGCGACAAACAGGCGGTGCGTAGACATCGCGCCAGCATAAGGCGCCTTGCCGGACATCGCGACCCCAAGCCGCTTGCACGAAACCCGGCCTTCCCATTGCTATGTCCGGTTTCGCTTGAAACAGATAAAGAAAGCCACGATATTGAAGGCACGGCCGGTATGGGCTGGCCGGTTATGGAGATGAAAAATGGCGAATTGGAACGACCCCAATATGGCGGCGTCCGGTTTTGGCGCCGGCGCGAACGCAATGGACCAGGCCGTCGATGCCGGCCTGCGGTCGTACATGCTGTCGGTTTACAACTATATGGCCTCGGGCGTGCTGCTGACCGGCATCGTCGCGCTGCTCGCCTTTCAGTCGGGCTTTACCGCCTCGATGATTGGCAGCCCGCTGATGTGGGTGGTGATGCTGGCGCCGCTGGCCTTTGTGCTGGTGCTGAGCTTTGGCATTAATAAGCTGTCGACCCCGGCCGCGCAGGCGATCTTCTGGGTCTACGCCGCGGTGATGGGCCTGTCGATGTCGACGATCTTCTTGGCCTTCACCGCCACGTCGATCGCAACGACCTTCTTTGCGACGGCGGCGGCCTTCCTGGGGCTTAGCCTCTATGGCTATACCACCAAGAAGGATCTGTCGGGTTTCGGCACCTTCCTGATCATGGGCGTCGTCGGCATCCTCGTCGCGATGCTCATCAACATCTTCGTGCAGTCGAGCGCGCTTGCGATGGCGATCAGCGTCATCGGCGTACTGCTTTTTGCAGGCCTGACCGCCTATGACACGCAAAAGATCAAGAGCATGTATTTCTATGTCCGCGGGACCGACTTTGTCGGCAAGTCGGTGGTGATGGGCGCTCTGTCGCTCTACCTCGACTTCGTCAACATGTTCACCTTCCTGCTCAACCTTTTGGGCAGCCGCGAATAAACGTAGAGGCATCGAAAAAAGAAACCCGGCGGAGCGATCCGCCGGGTTTTTGTGCCGATGTGGCCCTATGGCCTTGGGCTGAATTTCCCTGAACTTTGGAACGGTGTCGCGACCGCTACGCGGACCGACCCGAGGCCAGCCCCCCATAACCAAAGATGGCAGGGGCCATTCACCGTCTCAAACGGACCGCTTCACGCCGAACCTGCGTCAGTCTTTTTCCCCTTGGGTGTCGCGGTCTTGTGCTTGTAGCGGCAAAGATCCGCCACCGGACAGCGCCAGCATTCGGGGGTGCGCGCCTTGCAAATATAGCGGCCGTGCAGGATCAGCCAGTGATGCGCGCCGACGCGGAAAGGCGCGGGCGTCTCCTTCTCGAGCCGTTTCTCGACCGCGAGGGGCGTTTTTCCCGGCGCCAGTCCGGTGCGGTTGCCGACGCGAAAGATATGCGTGTCGACCGCAAACGTCTCCGCCCCAAAGGCGCAGTTCATCACGACATTGGCGGTCTTGCGCCCGACGCCGGGAAGAAGTGTGAGCGTGTCGCGATCGGCGGGCACTTCGCCGCCATGATCGCGGATCAGGATTTCGCTCAGCGCGATGACATTTTTGGCCTTGGCGTTGAACAGCCCGATCGTCTTGATATGCTGTTTCAACCCCTCTTCGCCCAGATCAACCATCGCCTGCGGGGTCTTCACCGTCTCGAACAGCTTGCGCGTTGCCTTGTTCACGCCGGCATCGGTCGCCTGCGCCGACAGCACGACCGCGACGAGCAGCTGATAGGTGTTGCCGAACTGCAGCTCGGTCTCGGGACTGGGGTTGAGTTCGGCGAGACGGCGGTAGAATTCGAAGATGTCGGCTTTCTTCATTGCCGTTCGGACAATCCCAGCACCTGCGGCATCGTATAACGCCCCCGCTTCTGGTGGACCAGCCACAACGCCGCCCGCACCGCACCGCGCGCAAAGATCATGCGGTTTTCGGCGCGATGGGATAGCGTGATCATCTCCTCCGGCCCGGCAAAGATCACGTCATGGTCGCCCGCGACAGTGCCGCCGCGCAGGCTGGCGAAGCCGATCTTTCCGTGCCCGCGTGCGCCGGTGAGGCCGTTGCGCCCGCGTTCGGAACAGGTTGCAAGATTGATTCCGCGCCCCGCAGCGGCGGCTTCGCCCAGCAACAGCGCGGTGCCGCTCGGCGCATCGACCTTGTTCCGGTGGTGCATCTCGACGATCTCAATGTCATAGTCGGCGTCGAGCCGCGCCGCCGCCTCGCGCACCAGATGCGCGAGCAGCGTGACGCCGAGCGAGGTGTTGCCCGTCTGGAGAACGGCAATGTCGCGCGCGGCATCGTCGATCAGATAATGGTGGCGCTCTTCCAGCCCCGTGGTGCCGATGACGATCGGCTTGCCTGCCGCGACGCAGGCGTCGAGCGTCGCTTCGAGCGCCGCAGGCGAGGAGAAGTCGACGAGCACGTCGGCGCCCGCGGTAAGCTGTGCGACATTGCCGCCCTTGTCGATGCCGCAGCTGGTCTGCCCCGCCTCGGAGGTTGCCGCGGCGAGCGCGACGCCCATGCGTCCCTGGCTGCCGATGATACCGATGCTCGTCATGATTCAAACCCCGTGCGCCCTGAGCTTGCCGAAGGGCCGTCCTTGTTCCATCACCGCCATAGGAGGAAGAACGGTCCTTCGACAAGCTTGGGACCGACGGAGGTTGAGCATTGAGTGAAATCCGGAATATCGTCATCCTGACCGGCGCCGGTGTTTCGGCCGAAAGCGGCATCGACACGTTTCGCGACGCCGGCGGATTATGGGAACAGCACCGCGTCGAAGATGTGGCAACGCCCGAGGGCTTTGCCCGCGACCCCGATCTTGTCCTGCGCTTTTACGACATGCGGCGCGAGGCGATCCAGTCGAAACAGCCCAACGCCGCGCACCACGCGCTCGCGCGCCTCGATGCCGAATGGCCGGGCGAACTGCTGATCGTCACGCAGAATGTCGACGACCTGCACGAACGCGCGGGCGCGCAGCGGCTCATCCATATGCACGGCACGCATCTGAACGCCTGGTGCACCGGCTGCGACGTGCGCAGCTCGTGGACTGCCCCGCTGATCGACCGGCCGCCGTGTCCGGCGTGCGGCGTCGCCGGGCATCTGCGCCCCGACATCGTCTGGTTCGGTGAGATGCCCTATCGGATGGACGAGATTTATCATGCGCTCAATCGCGCCGACCTGTTCGTGTCGATCGGCACCTCGGGCGCGGTCTATCCCGCCGCGGGGTTCGTGCGCGAGGCGCGCGCGTCGGGCGCCCGCACGCTCGAACTCAACATGGAACCGAGCCAGGGCAGCCACTGGTTCGACGAGGCACGGCACGGCCGTGCGACCTGGCGGGTGCCCGAGTGGGTCGAAGAGATGCTTGGCGGTTGAGGCTGCTAAAGCCGCTCCGCCTGCACCACCGTGTCCGACGCGCGAAGCGCCGACAAAATGCGCATCACATGGTGGACGTCGCGCACTTCGACGACGACGTCATAGGTGTGAAAGCCCCCCTCGCGGTTCGACAGGCGCAGATTGGTGATGTTCGCCGAATTGGCGGCAAGGATGCCCGACATTTCGGCGAGCGTGCCGGGTTCGTTCAGGATGACGATGCACAGCCGTGCATTGCCGCCCTCGCTGTCCTCCTGCCAGCGCAGGTCGATCCAGTCGGCATCGACCCCGTCGGCGAGGCTGGGGCAGTCGATCACATGCACCTCGATCCCCTCGTCGGCGCGCGCGAGACCGACGATACGGTCGCCGGGCACCGGATGGCAGCAGTCGGCGAGCTTGTACGCGACCCCGGGGGTCAGGCCCTCGATCGACACCGCCGCGCCCTGTCGCAGCTTGCCCGGCTTTGACTTCATCTCGGCGGTGATACCGGGCACCAGCGCCTCGAGCAGCATATTGTCCGAAAGCTGGCGCCGGCCGATCGCGACATACAGCGCGGTGTCGTCATCGAGCCGCAGCCGTTCGCGCGCCGCCGCGCGCGCCTTGTCGCCGATCTTGTTGGGCAGGCGCGCGACGATTTCGTCGTACATCTTGCGCCCCAGCGCAGCGAGTTCGACCTTTTCCTTCGATCGCACATGGCGCCGGATCGCCGCGCGCGCCTTGCCGGTGACGGCGAAGCCGAGCCAGGCGGGCTGCGGCGTCTGTTTGTCCGACGACAGGATTTCGACCGTGTCGCCGTTGGCAAGCTGGGTGCGCAGCGGGACAAGCCGGCCGTTGACCTTTGCCCCGACGGTGCGGTCGCCGAGCCCGGTGTGGACCGCGTAAGCGAAATCGACCGGTGTCGCGCCCTTCGGCAATTGGTGCAGGCTGCCCTTGGGCGTGAAAGCGAAAATGCGATCCTGATACATCGCGATCCGCGTATTTTCGAGCAGCTCGTCGGGATCGTGCGTCTGTTCGAGAATTTCGATGAGGTCGCGAATCCATCCCGCCTGACCGTCGGGGCCGCTGCCGCCCTGTTTATACGCCCAGTGCGCAGCATAGCCGAATTCGGACTGCTGATGCATGGCAAGGCTGCGGATCTGGATTTCGATCCGCATATTCTGCTGGTGCATGATCGTCGTGTGCAGCGACTTGTACCCGTTGCGTTTCGGGGTCGAGATATAATCCTTGAAGCGCCCGGGGACCATTTTCCACTTGCGGTGGATCAGCCCCAGTGCGGCGTAGCAGTCGGCATCGGTAGGCGTCACGATGCGAAACGCGATGATGTCGGTCACCTGTTCGAAGCTGACGTGCCGTTCCTGCATCTTGCGCCAGATCGAATAGGGGTGCTTCTCGCGCCCCGACACCTCGGCCTCGATCCCCGCGGCGGCGAGGAGCTCCTTGAACTCACGGCTGATCGCCGCGACCTTGTCCTTGCCGCCCGCGGTCAGCTTGGCGAGGCGGCCGGTGATCGTCGCATAGGCTTCGGGTTCGAGCTCGCGAAACGCGAGCAGCTGCATCTCGCGCATATATTCATACATGCCGATCCGCTCGGCGAGCGGCGCATAGATATCCATCGTCTCCTTGGCGATGCGCCGCCTTTTGTCGGGATTCTGGATGAAGTGCAGCGTGCGCATATTGTGCAGCCGGTCGGCGAGCTTGACGAGCAGCACGCGGATGTCGTCCGACATGGCGAGCAGGAATTTGCGCAGATTTTCCGCCGCACGCTCATTCTCGGTCTGCGCCTCGATCTTGCTGAGCTTGGTCACCCCATCCACCAGCCGCCCGACGTCGGGGCCAAACAACCGTTCGATTTCCTCGGGCGTCGTCAGCGTATCTTCGAGCGTGTCGTGGAGCAGCGCGGTGACGATCGTCTCGCTGTCGAGGTGGAGGTCGGTCAAAATGCCCGCCACCTCGACCGGATGGCTGAAATAAGGATCGCCCGACGCGCGCTTCTGGCTGCCGTGCTTTTGCACCGTGAAGACATAGGCGCGGTTGAGCAGCGCCTCGTCGACGTCGGGATCATAAGCGCGCACGCGCTCGACAAGTTCATATTGCCTCAGCATCGCCTTCAATGTCGTCGCTGGCGCTTATATTGCAATGCGAAATTTGCGGGCGTGCGGCCCAACAGGTTAGCAACTTTGGTAAAGCGCGTTGGAAGCATCGTGCGTCGCCGCTACGACGGGCGCGAATGGGGACGAAAACTCTTGATTCGACAGCGTCGCCGCGCGTGTCGATGGTCATGCCCGTGCACAATGGCGCACGCTGGCTGGCGGAGGCGATTGAGTCGGTCCTTGCGCAGGATTTTCGCGATTTCGAGTTGATCCTGGTGGACGATGCCTCGCACGATGCGTCGCCTTCAATCATGGCCGAGGCTGTCGCGCGTGACGTGCGCGTCCGTCTCTTGCGGCTCGATACCAATGTCGGCCTTCCCGCGGCGCTCAATCACGGCTTTGCCGCCGCGCGCGGCGAATTGCACAGCTGGACCTCCGACGACAATCTGCTCCGCCCGCAGATGCTGACGCGCCTCGTCGCGACGCTCGACGCGAACCCTCAAGCCGACATTGTTCACGCCGATTTTATGACGATCGACGATAGCGGCACCGAAGTTGGCCTGTCGCGCGTCGGGCCTGTCGAACGGTTGCTGTACGGCAATAATATCGGTGCCTGCTTTCTGTATCGCGCCCATGTGACCGAAACCCTCGGCGGTTATGACGCCAGCCTGTTTGGCGTCGAGGATTATGATTTCTGGCTCCGCGCGGCGCAGCGTTTCACCTTCGCCGCGCTGCACGAGGATCTCTATCTCTATCGCAAGCATGGTGGCAGCCTGACGAACCAGCGCGCCCGGCAGATTCAGGCGCTGACCGTGCAAATCGTCGAGCGCGCGCTGCCCGACACATTGCCCGCGCGCAGTCGTGCCGAGATCCTCGTCGGGCTGGCGTTGCGCAGCCAGCGCAGCTGGCGCTTCGATCTGATCGGCCGCGCACTGTGCGCGCACCCGGCGCCCGTTGTCGCGCGGCTGCCCGAACTAGTGCACTGGTCGCTCGTCGTCGCGCGCAACCGGCTCGCCGCCTGAGGCGGTGCGCGCTTCCCGTTGCGAAATGCAACGCAGGCCCTATATTTTTTTGGCACGTGCGCCGATTTTACGTTAGGGCTTTGGTCATGGGAAAATTACGCGAAGTCTTGAACGATCTGAACGGCGGCAATTGCGCGCTGCCGCTGGCGCTCGAAGCGATGGGCGAACGCTGGTCGTTCATGATTCTGCGCGCAGCCTTCAACGGCGTCCATCATTTCGAGGAGTTTCAACAGGAACTCGGCATCGCGCGTAATATCCTGTCGAACCGGCTGTCGAAGCTGGTCGATCATGGCATCATGGCGCGCGAGGTCATGGCCGAGGACCGGCGCAAGGTGCGCTACCAGCTCACCGAAAAGGGCATCGACCTGCTGCCCGCGATGATCGCGCTGCGCCAATGGGGCGAAAAATGGGGCGCCGGGGTGCCCTCGACCCCCGTTTTGGTTGACGCGCGCGATGAACAGCCGATCGGCCCGGTCCGGCTGACCGCGCACGACGGCCGTGTGATCAGTTACAAGGAACTGCTTTGGAAGCATCGCGCCGAACTCCAGCCGCTCGGCCAGGCGCGGGTGCGAGCCGACGCACCCGCCGCCCCGGTCGCGGCCGAATGACCGGCCGCGGCGCCGCGTGCCCTCTTTCGCGCGGCCGTTGACCATCACTCTTGCGCAGACCCCTATGCCGCTGTTTCGACTGACCTCCCCCGGTCCCTTTTTCGATAACAAGGTCCGCGCCTTCTGGAATTTGCAGCTGTTGGGCTGGGCCGCTTGGCTTGGTCTGCGCGGCGTGTCGGGACTGGCGAACGGGCAGGCGTTCACCTTCTTCATCCCGCAAACGATTTCGGCGATCACCGGCTTTTCGCTGACGCTGATCCTGTCGGTCTGCTACCGGGCACTCATCAACCGCCGACCGCTGCTGATGTGGGGGGTCAGCTTCGGGCTGGCCGGGCTGGCGACCGCGCTGTGGGCGTTCATCGATGCCTGGGTCGCGCAGATTCAGAATCCGGCGAGCGAGGCTGGTTTCACGAGCCTTTTGCTCGGCGCGGTCTATATCGACGCGACCTCGCTTGCCGCCTGGTCGGCGCTCTATTTCGCGATCAACTATTTCCTCCAGCTCGAGGAACAGAATGATCGCGTGCTGCGGCTTGAGGCGCAGGCGGCGTCGGCGCAGCTTGCGATGCTGCGCTATCAACTCAATCCGCATTTCCTGTTCAATACGTTGAACAGCATTTCGACGCTCGTGCTCTTGAAACAGGCCGAGCCTGCAAACGCGATGCTCTCGCGCCTCTCCGCCTTCCTTCGCTACACGCTCGCCAACGAACCGACCGCGCAGGTGACGCTGGCGCAGGAGATCGAGACGCTGAAGCTTTATCTCGACATCGAAAAAATGCGCTTCGAGGACCGGCTGCGGCCGCATTTCGCGATCGATCCGGCGGTCGCGCGCGCACGCCTGCCTTCGCTCCTGCTGCAACCGCTGATCGAAAATGCCATCAAATATGCGGTGACGCCGCAGGAAGAGGGCGCCGACATCACCATTTCCGCACAGTTGGCCGGTCAAAATGTCCGGATCACCGTGTCGGACACCGGCGCGGGATTGTCAGGCGACCGCGCCGACCCCACCACGGGCGTTGCAACGGAATCGACCGGCGTGGGTTTAGCCAATATCCGGGACCGCCTGGCGCAGGCTTTTGGCGACCAGCACCGGTTCGACGCTCATGCGGGCGCTGAGGGCGGCTTCACGGTGGTGATCGAGTTTCCGTTCCAGCCCGATGGGCAAACAAGAATTGGAACCGAAGGCACATGACGATCAGAACCATCCTCGTGGATGACGAAAAATTGGCGACTCAGGGGCTGCAGCTCCGGCTCGAGGCGCATTCGGATGTCGAAGTGATCGACACCGCTCTGAACGGCCGTGAGGCGATAAGAAAGATCAAGACGCACAAACCCGACCTCGTCTTCCTTGACATTCAGATGCCGGGGTTCGACGGTTTTTCGGTTATTCAGGGGTTAATGGAGGTCGAACCGCCGCTCGTCGTTTTCGTCACCGCCTATTCCGATCATGCCATCCGTGCGTTCGAGGCGCAGGCGGTCGATTATCTGGTGAAGCCCGTCGAGCCGGAACGCCTTGCCGATGCGCTCGACCGTGTGCGTCAGCGGCTCACCGAAAAGCGCGGCGCTGCCGAGGTCGAACGACTGAAAACGGTGCTGGCCGAAGTCGCGCCCGATGCGGTCGACGACTATGGCGCCGACGCCGTGCCCGACGCGCCGTCGGCCGACCGATATGAAAAGATGATCAATATCAAGGATCGCGGCCAGATTTTCCGCGTCGATGTCGACAGCATCGAACGCATCGACGCCGCGGGCGACTATATGTGCATCTATACCGCCGACAACAGCCTGATCCTGCGCGAAACGATGAAGGATCTGGAAAAGCGGCTCGATCCGCGCAACTTCCAGCGCGTGCATCGCTCGACGATCGTGAACCTCAGTCAGGTCAAGCAGGTCAAGCCGCACACCAACGGCGAATGTTTCCTCGTCCTGGGGTCGGGCGCACAGGTTAAGGTCAGCCGCAGCTACCGTGACGTGGTCGCGCGGTTCGTGCATTAAACAAATCGTCGCCCCCGCGAAGGCGGGGGCCGCTGGCAGCCTTGCGCTACGCCGATAGCGGCCCCCGCCTTCGCGGGGGCGACGACTGTTAAAGCTGGTGCCCCGTCCGGTCGCGCTTCGTCGCCAGATACTGCTCATTGTGCGGATTTGTCGGCAGCGCGAGCGGCAGGCGCTCGACGACCTCGACGCCCTCCTTTTCGAGCCGCGCGACCTTCTCGGGATTGTTCGTCATCAGCCGAATGCGCGGGATGTTCAGCAATTCGAGCATCCGCCCGGCAATTGCAAAATCGCGCGCTTCGACCGGGAAACCCAGCCGCAGATTGGCGTCGACCGTGTCGTAACCCTGGTCCTGCAACGCATAGGCGCGCAGCTTGTTGACCAGCCCGATGCCGCGGCCCTCCTGCCGGAGGTAAAGCAGCACACCCCACGGCGCATCGGCCATCGCGTGGAGCGCGGCGTGAAGCTGCGGCCCGCAGTCACATTTGAGGCTGCCGAGCACGTCGCCGGTCAGGCATTCGCTGTGCAGGCGGACCACCGGCGGATTGCCGTCGCGTTTGCCGATAACCAGCGCGACATGATCCGACGCCTCTTCGGGCGAGCGGAACGCGACGATCTCGGCGCTTTCGCTCGCCGTGACGGGCAAGTGCGCGCGCGCGGCGATGTCGAGCCGCGCCGGGTCGAGCAGGGTCGCGACATCGTCGGCGCTGCACATGGTTTCGGCTTCGCCCGCCGCCACGCGCACGAAGAAGGCGGGGAGCAGGCCCGCGTGGCGCGCCATCGTCATCGCCGCCGCGGCCGCCGCATCGCCGCCGGTCGCCACGGTACGGAATGGGCCTTTCAATGGATTGGCAAGGTCGAGCGCGGGGTCGGCAATCGCGAGTGCCGCCGCGACCGTATCCGCGGCACCCGCAAGCCGCACGGGTCCGGGCGTCGCGGCCGCGCGCTGGTTGGTGAGCTTCAGCGTCACGGCGCGCTCGCCCGACAGCAGCACGTCGCCGCTCGCAAATTCCGCGAGCGCGCCGTCGCGCGCGCTCTCGACCGCAAGCAGGTCGAGCGCACCGCCGGCGCCTTCGACGCGAAAGGGCCAGCCGCGGCGCAGCGCGTCGATCGCGCGCGCCGCCTGCCGAGCGCCTCGATCCCGCGGCGCGCCGCTCAAAAGGCAAACTCGGTGATGAGCGGGATATGGTCCGACGGCCGCTCCCAGCTGCGGGCAGGCTGGACGATGCGGTGCGCGACCGCCTTGTCTTTAAGGTCGGGTGTCACCCACATATGGTCGAGGCGGCGGCCGCGGTTCGACGCCTCCCAATCCTTCGCGCGGTAACTCCACCAGGTATAGAGCGGCGTCGGCGCAGCGATGAAATGGCGCCCCAGGTCGACCCAGTTCGACGCGGCCTGCAAGCGGGCGAGCGTTTCGACCTCGACCGGCGTATGGCTGACGACATCGAGCAGTGCCTTGTGGTTCCACACATCGCTTTCGAGCGGTGCGACGTTGAAATCGCCCGTGAGCACCGTCGGCGTGCCGCTCAGCGCGCCCGACCATAGGGTCATGCGCTCAAAGAAATCGAGCTTCTGTCCGAATTTGGGGTTGAGGTCACGGTCGGGAATGTCGCCGCCCGCGGGAATATAGACATTGTCGAGCCGCACCCCCGACGGCAGCGTGACGCCGACGTGGCGCGCTTCGCCGTTCGCCTGCCAGTCATATTTGCGCACATCGGACAGCGGCACCTTGCTGACGATCGCGACGCCGTGGTGCATCCGCTGGCCGTGGGTGACGATGTGCCGATACCCCAGCGCCTCGAACATCGTTTTGGGGAACAGCCCGCACTCGACCTTGGTCTCCTGCAAACACAGGACATCGGGCGCTTCCTCGCGCAGAAATTTCTCGACGATGCCGATGCGGGCGCGAACGCTGTTGATATTCCACGAAGCGATGCTGGTGCGAGTCATGCGGGTGGCTCTATCGGTGCGTGGAGCCGTTCGCAATGGCCGCCGCCGTGCAAGGGTCCGTCGGGATGGGGCGGAAACGACCGCCAGCGGCCCTTTCCTCACGCGGCATATCCGCTGCGAAAAAAAGCGCTGTCCTACATGACGCGCCTGTGCCAGCCTTCGTCCCGGCTCTTTCGATATGTGGACAACAGTGGTCACTGCCCCGATTTTCGAGGCAGCCAAGAACCGGGCGCGGCTTGTCCGCCGGGGCCGCTAAACCGGGCGTCGCGCAAGGCTGACTTTTCCTGACCTTTGCAATGAGCGCGCCGCTCATGCGCCAGCGGAAGACAGGCGCAGGACACATTAAACCCCCGTCCCAGGGGCGGTGGAACGGGGGTTCAAGGTCAGCGTTCGTCACGCTCTTGAAAGAAGGTGCCGGCCAGCCCGGGAGGGGCAACAGGGGGAAACCCAAATCCGGGGGCCGTGTTGGCGCCTTCGAGAGATGAAATACCCCCTCTTCCCTGTCGCCAAGCTGAACGAAAAGCGACGCAGCGCCGCCATATTTGTCGTTCGTCGATGCCTGACGTCGGTTGGTCGGCGATCCGGCGCATCGCGGCATTGGCAAACGGCGCCGGTCGTCCGGAAACCGGATTAGCGGCCGCGACGCGTGGGCCGCGGATCGGTCCAGCGGAACGCCGAATCGGCGACCGCGACGTTGAATTTCTGGTTCGACAAGTCGATCCGCGTGCGATTGTTCTGCGAATCGAGCGCGACCCAGCCGCGCAGCCGCAACCCGGCCGGCGATGCGGCATCGCGCACGAACACCATCGTGATCGTGCCATATTCGGGGCGCTTCGGGTCCTTGACCTCGACGCTCAGCACGTCGTTGTTCCCCGTCGGCAGCAGCCGCGCATATTTCGACAGGTCGCGGTCGGGATCGAGCAGCGCGCCCAGCGGCGAGTTTTTCACCGGCCAGCTTTGCACCTGCCGCACTTCATAGTCGATCACCGTCAAACGGCTGCCGTCGCCGACGATCAGCATCGGTACGCCCTTTTGATACTGGAAACGGATCTTGCCGGGGCGCTTGAGGGTGAGCTTGCCCGACAGGCGCTGGCCGTTGCGGTCGGTCTGCACGAAATCGGCGGTCATCGTGCTCGTCGCTTTGAGATGTGACTGCACCGCCGACAGGCCGTTCGCTGATTGGGCAAGCGCGGGCACGCCGATGGCAAGTCCGGCCGCGGCCGGAACGGCGAGGGCAATCGCGGCGAAGCGGGTCAACTTGGTCTTAAAAATCATCTGGCTCTCAATTCTGGAACGGGTCGCCGGGTCTTGGCAGCCGGGCATTGAACCGGCCGTGAACCCTGCGGTCAGAGGCGGTTAAAGTCGCGGGAGGCGGAAAAGGTTGCTCAGCGCGGCTGGCCATATTGATCGGTGAGCACGTCGCGGCGCCCGACATGGTTGGGCGGGCTGACCAGCCCCTCCTCCTCCATGCGCTCGATCAGCCGCGCGGCGCTGTTATAGCCGATGCGGAGTTGCCGCTGGAGCCAGCTGGTCGATGCTTTCTGGCTTTCGACGACGATCTGGCACGCCTTGGCATACATGCGGTCCTCGGCGCTGTCGCCGCCCGCGGGCGCGCCCTCCATCGCAAAACCGCCATCCTCGGGATCTTCGGTGACGCTTTCGATATAGTCGGGCCGGCCTTGCCCCTTCCAGTGATCGGCAACCGCGCGCACCTCGTCATCGGAAACAAAGGGGCCGTGGATGCGCGTAATCTGCTTGCCGCCGGGCACATAAAGCATGTCGCCCTTGCCGAGCAGCTGTTCGGCGCCCGCTTCGCCCAAAATGGTGCGGCTGTCGATTTTCGACGTCACGTTAAAGCTGATGCGCGTCGGCAGGTTCGCCTTGATCACGCCGGTGATGACATCCACCGACGGGCGCTGCGTCGCGAGGATCAGGTGGATGCCCGCCGCCCGCGCCTTTTGTGCGAGCCGCTGGATCAGGAATTCGACTTCCTTGCCCGCGGTCATCATCAAATCGGCAAGCTCATCAACCACCACCACGATCTGCGGCAGCGGCGCATAGTCGAGCGTCTCTTCCTCATAGACCGGCTGGCCAGTGTCGGGGTCATAACCCGTCTGGACGCGGCGGCCCAGGGATTTGCCTTTGGCGAGCGCGGCGCGAACCTTGTCGTTGTAGGAAGCGAGGTTGCGGACCGACAGCGACGACATCATCCGGTAGCGGTCCTCCATCTGCTCGACCGCCCATTTCAGCGCCCGGATCGCCTTCTTGGGTTCGGTCACGACGGGGGCAAGCAGATGCGGAATATCGTCATAGACGCTGAGTTCCAGCATCTTGGGATCGATCATGATCATCTTCACCTGGTCGGGACCTAGGCGATAGAGCAGCGACAGGATCATCGCGTTGAGCCCCACCGACTTGCCCGATCCGGTCGTGCCCGCAATCAGCAGATGCGGCATCGGCGCCAGGTCGGCGATCATCGGGTCGCCGCTGATATTCTTGCCGAGGATGATCGGCAGCGCGCCGGTGTGATCCTGGAACAGCGCGCTGCCGATGATTTCGTGCAGCACCACCGATTCGCGGTGCGCATTCGGCAGTTCGATGCCGATAACGGTCCGGCCGGGAATGGGCGCGATGCGCGCCGACAGCGCCGACATATTGCGCGCGATGTCGTCCGCCAGGTTCGACACGCGGCTCGCCTTGGTGCCCGGCGCGGGCTCGAGCTCGTACATGGTGACGACAGGGCCGGGGCGTACCGCAGTGACCACCCCTTTGACCTGAAAATCCTCGAGTACCGATTCGAGCAGCCGGGCGTTGCGCTCGAGCGCCGCCTTGTCGATCTGTCCGGCGGGTCGTTCGGGCGCGGGCGTCAGCAGGTCGATCGACGGCAACTGGTAGTGCGTGAACAGTTCGGTCTGCGGCTTGGGTTTCGGCTTCGACGGCACGGTGCGCTGCACCGGCTCGGCGATCTCGGGCGGGGCGCGGTCGACGGGTTCGGCCAGGGCGCGCGGCCGCACGGCGCGGTCCATAAAGCCGGGCGCCTTTTCGGCCTCGTATGGCGCGGGGCGTCCGGGTTCAACCACACGGCTGCTTGTCGCCGCGGGCAGGCGGAAGCGCGAGGCCCAGCCCTTTTCCAGCCGCAGCGCCCGCCACGCGAGGAACAGGCCAAGCCCGACGAGCAGCAGGATCGTCGCAAAGCGGATCAGCGCCGCGGCAGGCTCGCCCGCGCTGGCAAAGAGCGGCGCAATCGCACCCCCGACCAGCAGCGCGATGATTCCGCCCCAACCCGCCGGCATCGGCGCGCTGGTCGCGGGCGACCAAAGCTCGGCGCCCAGCCCGACGAGCAGGATGCCGATGAAGCTGTACGATAGCTGGCGCGGCCAGTGCGGCTGGGCTTCCCCCTTCCACATCCGCCACGCGATGATCGCGAGCAGCGGCAGCAGCAGGACAACGCCGACACCGCCGATCGACAGTCCGATGTCGGCGAACCATGCGCCGGCATTGCCCATCCAGTTCGCCGCGGTACCGTCGGCGGCGGTGTTCAGCGCCGCGTCGGTGCTGTCATAAGTCGCAAACGCAAGGGTCAGGAACAGCGTGAACAGGCCAAGCGCCGCCGCCGCCGCGATCACGATCGACCGGGCGATACTCTGGCGGAAAACCGTGCGCCAATCGGCCTTTCCAGGTGCGGCCTTGCGGCTAGCCATGCTCTCTTCATGTCCCTGATGATGTCCCATAGCGATATGCGCATGGGGCGGAGTCGCCGTCAAGCGCGGGCCGAACGGCGCGGTGGGTTATGGAAGTTCACGCGGCGGCGCGGAGACGCGGAGAGGATTTCCACTTCCGTTCGTGCTGAGCTTGTCGAAGGGCCGTTCTTTCTTCTCGTGGCGTCAAAAAGGAGAACAGTGCTTCGACAAGCTCAGCACGAGCGATATTGAGAAAATCTCCGCGTCTCCGCGTGAACCCGATATGAGCGGAGGCCGCTTTCCACTCGGCCGGTTGTCGGCTAGTGCAAAGTCATGACCGAAATCCAACGCAGCGACGTGATCATCTCCGGCGGCGGGCTCGTCGGACAGACGCTCGCCCTCGCGCTCGCGCATCACGGCCTGTCGGTGCAAGTCGTCGATCCCGCAGATCCGGTTGCCGCAATCGCGCCCGGCTTCGATGGCCGCGCTTCCGCAATCGCCAGCGCGACGTGGCAGATGTTCGAGGTGCTGGGCATCGCCGACCGCCTCGCCGGTCATGGTTGCGCGATCCGCGCGATCAAGGTCGGCGACGGCGCCCCCGACAGCGGCCGCGGCGGCGATCTCGATTTCGTGACCCAAGAGGGCGATCCGCCGCTCGGCACGATGGTCGAAAATCGCCAGCTGCGGATCGCGCTTGCCGCCGCGATCGCCGACGCACCGCTGGTGCGGCTGAAAATGCCCGCCACCGTCGTTACGCGCGAGGTTGACGCGCATGGCGTAACCCTCGCCCTCGCCGACGAAACAAAGCTCGCCGCGCCGCTGCTCATCGTTGCCGAAGGCCGCCGTTCGCCGACGCGCGACGCCGCGGGCTTCCACATCGCGAACTGGTCCTACCATCATCACGCGATGATCGGGGCCGTTACGCACGACCGGCCACACGGCCACGTCGCCTTTGAAATCTTCTATCCCTCCGGCCCCTTCGCGCTGCTCCCGCTCGTCGACGATGCCGATGGGCGGCATCGCTCGGCCTTTGTCTGGACGGTGTCCGAAAAGGACGGACCGGGTTTTGCCAAGCTCGGCGACCGTGGTTTCACCGCCGAACTCGAAAAGCGCGCGGGCGGCGTGCTCGGCGCGATGCAGCTCGTCGCGCCGCGTATGACCTATCCGCTCGGCTTTCACCACAGCGCCTCGATCGTCGCCGACCGCATCGTGCTGGTCGGCGATGCCGCGCATGGCATCCACCCGATCGCGGGGCAGGGGCTGAACCTTGGCCTGCGCGACGTCGCGGCGCTGACCGAAGTGCTCGTCGAAGGCGCACGGCTCGGCCTCGACCTCGGTGATGCCGCTTTGCTTGCGCGATACCAGCGCTGGCGCGGACTCGACAATCTGATGGTCAGCCTTGCGACCGACGGGCTCACGCGCCTGTTCGGCATTCCCGGCCGCGCCGCCGCCGCGGTACGTCGCACGGGGCTCGGCGCTGTGCAGCACATGCCGATGCTCAAACGCTTCTTCATGGACGAAGCGCGCGGGGAAGCGGGCGACCTGCCGCGATTGCTGGCGGGGGCGGAGGTTTAGGCGCGCACCTTCAGAGGCGGATTATTGCAACGTGGCGCGCCCGTCGTCGCTGTCGAAACGGCCGAAAAACTGCATCAGCTGGATCACCAGTTCGGCGCGCGCGTCGATCGGCGTCGCTTCGAGCAGCGCCTGCTTGGCCGCGGCGTCGAACGGCGCAACCTGCGCGATCCCGTTGACCAAAGTTTCATCGTCGAGCTGGCCGACCGAATCCCAGTCGACGACATAGCCTTGCCGTGCGGCGAAGCGCTTGGCCTCACGCTCGAGGCTCGCGCGCTCGATGCTCGACAGCACCGCGTGATCCTCGGCTTCCAGCTCGATTTCGGCCTCGACCTGCCGGAACGGCGTCGTGACGTCGAGCTCGCGGCGGACGCGAAAGCGCGCGACGCCTTCCAGAACCAGGTTGAAACGCCCTTCGTCGAGCGCCTCGACATCGACGATGCGCCCGACACAGCCCACATCATACAGCGCCGGCGGCTCACGATCCTCTTCACCGGGCAGCTGGCGCGGCTGAATCATCCCGATCTGGCGATCGCGCGCCAACACCTCCTGCACCATCGCCGAATAGCGCGGCTCGAAAATATGCAGCGGCAGGTGGAGCCCGGGAAACAGCACCGCGCCGGTGAGCGGAAAGACCGCGATCCGCTGAATAGTCAAAGGCGCGGCTGCGCTCATTATCCAAACAGGATCAGCGACAGGCGGCGGCGCTGCGCCGAAACCCAGGCATCTTCCAACCCCACCGCTTCGAACAGCGCGAGCAATTTGGCGCGCGCGGCGCCGTCCTGCCAATCGCGGTCGGCGGCGATGATATGGAGCAGATTGTCGGCGGCGGCATCGCGTTGCCCCGCGCCGATCTGCGCCGCGGCGAGGTCGAATCGCGCCTGATGGTCGTCGGGATTCGTGGCGACCGCGGCCTCGAACGCAGCAAGTTCGCTGGCGTCGGGCGCATCGGCGGCCAATGCCAGCGCACTCTTCGCTTGCGTTATCGCCGGATCGGCCGTCATCTCGGCGGGAAGTGCGTTGAGCACCGACTGCGCTCCCGCGACATCGCCCGCTAGCAGCATCGCACGGATCAGGCCACCGTGCGCCGCGGCATTGTCGGGCGCGATCTCGACGATCTGGCCAAAGATGCTTGCGGCGCGCGCGCCATCGCCTTCGGCGAGCACATTCTCTCCCATCTCAAGCAGCGGCGCGATCTCGATCGCACGGGCGGTCGCCTCGCTCTCTATCGGCAGCTGCGCAAGCAACTGGTCCAGCATCGACTTGAGCTGACTTTCGGTCCGCGCATTGGTCAGGTTCGCGACGGGCTGCCCCTGAAAGATCGCATAGACGGTGGGGATCGACTGGACCTGAAACTGGCTGGCGATGAACCCGTTCGCATCGACATCGACCTTCGCCAGCACGACGCCCTTGTCGGCATAATCGGCAGCAACCTTTTCCAGCACGGGGCCGAGCTGCTTGCACGGTCCGCACCATTCGGCCCAGAAATCGAGGATGACGAGGCTGGTCATCGACGGTTCGACGACGTCGCGACGGAAGGCTTCGACGGCTTCCTTTTCCTGGGGGTTCAGACCGAGAGTGGCCACGGCGGCGGTGCTCCTTGTTGCGCGTTTGACCGCTTATGTGGGAATTCCCTACAATATGCCAACCCTTCCCCAAAAAACGCAAACAGGGCTTGCCGAGTCAAAAAGCCGGTGCTAATCGCCCGCCTCACCCGCTGGCACCACCCGGTCGCCAGCCGCCAGAGCGGGCGTAGCTCAGGGGTAGAGCACAACCTTGCCAAGGTTGGGGTCGAGGGTTCGAATCCCTTCGCCCGCTCCAGTTTTCTTCCGCAGCACCAACCGCGCCGCCTTACCGCGGGATCATGTGTCCCCGGCGGGCACTACCTCCACCGACTGGCTGACAAGTTCAATCGCGCTATAGGCTGTCAGAAAAGCGATGTCCGCGGCGTCGCGGCCGACGCAGATACGTACGCTTTCGGACGGCCTGCTCATTCCCGTCGCGTCGACCATGTGCCATTCGTCTGCCAGATAGACTTCGGCGACGGCGTGGAAATCCTGTGGGTCGACCCCGAGAGCATAGACGCTCGCCATGCGAGCGGGGATCTGCGCCGAACGGGCGAGCGCGATCATGACATGGGCATAGTCGCGGCACACGCCGCGACGCTCGACGAAGCTGTCCAGTGCGCCCGTTTCGGCATCGCTCGACCCCGCGACATAGGTGAAGCGGCTTTCGATCCAGTCGCGCATCCGCTGGACCTTGGCCCCGCCGTCCAGTTCGCCGAAGCGGCGCTCGACAAAGGCGTGAAACTTGTTGGACGGGCAATAGCGCGATTCGTTGAGATAGGGCACCGCGTCGGCCGGAAGCCGGTGCAGCGGAACCGCGGCCAGCGCGGCAAGCTCGGCGTCGGGGCGGTCGACGGCAACGCGCGCATGATAGGCGACATCGAGCACCCCCTCCGTGCGCAGCCAGACCGGCTCGCAAACGCCAGTGGCCGCAGCGACGCGCGCCAGCTGCGCCGGTTCGCCCAGATCGAGCGCGGCCTCGATCACACGTTGACCGCTGCCGTCCGCCGCCTCGATCTGGAGCATCAGGTCGACGGGTTCGGGCAGCCGGTAATTTAAGGAGGCGGAAATTTTCAGTTTCATCTATCGGCAACGCATGAGCACAGGATCGGTCGCGCTAATGACAGCCAGGGAAGAAAACAAGTGAGCGCGGGGCGCACCATCCCGTTCATCGTTGCGACGATCTTCATGGACGCCGTCGGTTTCGGCATCATCATGCCCGTGCTGCCGCAGCTGGTGATGGAGGTCGGACGGATCGACCTGCCTCACGCGATCGAGGTCGGTGCGTGGATCGGGCTGGTGATGGCCGTCGCAACCTTCCTCGCCTCGCCCGTGCTTGGCAACCTGTCGGACCATTTCGGACGGCGGCGGATCCTGCTGCTTGCGCTCGGCGGCCTCGCGCTCGATTATGCGTTGCTGACGGTCGTCGATACGCTGCCGTGGCTGTTCGTCGCGCGCGCGCTGTCGGGGGTTTTCGGTGGCAGCTATGCTGCTGCACAGGCCGCGATCGCCGACATCACGGCGCCCGCGGAGCGCGCGCGCAATTTCGGCTTCGTCGGCGCAGCATTCGGCGTCGGTTTCGTGGCCGGCCCCGCGATCGGCGGTTTCCTGGGCGAGATCGGCCCCCGCGCGCCGTTCGTCGCCGCCGCGATCCTCGCCGCGGCAAACATGCTCTATGGCTATTTCATCTTTCCCGAAACGCTGCCACCCGAACGGCGCCGGACGTTCGACTGGCGGCGCGCCAATCCGCTCGGCGCCTGGCGCACGATGCGCGCGCTGCCGGGAATGGACGGCGTCGCCGGGGTACTCGTGCTGTGGCAGATCGCCAGCCTCGTCTATCCGATGACCTGGAGCTTTTACTGCATCGCTCAGCTCGGCTGGAGCCCCGCCATGATCGGCGCGAGCCTGGCCGCGGTGGGCGTGATGATCGCGCTCGGGCAGGTGTCCGTCGTCGGCCCCGCGGTGGCGCGCTTCGGCGAGCGCGATGCCGCGACGCTCGGCATCCTGGTCGCCGTCGCGGTCTACATCGGTTACGCCTTCACCACATCGACGATCGGCGCCTTCCTGCTGCTCATCCCCATCGCGTTGCAGGCGCCGGTGCAGCCGTCGCTGATGGCGATGATGTCGCGCCGTGCCACCGCCGATACGCAGGGCGAGGTGCAGGGGATTTCGGCGATGGCAATGGGGCTGGGCCAGCTTGCCGCACCGATGCTGCTGACGGGCACGATGGCTTATTTTACCGCCGCCGCCGCGCCCGTGCATTTCCCCGGCGCTGCGTTCATCGTCGCGGCGATTTTCGGGCTATTGGCGATTCTGATGCTTCGCCGCCTGCCGCGGGCGACGCCGACGACGGATCAGATGCCGCCGTCGGTCACCATATAACCAAGCGCTTCAAGTTCTGCGGTGAGCATCGCTTTACACGCCGCGACCGCGGCACCCTCGACCGAGCGGATGACGAAATTGGCGCCGACCTTGCCTTCGCGGAAGAAAGGATAGCTGCCGATCGCGACCCCCGGATGCTCGCTTTCGCCGCGGCGGAGCAGGTCGGCGACCTCGCTCTCCGCCGCCCATGCGCCGATCGTGTGCGCGACGAGCGGTGCGCCGCCCTCAAGCTGGCCGGTCAGCGCATCAAGCATACCGGCGGTGATGTGCGGCACCCCCGCCATCACGAACAGATTGCCGATACGGATCCCCGGCGCGCCCGACATGCGATTGGGAATCAGCTCGGCGCCTTCAGGGGTGCGCGCCATGCGCAGCCGCGCCTCGGTCAGTTCGCCGCCGCGCGCGGTGTAATAGCGTTCGAGGATCGCGCGGGCGTCGGGGTGCACGATTACTTCCACGCCGAGCGCCTTCGCCACCGCGTCCACGGTAATGTCGTCGTGCGTCGGACCGATGCCGCCCGTCGTGAAGACATAATCATAGCGCGCGCGCAGAGCGTTGAGCGCATCGACGATCTCGTCCTCGACATCGGGGACGATCCGCACTTCGCGCAACCGTATCCCCTGCACGTCGAGCCAGGTCGCAATCTGCGACACATTCTTGTCCTGCGTGCGGCCCGAGAGAATCTCGTCGCCGATCACCAGTACAGCGGCGGTCCAGATGCGTTCGTCGCTCATCGCTTTGCCTTACCGCGCTGCGATGACAAAACAAGAGCGCTGGAGTCGGTTGTTCGTTCCTGATATGTTCGCAAACGATTCGCATTGCAAAGGAAAGCGCCATGGCCGACGAACTGATTTTCTACACCAACCCGATGTCGCGGGGGCAGATTGTTCGCTGGATGCTCGAAGAAGTCGGTGCGCCCTACGAACCGCGCATTCTCGATTATGGCACGACGATGAAGGACGCGGCTTATCTGGCGATCAACCCGATGGGTAAGGTTCCGGCGATCGTCCACAATGGCAGGGTCGTCACCGAATGCGCCGCGATCTGCGCCTATCTGGCTGACGCCTTTCCCGACGCCGGGCTCGCGCCCGAGACCGCCGATCGCGCGGATTATTATCGCTGGCTGTTCTTCACCGCAGGGCCGGTCGAACAGGCGATCACCGCCAAGCATTTCGGGATCGAGCCTGACGTCGAACAACAGCGCATGGCGGGTTTCGGATCGCTCCCGGCCGCACTCGACGCATTGGAGAGCGCGGTTGCAGGCAAGGCGTTCGTCGCTGGCGACCGGTTCAGCGCCGCCGACGTCTATGTCGGCAGCCAGATAGATTGGGGCCTGCAATTTGGGTCGATCCCGTCGCGCCCGGCGTTTGAAGCCTATATCGCGCCCCTGCGCGAACGCGCGGCGTATAAGCGCGCGAAGGACATCGACAACGCGTTGATCGCGGAAATACAGGCGGGCGCCCCGAGCTGATCCGAACGTCAGTTCGGGATGGGAAGCTGCCGATGCTGTTGTTGATCAGGCCTGCCGCAGCGATCCGGTCGGCGAAAGGGCGCGGGATTCTTCCAAAGTTCAGGAAAGGTCAGCCTAGTGCGCTCGCCCATTCCTCCCTCCGGCCGGATATGCCGCGCCGGACTGCTGTGCCCGCCCACTGGCGAGACAATCATCGCTTTGTCCACATATTGAAAGAGCCGGGATGAAGGCTGGCACAACCGGATCATGTAGGACAGCGTTTTTTTTTTGGGATGTCCGCTTTGGGGTGGTTAGCGGACGTTAAATCCTCCCTGTGGCGAAGCCATGGGGAGGTGGCAGCGCGAAGCGCTGACGGAGGGGCTTGGCGCAACCGTTGCCGCCCCTCCACCACGCCCTTCGGGCGCGGTCCCCCTCCCCACCGCTTCGCGGCAGGGAGGATTTTATGCCCGCTATCGGTCGAAACCGGCCTTGCCCTCAATTCGCGTGTAGGAGCGGCGGGCGCCAGGCGCTCTCGTCGATCTCGTCGCGCACCTTGTAGACCATCCCCTTGCTGTTCAGGAACAGCTTTTCCATCTCGGGCCGGGTGAAGGGGCGCGATCCCAGGCGTCCGAACACCGCCATCTGGCCGCCCGTTTCATCGACACCGCGGTCTCGGTCGAGCCCCTTCGACAGCGCGAGCGCGGGCGAGGGGGTTTTGGCCCAAGCGATCAGTTCGGGCGTCGGCTTGGGCGAGAAGCCATAGAGGCCGGGATTGTTCGGGCTGGTCAACTGGATCACCTTGATGCCGCTCCGCCCGTCGGCGACATAGGCAAAGAGCGAGGCGTTGGTCGATGCGACGATCACATCCTCGGCATCCTGCATCGCGCCGTCAAAGGTCAGCGCCGGCCAGACGAGCGGTGCTGCGGGGCGCGTGACATCGACAATGACCAGTCCGTCGGCCTTGGCGGCGACATACATATAGGTGCGGGCAAGATAGAGCTTGCGCGCATTGGCGAGGCGGACCGTACCCGACGGAACCGCGACCGGCTGCGCCATGTTGGTGACGTCGAACAGCTTTACGCCATCGGCATCGGTGACCCACAGGTAGCGGAACTGCACCGCGCTGGCGCGCGCGTCGGTGAGCGCCACTTGCGCGGTGACCTTCGGCTGGAGAGGGGTCGAAAGGTCGAGCACGACGAGGCCCGCATCGGTGGTGATATAGGCATAGCTGCCCGCGAGCGTGACATGCCGCGCGCCCGCGAGCACATTGCCCTCGTTCCACGTCAGCGCGCGCTTGAGCTTGTTGTTGCGGAACTCGCCGTCCGCCAGCGTGTCGACATCGACGAGCACGAGCCCTTCGACGCTGTCGGTGATGACGGCGTAGCGATAGATGTCGTGCATCACCTGTTCGTGATTCTCGGGGAAATTCTTGACGATATTCTCGTTGCGGCTGACGCTGATCGGCTGGGTGGTCGCGAGCGCCATGCAGGTCGCATTTTTCGTGCGGACATGCGTGTCGTGGCCAAGCGGCGAGAAGGGGGCGCGGACGATGCGTTCGGAAAAGCCCTTGTTGCCGATCGACGCGACGTCATAGACGCGGAAGCCCCCGCGGCCCTCGGCAACGAACATATATTCGCCGCGCTGTTGCAGGCAGTTCACGCGCCCGCTGGTGTCCTGAACGATGTTGGCAAACTCCTCGAGCGCCTGCGTTTCGCCCGATCCACGCGCGTCAAAGGTCTTGCCGCGCACCCAGTTTTTCAGCTCGCGGCCATTCTGGTCGACGTGGAGCTTCCAATAATCGGGATAGGCATAGCGGTGGAGGTAGGAGCCGATCACCGCCTGCGGCTCGTCCCATTCGGTGACGCGCGTCGCCTGGAAACCATTCTCCATCCCCGACCAGACGTTGAGCCCGACGAAATTGACGAAATTGGTGCCGAGGAGCAGCAGCTGCGACATGATCGCATTATTGTCGTCAGCGGCCGAGAGGTGACAGTCGCTGCACTGCTTGGTTTCCTGGCGCCGCACCGTGTGCGGGAAATGCGGCGCAAAGGCCTGGCTCGAATAGCCCGCCGACGAAATCGGCGGTTGCTGGATATAGATGCGCTCGCGGTTGATGTTCGTCGATGACAGGATCAGCGCTGAGGTCGAGCGGACGGGAGTGATGATACCGCGCACTTCGCCGTTCGGGCCGGGTTCACCGGGCTTGGTGAGCTGGTGGCGGCCGAGCTGGAACATCTCGTCGCGCGCGACCTGCGGATTGTAGGTCGCGAAATTGCGCGTCTCTTCACCCTCGAAATGGTGCATCTTGGTCTTCCAGTTTGCCTCGATCGGCAAATGGCACCCGCCGCAACTCGTCGTCCAACTGAGGTGACAGGTGAAACAGGTCATCTTGTCGTCGCCGTGCGCGCGGTCCTCTTTTGCCACGCCCGGTCCCCATTCATATTTGCCGTCGTCACTGCCAGCGCGCGCCATCAGCTTGGCGCGCGCGGCCTTGGCGTTGAACTGCGGCCCCGGCGTCACCGCCTGCTTGACGAGGCTGACCTGCCATTCGAGCTTGGGATCGACGATCGACCGCTGGATCAGGCCGATCACCTCGGCATCGTCATTATATTGGAATTCGAAGCGCCGCCGCCCGTCGGGGTTGCGCAGGAGCGCAAGGTTGGTCCCCTGCGGCCTTGCCGCGACGTTCGAGGTGAGCAGGTTGGGCAGCGCGTCGGCGGTACCGTGGCAATCCTTGCAGCTGATCTCGACCGCGTTCGCGACCTCGCCCTGAATATAGCCGTTGCCGTGCGCGTCCTGCGCGAAATGGCAGTCGGCGCACTGCATCCCCTTTTCGGCGTGGATGTCCATCATATGGACCGATTTGCCGGGGTTGATGCCCGGCGGCACGAACTTGCCCTCGACCCCCGGGCGCTCCGGATCGGCGCTGAGGAGGCAGAGATCGCGTTCCTTCGCATCGCTGTACTGCGCGCAGCTCTTGCGCCATTTCTCGGGATCGGCAGGATCGACGATATGCGCGGTGTCGGTGCCGTAAGTCGCCATATTGCCGTCGGCGGTGAGCAGATTGCCGCTCCGGTCGCGCTTGAAGATGCCGCGGAAGTTCCAGCCGTGGCCGTGATAGTCGGCGAACTGCGTATCCTTGTTGCTGTCGTTGACGTCATAGACGTTGCGCAGGAACTCGACATCGGCCCAGAGGCCGCGCGTCGCCGCGCCTTCGGGATTGCGTTCGAGGACCTTGTGCGCCTCGGCGGCGGTCGGATAGCGCTGCTGCTTATATTTCGCCTGATACTCCGCATCGCTCATCCCGGGCGGGCGCGGCGCGGTGTTTTCGAGGCCGGGCCACAACTGCGGCGCGTCCGATTCATAATCCCACATCGTGTAGCCGAGGTAGGAGTTCAGGAAGATATTGGGCTGGTGCATGTGGCACGTCATGCACTGCGCGGTCGGGATCGCGCGCGTGAAGGCGTGGCTGAGCGGGTGGCCCGATTCGCGGCGCGGCTTCTGGCCGGGACGCGCCGGGACGTCCGGATCGGCGGGGTCGATCAAGCCGCCATGGCCGCCGCCGGCATGATGTCCATCGTCGGGCGCCCCGTGCGCTGCGCCGTCATGCCCGCCGCCCTTCCATTTTTTCCCCGCAATCGTCGGATCGACCGTCGCCGTCTCGCCGTCGCGGCCGAACTGCGCATAGGTCAGGCTGTGCCGCGGCTCGCGATCGTTGGCATAGATGACGTGGCAGCCCGCGCAGCCCGAATGGCGATAGTCGCCCGGCTGGTCGTTGGTGCCCATGAACCACATGAGCGGATCGTTGAGACGCGTCTTGTGGATGTTGAGCACGGGGATCGCGACGCGCAGGCCGGTGCCGGGCCCGCGGTTCGACTGTTTGAGGTCGGGGCGTCCGGGCTCCTCGAGCCGCTGGATGCTGCCCGTCGGGTTGGGCAGGCCGATTTCGGGGAATTGCGTGTTGATGTTGCGCCCGCCGCGCTCGAAGACGCGGAAGACGTCGCCGGGCGGGATCACGCTCCAGCGGGGCAGGGGATACATGCGGGCGAGCGCGCCGCGTTTCTTCTCGGCATCGGTCAAGATCTTGTCGGACGGAAAGGCGGGCTTGCACGCCTCGGCATATTCCTCCGCCGTCAGCCGCGACGAGGGCGACAGGATGCACGCGGGTTCGCCGGTGCGCGTATAAGCCTCGCCAAACACATAATTTTTATAGGGGACGATGCCGTTGTTATACGCCGCCCCGCCCCACAGCATCGCCGAGGTCGACATCAGCGAGCGTTCGGTCGCCTCGATCACCTCCATATGGCACGCGCCGCACGCTTCGCGCGCGACGCGATAGTCGCTGGGGTTCACGAAGCGGATGAATTCGGGGGCTTCCTTGTTGAGCAAGGTGTAGCTGCGTTCGGGGTTCGCCGAACTGTCGTGCCATGCGCCGGGCAGGGTCGGCTGCGGATGCGCGACCTTCATCGCGGCGATATTGTAGGGGTTCTTGTAACCCAGCTCGGGCTTGCCGAAAGCGGCGGGCGAGGTCGAATCGCCGCCGTGGCAGTCGGTGCAGCCGAGCTTGACCGCCGGGGTCGCGTGCATCGACGGCTGGTCGGTCTGCGTGTGGCAGCTGTAACAGCCCGCCGATTTCGCCGCGACGTCGGCGTCGCTCTGCTCGCGCGGTGCGGGCGGGGTGAAGCGATAGGTGATCTTGAGCGGCTTTTCCTCTTCGGCGGCGCGGCCGACGCTCGCGCCGAAAGCGGCGCAGAGCGTGACAAAGGCCAGCAGGGCGAAGAGTTTGCGTATCACCATCTCAAAAACTCAGAATCACATTGGCGAGGATCGACACATAGGCGTCGTTCTTCTGCTTGTTGTCGAACAGATCCTTGAAGCCGTCGCCGGGCAGCAGCACCGCGGCGCTGAGCCGCCCGACGATATTCTGCGTCGCCTTCGGCCGCCAGATCGCCGCGACCGACAGGTCGAAACCGATGTCCTTGGGGATCGAGCCTTCCATGCGCAACGCCTGGAGCGAGGAGGTGTTTTCGAACCACAGATGGTTGGCGTTGACGCTGACACGCGTCTGCGGCGACAGGTCGAAATCGGCGCCTGCGCCGATGAAGATGGTGCCGGGGTTGTTGAAGTTCGACTGCCCCTCTTCCTTTGACGAGCGCAGCGAGTTCAGGATGCCGTTACGGCCGTTGATCGAAATGACGCGCCCGCCGCCCGCGAAGGGGATCGTCTGGCGAATCCAGTAGCTCGTGTCGGCGCCGCCGAAGATCGGGTTTTCAAAGATCGCATCGAAGCCGCCCTCGGTCTTGTTATACGGGTCGCCGTCGCCGGTGGCATAAAGCCCCGACAGGCGAAAGCGCATCCAGTCGTAATCGTAACTGAGTTCGACCGCGCCGAAACCGGCGCGGATTTCGGCGGGCTGGCTGGTGAAAAAGCTGTTCCGGTCCTCGCCCAGCGCGGCGTAAAAGCTGGCGGTGACATTGATCCGCCCGATCCGCCCGTCGGCGCTGTAGCCGAGGTACACCACATCATATTCGCGCCCGCGCAGGTCGCCGATCAGCGCCGGGCGCACCGGAAAGCCGTTGTGGTCAATCTGCACGTCGTTCTTTTCGCGGTTCATATTATAGGTCACGCTGACCTGGCTGGTCAGCCCGACGACCGGGAAATCCTGGCGATAGAGGTTGGCGGTGAGGATGAAATCGTCGCGTGGCGTTTGGGTGATGTCGTTGAGGCCCGAATTGGTATCCTTTTCGAGCCGCCAGAAGGCCGCGAAATTATACTGGAAGCGGTTGTTGTCGCGATTGCCGAAGAAGCGCAGCCCAAGCTGACTGTCGTTGAACAGGAAGCCGCGAAAATCGCTCTGGAACGGCTGGATGCCGAGGCGCACCGAATAGAAATCATAGCGGTCGGACGTGTTGCCGAGATGCTTGTCGACGAACAGTTCCTGCACGCCGAGGAAGCTGTCGTACCGATGGCTCGGCCGCGACGGGCGCACGTCGAGCACGCGCCGTTCGGGGACGTCGACATAATTAGCCTGATAAGCGAGCGTCAGGCGATATTCGATGTCGGGCGGCTTGAACGCGGTCGAGCCCTTGATCAGCGCGACGCCGCCGATGAAGGTCTGTGCAAAGACGAAGCTGCGGTCCTTGCCGAACACATCAAGGCTGCCCGGCCGCTCGGTCGTCTGGACGCCGACGGGGATGGGAAAGGTGCGCGGTTCGAACACCGTGTCGGACACCGCATTGGCGACGAAGAACCAGTCGTCGCCCTTGATCGGCAGCCATTTGACCTTGTCGGGATCGATCGCGCGGTCGCCCTTCAGCGTGTTCTGGTGATAGGGGTCGAACCAGCGTTCCTTGACCACGCCCAATGTCTCGATGAGCCGCCAGCGGTCGGGGACGGGAAGCTGGTCCTCGATCCCCGGAAAGGCCTGCGGCGGCGGCGGGCGCAATGCGCCGACATTGTCCTGGGTCAGCGCGTCGGGCAGGTCGGGGCGATAGCCGGGGCGGCGGCGGCCCTCGATCATGTCGGTGACGAGGTCGTCCGGCACCATTTCCTGCCAGTCGACCGGCGGCGGGGGCGGGGTGAGGTCTTCGGGCGGTTGCTCGGCGGGTGCGGCATCGACCGGCGCGGGCGGTGGCAGCGGCGCATCGGCCCCCGGCGCCCCCTGCGCCGCGAGCGTCGCGATGATCGGCCAAAGGCTGCCCCCCGTCATCATCGCCTATAGCCCGTCGCAGACATTTTGCTGCGCCGTGTCGAGGAAGGGCGCGAAGGGGCAACTGATATAGCGGAGGCGCACGGTGCGATTGTCGGCGAGCGTTACGACGACATTATCGGCGCGGATCGATTTTGGCGCATTGCCGATGCCGCCGATGCGCGCGCCGGCGTTGTGCGTGCCCAAAAAGCTGATCATATCGTCCTGGTCGATGCCGTCGCCCGAGACGCCGATCGCGCCGATGAGCGTCGAACCGCGATAGATGGGGACCGATCCGGGGAAGATCTGGATACCGTTCTGGAGCCGGTTCTGGCCCGGCGCGGCGTCGGGCAGGGTCGTGCAGCGCTGCGGCGTGTCGGTCGGGCTGGCGCCCGACACGAAGCCCAGATGCGCGCCGAGGTTCCCGATAATCAGCGCCGATTGCAGCCCGGTCGAGAAGGGGTTGAACTGCGCGATCGGGCGCGACAGCGGGCCCTGCGGGCGTCCCACCTCGCCATCGGGGAAATAGGGGCGCGACAAATTGCCGCCCGAGCGGTCGGCGAAGGCGATGGTGCCGGTGAGCGCGGCGGGATCGTTCAGGAAACTGCGCACCGCGGGCACGAACTGGCGGACATCGGCGCTGGCATTGGCGGTCAATTCGGCGGCGGCTTGCGGACCCGAGAAAAAGGCCGCGGTGCGCGCCTTCTGCAAGCTGACGTCGGTGCCGAAGATCGGCGCGTCGGGCGAGCGGACGATGCCGAGCACCGCGCCGTGCGTATCGACGAGACTGATTGTCACCTGCGCGCGGCTGTCGAGCGGGCGCCGGATCTGCGCGCGCGCGCGGCTCATCACGGTAAAGGCTTCCTCGAGCACCGCGCGCGCCTCGGCCGCGGTCAGCGGCGCGGCGACGCTGGCGCCGTCGGTGGCGGCGCGGATCGGGTAGCGGTTCGTGCCGCTGCCGTCGGTCAGGATGAAGGCGTCGCGGTTCGAAAATTCGGCCGGGGTCGAGGCGCGGATGCCCGACGCTTCGCTGCCATAAGCGACCCCTGCGGTGATCGCGGCATTGGCATAGCCGATGACCGCGACCAGGTTGCCCGCGCTGCCGTTGAGGCTCGCGAAGCTGGCGCCGCCGCTGGTCATCACCCCGGCGAAGGTCGCGTCCGAAAAGCGCAGCGTGGTGCCGTCGACCGCGATCCGGTCGGCGGTGATCGTCGCCGGTGCCTCGAACCCGCGCGTTCCGGCCAGTGCGATAAACTCCTCGTCATCGTCGTCGATGTCGAGGATATTGGGATCGCTGCCATAGACGCCGTCGCCCATCACGCCGATGCCGCCGACGAGCACGCCATTCTTGTAGAGTGGCAGTCCGCCGGGATCGGCGGCGAGGCCGAGCGGCGAGCGTTTGGGGCCGATCAGCGCCGCGGAACCCGCAGCGCCAAAGCGCGCCGACAGGTCGCTGCATGGAAGCTGGCTGAACTGCACGCCGAACAGCGGCCCGCTTTCGAGTCCGACGGTCGTGGGCGCGGGCGGGAAATGTTCCTGAACGATCTGGCTCGCGGTGCGCGTCGAAAAGGCATTGCCGCCGCTCGAGAGATAGGCGCCGGTCACCGCCTTCGCGATCGCGCCGCCTTCGGCCGGAAAGGTGACATTCTGCGCGTCGATATTGTCGCCATTGGGCGCCGCCGAGGTCGTCGCCGTCGCCGCCGCGCCATTCATGCGAAAGACGCCCAGCACATTGCCGACGCGGTCGGTCACCGCGATCACCGAGGGCAGGCCGCGTGCCTGCGCTTCCGATATCGCATTGGCGAGGATTGTCTGCACGTCGCCCACGCCGAGCGATTCGGCGGCGGGCGGGGTGTAGAGGCCGCCGGTCGGCGTGGGGGTCGGGGTCGGTGTCGGCGATGGCGTGGGCGTGCCGCCGCCACCCCCGCCGCCGCACGATGTCAGCAGCAACGCACTCATCGCGGCAAGCGCGCCCGAACGGAAAAGATGGCTGCTGCTTCGCATGATCTTACCTGAGCGCCCCGATCGCGCGCACCGCGCTGCCGAACGAGGTCTGGAATTCGGCGGGCTTATAGCCATTGGGATCCTTCACCGCGGCATAGGCACGGTCGATGTCGCCGCGGATCCCCGCCGCCGCGCCGACGGTGATCCGCCCCGACGAGACCATCGCGCCCAGCAGTGTATCGACCCCCATCACCGCCTGCTGCGACCCCGAATAGTCGGTGTAGCGTTCGCTGATCGCCTTCGCCGCGATGGCATCGACCATTTGAAAGGCGTCGGCGCCCGAGAAAGTGCGCGACGCGAACGCGCTTTTCAGCGCCGCGACCGTCTGCGAAAGCTGTGCCGCCGCGGCGACGGCACTCGGCCGGTCGGTGGCCATTGCCTTGTGGAAGGCTGCGGTACGCGCCGCGAGCTGGTCGGCGAGCGCGGGCGATGCCATGCGCGCCGCGGCGGCGAGCATGATCAGATTTTCGTCATTATAGGGCGGCATCCCTTCGGGGAGGTTGCGACCCGGATTGTCGAGCCCGGTGCGCACGGGCTTCGCCTGATCGAAGATGCGGCGATGACAGCTGTGGCAGTCGAGGAAATAAAATTCGGGGAACATACCCTCAGTCCCGCGGCGCGTCTGGAAGAGGGCAAGACTGCGTTCGATCGCGGTCGCCTGTCCCACCGCCCACATCTGGACATGGTCGGTGCGCCGGTTCGCCGCGCCGAACTTGCGCCAGCCATAATCGGCGTCCTCCTGATGGTGCGCCTGCAGCGAGGAGAAGAGGTCGAGCTCGAACGATATGCGCGGATGCCCCGCCGCCATGATGCGGTGGGTGACGAACTGACCGTCGGTCGCCGATCCGAAATGGCAATCGACGCACAAGCCCGCGCGCACTACCGGATCCTCAAGCTTCTTGAGGCCCGCCGACAGGTTGGCGAGATGTTTCTCGCGCATTTCGCGATCAGGATCGGCGTTGGTGCCGACCCCGGCATAATGGTTCGCCAGCCAGCCGCCCGCGGGGCCATGGCACGATTCGCAGCCGACGCCGTCTTCGAGCGGAACCGTGCCGCGCACCGCGCCCTTCGCCGCGACGGCGCCCGCGGTGGCATGGCAGCCGAGGCACGTCTGCGCGGTCGCCGGATCGCCGATGCCCAGATTGCGCGCGATGAACCGGCTGCGACTATTGTTCAAAACCGCCCAGGCGCGGCTGTGCGCGCCGCCGGGGGTTGAGGGCTCCTGCCATTTCATCAGCTCATCCTGGCGGACGACGGTGCCGTCGCCCTCCATCCGGCCGTGGCAGGTCGATCCGGCGCACGAGGCGACGCCGGTGTAGCGCGCGGCGCTTTCGCCCTGCGATTGTGCAGGAGGGGCATAGACGAAGGCGGCGATCGCCAGCGCGCACATCGTCGCAGCAAGGACGGCAAACGCCGCGCGCGTAGGAAGATGGGCGGCAAACGCCGCCCAAGGCCGATGGCTCCGCTCCTTCCCAGCGTGCGCCGTCATCGCATTACCCCTTTTCCCCAACCCGGCGCTTTTACGCCCTGGATCGAATTACACCACCCCGAAAGCCAGCATCGCGTCGGCAACCTTCTTGAATCCGGCGATATTGGCGCCCTTCACATAATCGATATAGCCGTCGCCCTGGTCGCCATAGGTCAGGCAGCGCGTGTGGATGCCGTCCATGATGTCCTTCAGCATCTGTTGCAGCTCGCTCTCGCTCCAGGCGCGGCGTCCGCTGTTCTGGCTCATTTCCAGCCCCGACACCGCGACGCCGCCGGCGTTGGCGGCCTTGCCCGGCGCGAACATGATCTTTGCATCCTTAAAGACGTGCACACCGTCGAGGTTCGTCGGCATGTTGGCGCCCTCGCTGACCGCGATGCAGCCGTTGGCGACCAGCGTCTTTGCATCCTCGCCGAGCAATTCGTTCTGCGTCGCGCACGGCAGCGCGACGTCGCACGGCACACCCCACGGCGTTTTGCCGGCCGTGAAGCTCGCGCTTTTATACTGGTCGCAATATTCCTCGATCCGCCCGCGGCGGTGCGTCTTGTGCGCCTTCACCCAGTCGATCTTTTCCTGCGTGATGCCGTCGGGGTCGTGGATGAAGCCGCCCGAATCGGACAGCGTGAGCACCTTGCCGCCCAGCTGGACGATCTTTTCGGCGGCGTGCGTCGCGACATTGCCCGAACCGGAAATGACCGCCGTCTTGCCGCCCAGATCCTGTCCCTTTGCGGCGAGCATATTGGCAAGGAAATAGACCGCGCCATAGCCGGTCGCCTCGGTGCGGATCAGCGAGCCGCCCCATTCGAGCCCCTTGCCGGTCAGCACCCCGGTAAATTCGTTGGTGATGCGCTTGTACTGCCCGAACATGAAGCCGATCTCGCGCCCGCCGACTCCGATGTCACCCGCCGGGACGTCGATGTCAGCGCCGATGTGGCGGTAAAGCTCGGTCATGAAGCTCTGGCAAAAGCGCATGATCTCGCGCACGCTCTTGCCCTTGGGATTGAAGTTCGATCCGCCCTTGCCGCCGCCCATCGGCAGGCCGGTCAGTGCGTTCTTGAACGTCTGTTCGAACGCCAGGAATTTGAGCACGCTCTCGGTGACGCTGGGGTGAAAGCGGATGCCGCCCTTGTAAGGGCCGATCGCATTGTTGTTCTGGACACGCCAGCCGCGCTGGACGCGGATATTGCCATTGTCATCCTCCCAGCAGACGCGGAAGGATACGACCCGGTCGGGTTCTGCGATGCGGCGCAGAATCTGCTGCGCGTGATATTCTTCCTTGTCGGCGATGAAATCGAAAATGTCCTCGGACACTTCCTGCACTGCCTGGACGAACTCGGGTTGCCCCGGGTTGCGTCGTTTCACGCCTTCCATGAACGTCGCAAAATCGACGTGATCCGAAACTGCCATGCACCCCTCCCCTGTATGACTGGGAAAGCCGGTGCGACCCCTGACGACTTAATCGTTGACCGACCTTGTATGCCAAAGGCTACACCATCGCCAAACAAAGGCAATATGACGCCGCGCACAGGCCGTGTTTTTTCATGCGCTGCGCGAGAGGGGTAAAAATGAGCGAGAGCAAGGACATGGGCACCAGCGCCGCGGGCACGATGACGGGCGCTAACCGCGCGATATTGATTGCCGCATTCGTGCTGCTTGCGGCCGCGATCGGCTACGCAATCTGGCGGGATTCGGCGCCTGAGGCCGCCGATCCGGTCGTCACGGGCGCTGCCGCGCCGGGTGACCAGCTCGCCGAACTGGAAGCGCGCGTGCAGCGCGAGCCGGGCAGTGCCGACGCCTGGACCGCGCTCGGCGCCGCCAAATTCGACCTTGGCGATTTTGTCGGCGCGACCGCGGCTTATGAAAAGGCCGTGGCGATTTCGCCCGAGTCGGCGGGCCTCTGGGCGGCGCTCGGCGAAGCGCGCGTGATGGCAAGCGAGCGCGATCCGATGCCTGCTGCGGCGTCCGAGGCCTTTGACAAGGCGATCGCGCTCGACACCAAAGACCCGCGCGCGCGCTATTTCCTTGCGGTGAAAAAGGACATCGGCGGCGATCACAAGGGCGCGATCGAGGATTGGTTCGCGCTGCTCGCCGACACGCCGCAGGGTGCGCCGTGGGAAGCCGACCTGCGCCGCACGATCGAACAGGTCGGCGCGATCCACAAGATCGACGTCGCATCGCGGCTGGCGGCAACGCAGGCGCGGCCGTTGACCGCCGACGAAATGCCCGTTGCGGCGCGCGCGATTCCGGGGCCGAGCCGCGCCGATATGGAAGCCGCGTCGCAGCTTCCCAAGGGGCAGCAGGACGCGATGATTCAAAGCATGGTCGATGGGCTCGAAGCCAAGCTTCAGGCCAATCCCGCCGATGTCGATCGTTGGATCATGCTGATGCGCAGCCGCATGACGCTGGGCGAAACGTCAAAAGCCGCACAGGCGCTGAAGGACGGCATTGCTGCCAACCCCGCCGCCGCGGGCCGCCTGAAGGCGCAGGCGCAGCTGCTCGGTGTGCCGGGCGCATAGGCGGGCTTGGCGTCAAGCCGTCAAAGGCGTAGGACAGGCCCGCTGCGGGGGGCAACCATAACAAAGGGTCGCCGCGGCATAATGCCGCGAGACGCTTTCGGACGTATTGCCCGGGACAGCCGTCCATTCTGTATCGGGCCTCGTGGTTCACCCGCGTCACTGCGCGTGTGCACCTTACCCCGCCATCAGCGCCGCATTGCCGCCCGCCGCGGTGATGTCGGTCGAAATCGATTTTTCCTCCGCAAAACGGTGCAGATAATGCGGCCCGCCTGCCTTGGGGCCCGTTCCCGACAGGCCGCGCCCGCCAAAGGGCTGCGACCCGACAATCGCACCGATCTGGTTGCGGTTCACATAGACGTTCCCCACCGCCGCGCGCGCGGCAATATGCGCCGCCACGCCATCGATGCGCGTATGAATCCCCAGCGTCAGACCGTATCCTGAGGCATTGATGGCGTCGATCAGCGCGTCGAGCTCGCCACCCTTCCACGTCGCGACGTGCAGCACGGGTCCGAAAATCTCGCGCTTCAGGTCGGTCACATGGTCGAGGTGGATCAGCACCGGCGGCACGAAATGGCCGCCCACGGGCAGGCTCGTGCGCCCCGCTTCGGCGATCACGCGGCCCGCGGAGCGGGCTTCGGCGACATAGGCGGCGATAGTCGCGCGCGCCTCGTCGTCGATGATCGGGCCGACGTCGGTCGCCAGGATCGACGGATCGCCGACGTTGAGTTCGGCCATCGCACCCGCGACCATCGCGATCATGGTGTCGGCAACATCCTCCTGCACGCACAGCAGACGCAGCGCCGAACAGCGCTGCCCGGCCGACTGGAACGCGCTGGCGACAGCGTCGCGCGCGACCTGTTCGGGCAGCGCCGTCGAATCGACGATCATCGCGTTTGCGCCGCCGGTTTCGGCGATCAACGTCGCGATCGGCCCGTCGCGCCCGGCAAGGCTGCGATTGATTGCCCGCGCGACCTCGGTCGATCCGGTGAAGGCAACGCCGATGATGTCGTCATGGCTGGTCAGCGCCGCACCGACGCTCTCGCCCCGGCCGGGAAGGAAGGCCAGCACGTCGCCGGGGATTCCGGCTTCGAGCAGCAGTTCGACCGCGGCATGGGCGATCAGCGGCGTCTGCTCGGCCGGCTTGGCGAGCACGGCATTGCCCGCGGCGAGCGCCGCCGACACTTGCCCCAGGAAGATCGCGAGCGGGAAGTTCCACGGGCTGATGCACACAAACACGCCCTTGCCCTCAAGCATCAGCTCGTTGCGCTCGCCCGTCGGGCCCGGCAGCGAGATCGGATAGGTGAAATCGGCACGCGCCTGGCGCGCATAATAGCGCAGGAAATCGACCGCTTCGCGCACTTCGGCGACCGCATCGACAAGCGTCTTGCCCGCCTCGTCGATCGCGAGGCCGAGTAACAGCGCGTCACGCTCCTCGAGCAGGTCGGCGGCGCGTTCGAGCCGATCCGCCCGGAAAGCGCCGCCGGCAAGGCTCCAGTCGTCCTGCGCCTTGCGCGCCGCGGCAACGGCATCGGCGATGGCTGCGGCATCGGCCTCAATCACCTGCCCGACGATGGCGCCGGTTGCGGGGTTGCGCACGGGTTCGGCCTTACCGTTGCGGGTCACGCCGCCGACGATCGGCGCGGCGACAAGGTCGCCGCGCCGCGCCGCGCCGATCGCCGACACCAGCGCCTCGGGCACGCCGGGGTCGCCAAGGTCATAGCCGCGCGAATTGCGCCGCTCCGGATCGAACAGGGCGAGGCCGGTGGTGATATTCGTCGATGCCGCGCTCGCGACGCTGCGCGGATCGACCGCCAACTCTTCGGCGGTAACGCCAGGATCGGAAAACTGGTGCACAAAGCTGGAGTTGGCGCCATTTTCGAGCAGGCGGCGGACAAGATAGGCGAGCAGGTCGCGGTGCGTTCCCACGGGTGCGTAGACGCGCACAGGTCGCGGCGGCGGGAACAGCGCAACGAGCGCGTCATGCGCCCCCTCGCCCATGCCGTGCAGCCGTTGCAATTCATAATCGGCGCCCGCGAACAGTTCGGTGACGAACGCCAGCGTCATCGCATTATGGCTGGCAAAGGCTGGATAGATGTAGTCCTGGCAATCGCGAAGCAGCTGCGCGCAGCGCATATAATTTAGGTCGGTGTGAAGCTTTGCCGTGAACACCGGAAAATCGCCAAGGCCCAGGGTCTGGGCGCGCTTGATCTCGGTATCCCAATAGGCACCCTTGACCAGTCGCATCGATAGCTTGACCCCGCGCGTCCGCGCGCGGTTCGCGAGCCAGTCGATCACCGCCGGCGCGCGCTTCTGATAGGCCTGGATGACGATGCCGAGCCCGGTCCAGCCATCGGCGATGCCGGCGTCGATCAGCGCCGCGAACACGTCCATATGCGGTTCCAGCCGGTCGCTTTCCTCGGCGTCGATCATCAGCGGGATATTCACCGCGCGCGCCGCCTTCGCGAGCTCGATGACGCGCGGGACCAGTTCTTCGCGGACGCGCGCCGCTTGCAGATATTCGTAACGCGGGTGAAGCGCCGACAGCTTGATCGAAATGCCGTGGTTGGCATGCGGGTCGCCGGGCTTCGCATCCTTGCCGATGCGCGCGATCGCATGGGCGTAGCTCTCATAATAGCGGTCCGCATCTTCGGAGGTACGCGCCGCTTCGCCCAGCATGTCGAAGCTTGCAAGTTCGGACTTCTCCTTGTCGGCGCGCTTGACCGCGGCGTCGATCGTCTCGCCCATCACGAATTGCTGGCCGAGCAGCTTCATCGCGGCAAGCGCCGCCTGGCGGATCACCGGTTCGCCCGAGCGGCGGATCATCGATTTGAGCAGGCTCAACGGGTTCGCCTTGCTACCCATCGCATCGAGCATGAGCGTCGCCGACCCGATCGACAGGCCGCGCGCCGAAAGCGCGACGATCAGCGGGCTGTCGTCATCATCGCCCTCGGCCCAGTGGCGCCCGGCGATCTTGTCGCGGATCAGCGCGTTGGCGGTCGCATTGTCGGGAACGCGCAGCAGTGCCTCGGCCAGGCACATCAGCACGACGCCTTCCTCGGTCGAGAGGCGATAGCGGTTCATCAGCTGCGCGACGAGCGTCTCGCGCTCGCCGTCCGCTTTTGCCTTGCGGATCAGCTCGAGCCCGCGCTGCGTCACCGCGGCGACGCTCGCGGAGGAGGCGGCGAGGGCGCTGCGCAGCTCGGCGACGATGTCCGTTTCGCTGCGGCGGGCGAGGGCGCGGATGGCGGCGCGGTCAGGGTTCGGGATCATGCCGTCTGTTAGCATATCGTAGCCAGGCGATCCGACTTGTTTTATAAGGATCGATATGCAAATCGACCAAGATCGGTATCGAATATAGGTGATAATCGTGAAGAACAGCTCATCGACAGTCGAACTGGACGATTTCGACCGCAAGATCCTCGCAATCCTGGGCCGTGACGGGCGGATCACCTTCACCGAACTTGCGCTGCAAGTGGGGCTTTCCAAAACGCCGTGCCAGCAGCGCGTTAAACGCCTCGTCGACAGCGGGCTGATTATCGGCTTTCGCGCGATCGTCGATCCGGCCAAGGTCGGCCTTGATCATGTTGCCTTCACCGAGGTCAAGCTGTCCGACACGCGCGAGGAGGCATTGAAACGGTTCAACGATGCGGTGCGCGAGATTCCCGAAGTCGAAGAATGCCACATGATCGCAAGTAGCTTCGACTATCTGCTCAAGGTCCGCACCCCCGACATCCGCCGCTATCGCATCGTGCTCGGCGAAAAAATATCCAGCCTGCCGCACGTTGCCAGCACCTCAACCTTCGTCGCGATGGAAACGATATGCGAATCGGCGCGCTGAAGGATTGGCCGCCGCGCAAAGGCGGCAAAGACCGGAGCGACCGGAGCCGTAACCAAATGGTAGAGCAGAAGTGTCCCAAACTTATGTAATTGTTTAATCTCTATATGTCCGAGCAAAACGGCTCTGAAAATTTGGGAATTATTTCAAGAATTTGCGAAACTGATTGTCATAACTGAATGTCGGAAATGTTCGTTGAAAGTGCGTTTATGCGATAGTGAAGTGGCGGCTTCGGAAAACCCTGAATTTGCATACCGGACTTTAGAACTCGGCGCGCAGCTGATCGCGTCCGTTAGGGTTCGGCGAGCGCGTTCAGCACGGTCTTTGCGCGGCAGGTCAGTGTACCGCCAAACGTTACGCGAGGGCGTCGGCCTAGGAGGGTCTACCACCGCTGCGGCCGTCAGCGCAGTGCCAGGCGACCAATTGGACGCAACCGGAACGGTCAGCCGTGCGCACTCTCGTTGGCCGCGGCCCTCAGCCGCAGGTGGCGGGCCGCGAGATCCATTTCGGACCCTCTCATGATAGCTTTCTGACTATCAAAATGGCTAAGGGCGAGGCTGGAGCCAGCCTTGCCCATTGCTGGCCGCCCGTTTTCAAGGGCCGATGTCAGACGAGCAGGCATTGGCGGCTTGCTGCACCGACAGCTAGGCGTCCGTCTTCATCTCGCCCGACCGAAGCTCGATAATGATTGATGCTCGCGTTCCCGGAGTGTCGCTCGCCTCATTAACCGGCAGATACCGCAAAGCGGCTTTATGGGTGCGGGCGAGCGCTTCTACAAGGCGTGTCCCAAGTCCGGTCCCCCGGGCGATGCCATCGACCGGCATACCCGCGCCATCGTCTTCGACTGCCAGTTCGATCGTCGACGATGCCGTTCGCCGGAGCGATATGCGAACCTCGCCGGCCTCGCCGGCCGAATAGGCGTATTTGCAGGCGTTGCTGACCCATTCATTGGCGATCATGCCAAGTGCGACCGCTTTGTCGGTCGCGATCCGCAGAGGTTCGGCGGATGCCGTCACCCGACGTTCGCCCGTCCCGTTCGACCATGTCTCGGAAAGATCGGCGGCAAGGCCAGACAGATACTCGTCCATCGCGACGAACTCGACATCATCGGTCGTGTAGAGGCGCCGGTTGACCTGCGCGACTGTTGCGATGCGTTGCTGCGTCTTCTGAAGCGCCTCGCGCGCGCCGGGATCGGACAGGCTCTTCGACTGGAGTGCGACGAACGACATCACCATCTGGAGGTTGTTCGCAACGCGGTGGTTCACTTCCTTCAGAAGCGCTTCGAGACGTGCATTGCTGGCACGAAGTTCGGCTTCGGCTTCCTCACGCGCCCGGCGCAGTTGCGCCCGCTCCAAAACCTGCACGAAGCTCGAGGCGAGAAGATCGAAGAAATCCTCGCCGACCGACTTAACGACATAATCGTCGGCACCAGACTTGAGTGCCGCAACCGCTATCCGGGATTCTTCCGAACCGGTCACATAGACGACGGGAGGGCAGGGGGCGAGCGAGCGGAGCGCTTCCAGCGTCGCAAGGCCGTCTTGCCCCGGCATGTAGTGATCAACCACTATGAGATCGAACGCGGCGAGCTTCGCCATTTCGACGCCCTCCGCGCCGCTCGCCGCGACGCTCACGTCATATCCTTTGCGGCCAAGGGCGCGCGACGCAAGCCGGCGCAAGCCGTCATCGTCATCAATATAGAGAATGTGGGGCAGGGAAGGTCTCAGGCCAGGTCGGGGTCGGGGACCTGGATCACCGACAGGAAGAGGCCGAGTTGCCGAATGGCATCGGCGAAATTCTCGTAATTCACGGGCTTGGTGATGTAGACGTTGCATCCGAGATCGTAGCAGCGCTGGATCTCGACCTTGTCATCGGTCGTCGTCAGCACCACCACGGGCGTGCGGCGCAGCGGGCTGCCGTCGGCCTTGAGCTTGGCAAGAATATCGGTCCCGCTCATGTCGGGCAGATTGAGATCCAATAGCACGAGCGCCGGCCCGTTCCGTACCGGGCCATCGGCCCCATCATACAGAAACTCGAGCGCGGATGTTCCGTCGAGAAAATGGTGGATCGTGTTCGAAATTCCCGCGCGGCGGATATTCTTCTCGATCAGCCGGGCGTGCCCCTCGTCGTCCTCGACCATCACGATGTTGACGGGCTTCTGGTCAGGCATCTTCTTCTCCGCTTTGCCATACGAGGGGCAGGATCAGCCGGAAGGTGGACCCCGCACCCAATTCGGACTGGATTTCGATATTTCCGCCGAGGCGATAGGCAAGAGCACGGGCGTGCGCAAGACCGATGCCCTCGCCTTGCTGATCCTGCACGCCCGACCGGCGGAAGAGGTCGAAGACCCGTTCATGATCGCGTGGTTCGATGCCGCGACCATTGTCGATAACGGACACCCAGGCGCGCCCGAGGTCGGTGCCGCCAGTCACGCGGATTATGCCCGCGCGTCCCGGCTGGAGATATTTGAGCGCATTCTCGACTAGGTTCGAGAGAATCTGCTCGACCGCAACCCGGTCGCTCACGATCACCGGAAGATCCTCTACGGTCACTTCCGTGCCGGTCTCGGCGATACGGTGCTGCAGACTATCGACGATCCCGCCCACTACAACGCTTAGCTCGAGCCTCTCGGGTGCCAATGTGCGGCGTCCCTGGCGCGAAAGATTGAGGATTGCGTTGATCAATCGGTCCATCTTCTGCGTGGAGGTACGAATGAACCCGATCGATTCGGGCAGATCTTCTTCGATCGCGAGGCGCGTCGCGGCATCAGGGGCCTGCCAGCCCTCGGCGTCGCCCCTCTCGAGATATCCGGCGATCGCCTTGCGCGCGGTCTCGAGTTCAGCGGTAAACCCCATAACGTTGACGAGCGGCGAGCGCAGATCGTGCGACACGATATAGGCGAAACGCTGGATCTCCGCATTCGCGAGCTTGAGTTCGCCAGTGCGGGCTTCGACGAGTTCTTCAAGCCCTTCGTTGAGGCGCCGAAGTTCGGCACGCGACCGCCTGAGCTCGACAAGGTTGCGCCGGACAAGGAGTAAAGTGGCGGCTGCTACGATGATGATCAGAATGCCCGAGCCGATCAGCGACAAGGTGAACAGCTGCTGTGTCCGTTGCTGCCGCGCCTCGCGTTCGTGAAGCAAAGAAAGCTCATCGGCGAGCATCGATTCAACGATTTTTCGCGACGCCCGAACCTCGAGAACTCCCCCATCATTCGCAAAGCCGGCGATCCATGTCGCGCGATCACGGCCCTGCAACCCCAGGGTCGCACGATGGTGACGGTTATACGATGCAAGATGTCGGCGTAGCTGCGTTACCCGCGCGCGTTGTTCGGGGTTGTCGCTGACCAGCTTCTCGAGAGTGGACAATTGGCTAAGCGATTGTGCTTCGGCCTCCTCCATGATCGTCGCAAATTGGGGATTTTGTGTAAGAATAAGGCCGCGGCGCGCGGTTTCCACCCGCTCGGTCGCGCTAGCGAAAGCACCGAGATTGGCCTGGACCGCCAGCGTGTGCGCGACCAACCGCGCGTCGACCTCATTCTGACGCTGAACATAATAGGCGGTTGCAGCTGCAGCGAGCAGCGCGGCGAAGCCGATCGACAGGAGCAGGATAATGAGGCGATTGGCGCGCGTGTCGCGCCCGAGCGCCGATAATCTGGCCGATTCCACCTGACTGCCCCTCGGCCCGATCTGATTGCGGCCTCATCGATGTTCTAAAATCCGGCCATAAGCAAGCAAAGGCGTTGCGCTCCTTAACATAGGTTATAACCGCTTTGCGCAATTTGAGGGCGATGAGGGGTGAAGAGGATCACCCCGTTCAAGCAGAGCAATGTCGTCACTCAATCTGCGCTGAAATTTCAGCCAGGTGCTCATCGTCAAGATTTCCAGCGATTTCGAAGTCTCTGCGAAGATGATCGATGGAAAGTCGCTGCCGAAAATCAGGTAATCGGCTACAGCTCGATTGGGCACGTTCGATCTCGCGCTGGCTGATGGCTAGGTGGCGTCGATGCTGATCGCGCCTGAGGAGCCCGGTGTCGAAACGCTCCGCGTCCCCGTCCTGAAAGTATTCGACGGCGATGGATTTCTGAGCCGTATCTATCATCCGCCACGTGGCTCATCGATCGAAGTGACAATCCGTTTTGGCTTCATTGACGCGCCGGAGATGGATCAGCGCGGCGGTCCAGAGGCGCAGGCATTTCTCCAATCCCTCGACGGGCATGTAAAAGAACTGGTCGCCGCATATGAACGCGCCTGCGGTCACCCGATTCAGGTCGAGATCGTCGATCGACGCCCCGGCGACGTGGCAAGCAGCTATGCCGCGACCGCAAAGGCGGAGGCGCTGCTCGGCTGGCGGGCATCGCTCGATGTCGACGCGATGTGCGCATCGTCTTGGCTGTGGCAATCACAAAATCCGAACGGCTACGCGACGAGCTGAAACGAAAGCGAGATGAAATACCATTCTACCGCAATTTCGGTAGCTCGTGGGCAACAGTCTTTGCATCAAGCCACCGGCTCTTCTAGAGATTTTCGTTTGCAGCCGATGGACAAGTCACTAAGGGGCGATCATTGCCTCCTCGCCGTCAGAATGGGACAATTACATGATTCGTCGCGCGCCGATTGCGCTCGTTTGTTTGACTTTAGCTGCTTGTGCAGGTCCGAGATCAACTGCTCCTGCTGGCAATGCCGCCTATGCGATCATTCCGACACCGGTTGCCGGAGTACTGCCGGCCGAATATCGCATCGGACCGTCCGATGTGCTCAGCATGAAGGTCTTCCAAGAACCCGAACTGTCGAACGACCAGTTGCCGGTCGATGCGGCCGGAACGATCTATGTCCCCCTGATCGGCATGGTCGCTGCCGCCGGCAAGACGCGCGCCGAGTTGGCGGGCGAGATAGCGCAAAAGCTCGATCAGCGATTCCTGGTCAACCCGCAAGTGGCGATCAACGTCGTCACCGCGGTCACCCAACGCGTCACGGTTGATGGCGAGGTTCGAAAGCCCGGCGTTTTTCCGAAAGCGGGCCAACTCACGCTGTTGCAGGCAATCGCACTGGGGGAAGGAACCAGTGACGTCGCCAAGCTCAACCAGGTGATCGTTTTCCGGAATATCGGCGATCAGCGCCTCGTCGCCCGTTTCGATCTTGGCGCGATCCGAGCGGGCAATGCCCCCGATCCTGAGATACTGGGCAACGACATCGTGGTCGTCGGCGAATCCGCAGCCCGCCGCATCTACCGTGACGCAATAATGGTGCTCCCCGCTCTTGCCGGTGCCTTCGTCACCGTCACTGATGGAAGATAGTTCAATGAACAATAAAGCTCCATCGCCTGCAGGGAAGGCGTTCGACTCTTATCATGCTCAAGACATTCTAGATGATGATCAGCAAGGTGCCGAAGACGCGCGCCTGATCGATCTCCGCGAGATATGGGCGATCGTCTATCGCTCGCGCTTCTGGATTGCGACAATCATGGCCTCGGCCATCGTGTTGGGCATTATCGTAACACTATTGATGACACCGCGATATCGCGCTGATGCTGCGGTCCAAATCGATCAGGAAGCAATCAAGGTCCTCGGTACTGAGCAATCCGAATCATCCGCCTCTATCCAGGACGCCGAACGCTTTCTGAAAACGCAGGTCGATGTCATCAACAGCCGAGCCGTCGCGCGTGCTGTCGCCAATGAACTGCGTTTGTTCAATGGCGATCGCTTCCTCGAACAAATGCGCGACAGCCAAGAAGTTGAAGCCACCTCGTCCGTCTCGCTTGCCGATGCCAAGCGGGAGCGTGTGCTGACCGTCCTGCAGAAAAACCTTACCGTCGAACTGCCGCCGCAATCGCGTGTTGTCCGGATATTCTTCACGAGCCCCGATCCGGCACTGGCAGCGCGCGTCGCGAACAGTTACGCGGAGAATTTCATCCGGCTCAACTTGCGCCGCAAATTCGATAGCTCATCCTACGCTCGCGAATTCTTGCGCGAACAGCTCGACGAAGCGCAGCAGCGCCTAGCCCGTGCCGAACGAAGCGCGGTCCAATATGCGCGCGAGAAGAAGATCATCGACGCCAGCGCCGCTGCATCGACCAGCGATCGCCCCAGCGCCCCGCGATCGCTGACGACGGGCACTCTTGTTCAGTTAAACCAGCAGCAGGCCGAAGCTACGGCAAAGCGCATCCAGGCCGAACAGCGCTGGAATAGGGCTCGCGCGGTCAATTCGCTCAGCATTCCAGAGGTACTTGAAAACACGGCTGTGCAGGCTCTGCTCGCCGAAAAGGCACAGCTGAATGCTCAGCTAATGGAAGAAACGCAGCGGCGGCGTGACGATTATCCCACTGTCCGACAAGGGCGGGCGAGAATTATCGAGCTGGATCAGCAGATCGGCGCGATCGCGTCGAGCATCCGCTCGACGATCCGGACGGAATATGAGGTTGCCCGTACAAATGAACAGGCCCTCGGCAACCGCGTCGAACAGTTGAAGAGTTCGACATTCTCGGAACAGAGCGAAAGCATTCAATTGTCGATACTCCGTCGCGAAGCCGACACGTTTCGTCAGCAGTATGAATTCCTGCTTGCCCGGTTCAATCAGTTGAATGCGGAAGCGGGAGTGCAAGCAAACAACATATCGCTAATCGATCAGGCGGTAACGCCGATCAAACCGTCGTCGCCCAAGATTGTTTTGAACCTGTTTCTCGCCGCGATCTTGGGCGGGATCATCTCAACCATTTTCTGTTACGTCCGTCATACCGTATTCGACACTATCCGGACGCCCGACGATGTTGCGCGGAACTTGAACCTGCCTTTGTTGGGCGTGGTCCCCAAGCCCGAAAACCCGGAAAACCTCGCGAACGAGCTGCGCGATCCAAAGCAACCCATTTCGGAAGCTTTCAGCAGCCTGCGATCGACGCTTTCGATGATCTCCACCCATGGCTTGCCGAAGACGCTGGCATTTACTAGTACGACAGCGGCGGAAGGAAAGTCGACGGCCTGCTTTGCCACCGCGCTGTCGCTTGCGCGTACCGGCAAGCGCCTGCTGGTCATCGACCTCGACCTTCGGCGACCGAACCAACATAACCAGTATGGTATCAAAAATACCGAAGGCATGAGCGAACTTCTGTCGGGCAATCGCACATTTGCGGATGTCGTGCGCAAGACCAATGTCGAGCGGGTAGACATGATCACTGGCGGCGCCATTCCGCCGAACCCCACCGAACTGCTCGATCCCGGTTCAATCCGGGCGATGCTGGCCGCGCATTCAGCCGACTATGACGTAATCCTTGTCGATAGCGCGCCGGTTTTGGCGATCGCCGATGCAATCAGCGTGGGCAATTCTGTTGAAGCCGTGATCTACGTTATCGAGTCGAACAAGAATCTGCCCAAGACTATCCTCGCGGCTCTCAGCCGCCTGCGTGATGCTCACGCAAATGTCTCGGGTGTATTGTTGACCAAGTTCGATGCGTCATCGTCGGGCTATGGCAATTCGTATGAATCGACGTATCAATATGAATATGGGCATTAAGCCACTTGGAGAGCGGCCGCGATTGAACCCAGTCGGGGCCGCATTTGCGGCGGTCTCGGCGATCGTTTTCGTTGCGCTCGTTTTCCATGCTTACACAGCCGACAAGGAGGATGCGGCGATACTCAGCCTCGCACTGACACATTTTGCCGATGAAGCCGAAACGAAGAAGGCGGCGCCGCTAAGCCGGGCAAACCTGGCACTGATCGAAAGTAACGCGGCGGAACAGCCGTATCGGCAGGATCTGCTTTACCTTCTTTATCGTGACGCGGCAGCGAGAGGCGACAGCAGCAAGGCCGACCGTTATGCGACGCAGATGGCGAAGCTGGGCTGGAGAAACACCAACGCGCAGCGAAGCTTGATGATCAAGGCTGTGACAGCCCGGGACTATGTTGACCTGTTGAACCGCGCGGACGCGATGTTGCGACGCGATGTCTTGGCAGGCCAAGCGCTTCAGCTAGTTTTCCTTTTCGAATTGAACGCCGATGTTCGAGAACCGCTGGTGCATGCGTTGGAACGCAGGCCGCCCTGGCGAGCGGCGTTTTTCACTCAGGCGAGAACATTGCAGCTGCCGCAGTCCAGACTGGCAAGACTCGATACGATCAATCATCTCCTCGACGCGCGTTCAAAGGTAAGCCGCGAGGAGATCGCTCCGCTCGTTAACGCGTTCGAGGTCGCTCGCGAGGATCGCCGCGCGGAAGCTCTCTGGGTTCGCTTCGTCAAGCCAGGCGGCCGCTCCCCCGGATATGACCCGACGTTCGAGAAGCTGGCTAGAATGGACCAGGACCGAACCGACCTTATTATGCCATTCGAGTGGCGGCTTGGCCAGGGAACCGGATCCAATACTTACGTGGATTCAACGGGAGGTATCCGCGTCGAGTGGGATGGTCGCGGGGTTCCAAGCTTTTTGAGACAGAGATTGCGGCTTAAAGGAAAGCGTCCCGTTACCGTTGCAATCGCGTTGGGCTCGGACGTCATGACCGGGGCCGCCGCACTAGATTTGGCCCTGATCTGCAACGGTTCGGGCCAAATAATTCCGCTGGAGAACACGGATATTTCTGCGGATCAAGACCTGATCACATTCTCAAGCAGTGCCCCGATCAGCTGCGACCTCCCCGAACTGCGGATATCGGGCGCATTACGCGATACCGCTTCGCCCGTCGATTTCACCATTCGATCTGTTGAGGTGACTCAGCCATGACGCGCGATAGTGACATGATCAGCGCTAGAGATCGGGAGCCATCTGCGGACGCACACTTAGGCGGACTTGATGCTGGAAGCGTCAAATCAGCTCTATCGACGCATTTGGCCGTGCAGCTCGAGCCGTCGCTTGACGCTTCGCAACGTATGGCGGCGAGACGCAAGCGCGAGATGTCGCGCGCTTCCTTTCTCCTGCTGATCGCAATGGTCGACTACCTAGCGCTGATATCCGCGTTGGCATTTGCCGGAACCGTCCGGTTCGGAACCCCGTTCAACGCGATGATCGGAAATGCCCTGCTGTTCATTTCGCTTATCTATCCGGTCTGCGCGGGATATGGCGGGGCGTTTTCTCCGCAGGTATTATCGGATACCAGATCGTCCGTGGTTCGGGGCGTGCGGGCGGCGGTTCTCGCGAACATCTTGTTCATCATAGCCCTGTTCTGCTTCAAGGCTGGGATCGAATTTTCGCGCGTACTTATCGTCACTTCCATCGTCGCCAGCGCAGCATTCATCGCCGCCGGACGATTTGTCGCGAGCTGGCTGATCGTCCCCCGTGCGCGCCGACACCAAATGATGGACCTCGCCATCGTCGACGACAGCGCACCGCCCGAGCAATTGCCCGAAGGCATGGTTCACGTCATTGCCCATGATCTGGAGCTCTGGCCCGACGCAAGCGATCGCGTTCAGATCGACCGGCTCGTTTCGCTTTGCGCCGACTATGACATGGTGCGGGTCTATTGCCCCCCCGACAAGCGCGCGGCTTGGACGCATATGCTGCGCTGTCTGGATACGCGCAGCGAAATCCGCCTTTCGGATCTCGACGGCATACGTCCGCTGGAACTGATCCGTCATGGCGATCGGTGCCTCGCGTTAATTTCGCGCAAACCGCTGGAATGGCATCAGGCGCTTACCAAGCGCGTTCTCGATCTGGCCGTCGTGCTGATCGCGCTTCCGTTTCTGCTCCCGTTGATGGCGATCTTCGCCATCGCCATCAAAGTTGAGAGCCCGGGCCCGGTCCTGTTCCGTCAGGAGCGCATCGGACTGGGCAATCGGAGCTTCTGGATGCTGAAGTTCCGCTCGATGCGCCATGAGCTTAGCGACGGAAACGGCAATATGCTCACGGCACGGAATGACGCACGAGTCACGAAAGTAGGCGCGTTCATCCGGAAGACGAGCATCGACGAACTTCCGCAGATTTTTAACGTTCTTCGCGGCGATATGAGCATCGTCGGACCTCGCCCTCACGCTTATGGCGCGAAGGCCGGCAATCGGCTCTATTGGGAAGTCGACAGCAGCTATTGGCAGCGCCATATCGCAAAGCCAGGAATCACGGGGCTCGCACAAATACGCGGTTTCCGGGGCAACACTTTTGAAGAGAGCGACCTGCAAGACCGGCTCGATGCTGATCTTGAATATGTTTCGCAATGGTCGCTGGTTCGCGACATTGAAATCATGTTCGCGACCTTGCGCGTTCTGGTCCACGACCGCGCCTTCTGATCGGAAAGACGTCGAGCATGAAGGTTTTACACGTCGCCGAGACGACGATCGGTGGCATCGCTTCGCACTTGGCGGAAATATTGCCACTTCAGATCGAAGCGTTGGGCAAAGGCAATGTGGCATTGCTGATGCCGGAGAATGAACGCGAGCATATCGCACCATTCGACGGCCTGGCGCTCGAATATTTTCGGAGCGATGCACGCCGGCTGCGCTCGGCATGGACATTGTCGCGCGAAATGGTGCGATTTGGCGACACCTACCGCCCTGATGTCGTCCATGCCCACAGCAGCTTCGGGGGGCTCGCGGCGCGGCTGTTCGGCGGCGCGAAAGGGACGCCGACAATTTACTGCCCGCATGGTTGGTCGTTCACCCAAGACATATCGGAATGGAAGAAGCATATATATGGTTTGGTGGAGCGCGCGCAGCTCTATCAAACCAGCTTCGTCGTCAATGTCTCGCACTATGAGCGGAAGGTTGCGCTCGACTATGGGCTTCCCGACACGCTCAAGCTCGCGGTCATCGAAAACGGGATAGCTGCCTCTCCACCCGTATCGGAACAAGCGCAAATCGTGATTGATCCCGACAGGATCAATCTCGCTTTCATCGGCCGATCAGGACGACCGAAGGGCTTGGACATCCTCTTGGACGCAGCACGTCAACTGGAAGATGAGCCGATCGCTTTTCACCTCGTCGGACCCTCGCTTGAACACGATGCGCCAGTACTCGGCGACTTGCCAAAGAATGTGATCGTATATGGGTGGCAACCACGAGAGTTTGCGTTAGCAATGCTGGAGAAGGTTGACGCCTTGGTCATGCCATCGCGATGGGAAGGTCTGCCGATGGTCGGTATCGAGGCGATGCGCGCCTCTAAGCCGGTTATCGCCAGCAAACGCTCTGCCCTGCCCGAATTGGTCGAAGATATGGTAACGGGGCTTCTGGTCGATATCGATCAGCCCGGCTCATTGGCTTCCACATTGCGCGGACTATCCAAAACGCAGCTGCAGCGGATGGGGATCGCCGGGCGCAAAGTGTTCGAGCGTAAATATGTCGCTGAAAAGCAGATACGAAAGTTCTTGACCCTCTACGAACGATCGATGGCCGCATGATTTCGTCAACATTTAGCTCAAAGCCTAAAAAGGTGCGAAAGACGGCGCAGAGCCCCGAACAGAAATTTTTTTTATACGTGAAAAGAGCGAGACTTTTCGCGCTGGTGGTGATTTTTTTATTTTACCTTTCTATACTATATTTCGGCATTTCAACCATTATTCCATCTCAGGAGAATGATGCTGATACGATTGCGCGTATGGCAACATCGGGTAATGAGATTGACCAATTTGATGGTTATGCCGCCATGGCTTATATTTATGGCGTGACAAATGACGCCCTAAGATATTTTATGGTAATACTTATATCATTGGGATTTTTCCATAATTCCTTGAAATGGTGCCGTGGAATGATTTCCATATCGATAGCATCATTTCTCTGCTTATCTCCGATTCTTCTTTTTCTATGTCTATTTGTGAAGGATACTATGTACCTTCCGTTCATGATGGCTTGCCTTTTTGTTTTGACGTCGGTCCGCGGGACAGCGTTGTCGTCGATTTTATCAGCCGCTCTGATCATTATATACGCTTTAGTGTTCCGGCAATATTTCCTTATTGTCGCATCTGTCTTTCTGATCTTGGTGATCTTTAAGAAAGTGAATGTTCCGACCAAATTTATATTCGTGCTCTTGGTTCCCGTTATCGCCCTGATGATACCCAAGGAAGCTTATGTGCTTTTGCAGGAACAGCGTGATATCGTTAATTATCATCGCATCGGCTTTGCCGGGTCGGGTACGCGCACCGCTTTCCTGAACATCATGCGGCCGGACGGACTGTACAGTTTCGTCGTGAATTACGGCTACGCATTCGCGCGACTGAATTTTCCGATATTCTTCGGTGCGGCGGGGGCCAAAGAGACCTTTCTCATGATCAACGTGCTTGTGTACGGCGTCCTCGTGTGGATCGCGGTACGCAGTCGCGATCCTCGCATATGGCGCCCTGGCCTGCTTTTTCTGGCGCACGTTCTGACGCTGCTGCTCTTCGAGCCGGACTTGGGCTCCTATCTTCGGCACATCGGAACTTCGCTGCCGTTACTGGCACCGGCGCTGGGAACGATAGGCGCGGCGGCAGCGATCAAGGCGAAATCGGGCAAGACGGAGCGCGAGGTGCCGGCGCACCGAGTTCTCGCCGCTCGGCGATAACATTCCGCCCACATGTCCATCGACAGCCGATTAAATCGGCCGATCGTTTAGACAAAAGACGGGTTTGACGATGTTGCGACAATTATAGCAGATCAGAAATTTCACCCAGGAGCATTGGGGCCTTTCCTTAACCCATATTATTTCCTGCGGCGAGGCCTGCTGCGCGCGGTTCGAACGGAAGCGCCCGGCATGACCCGCACCGTCATCGATTTCGGCTGCGGATCCCAACCCTACCGCCGCTATTTTACAAATGTGTCATCCTATATCAGAATGGATATCGAGGTCAGCGGCCACGATCACGCCAGGCTGAACAGTCTTGTCGATGTCTATTACGATGGCGCGACTTGGCCGTTCGAAACTGGTTCGATCGATAATATTTTCTCTTCGGAAACCTTCGAGCATGTGTTCAACCTACCCGAGAATCTCGCCGAAATGCGGAGGGTGTTGAAGCCCGGTGGGAAGTTGCTCGCAACGATCCCCTTTGCATTCCCCGAACATGAGCAGCCATATGATTTTGCACGCTATACCGAATTCGGGATGCGTCATCTTCTGGAAAAGGCCGGCTTCGACCAAATCGAGATTCAGAAGTCGGGCACGTTCGTCACGGCGATTTCGCAGCTCTGGTCGACCTATATCTTCCAGAAGCTGGGGGCAAAGAACGCCGTGTTGAACCTTCTTGTCCAGATCGTTCTGGTGGCGCCGGGTACCATTTGGGGCGCGATCTTGAATGCACTGCTTCCGACCAGCCGTGACCTTTACTGCTCGCTGGTGATCAAGGCAAAGAAGCCCGGCTAGGCTTCAGGCTTCAGCATTATCGGCGATCTGTGTCGGCGCGCCTTCCTTCATGGCGCGATCTTCCCTCGTCGATCGAAACAATAAACCCAGCATCAGCGCAAGCGGAACGGCAATGGCCAGCCTGCGCATGGGATAATCGACGACCGAATGCCCGAGTGCGAGGACAATGAAGAGGATGGCAGGAACATAGGCAGATAACAGTCTCGCCTTCCAGATTTGCGGCGCCAGCTTCCAGGATTGCAACGCGATTAAGATCAGCAGTCCCAGAAGAAGAATGATCGCTGGATAGCCGCCTTCAATCAGCAACTCGAGATAATCGTTGTGCGCGTTGTTCACATATTGCGGCGAAACCATCGCGATTGGCTCGAGCGGATCATAGGCAAGGCGATAGGTCCCGAAACCGCTCCCCAGAGGCAGATAGGCTTGGGCGACGACCCAGCTCTGCTTCCATATCTGCCATCGGAGGTCGGCGGACACGCTGTCGAACCGCTGCATGACGGCGAACAGGCGTTCGCTGAACAGGATCGGCGAAGCCGCCAGAAGCAGAACGCCCCCCCCGGCCGCTATCCGCCATGGCGATTTTACCACTTTCGATGTGAAGCCGACCATTACCAAAGACGCCACGGCGCTGATCATACCCATGACCAACCCCGCACGCGACGTGGTGACGACAACGCCAACGAGCAGTAATATGATCCCGGCAATCGAAAAATATCGAGCATGGCGGCGCATCAGGCCGTGGCTGGTGGAAATCAGATAGGTCAGCAAGGGGATCATCGCCGACAGGTAAAGCGCCGCATGATTGCGATTGGCGAAGAAGCCGATGAGGTTTGCGCGATGCCCGCTCCCATGAAAATCGAAAATGCCGCCACCGGTCGCTACCTGGAACGAACCCACGAAGATGTTGAGAAAGGCAATCGCGCAAAGCGCCCAGAGCAAGAGCCGCATCTGGCGGCGGCCCAGTGAAAGCGCGCCGATAAATGCCACCATGAACACCGTCACGGCAAAAAAAGCGACCCAGGTCGAGGCTGGATCTATGCTAAACGGATAAAATCCCGCGCCCGGTGATACCACGTCCCGAACCGATGCGGCGATCGTTCGCCCGGGCAATTCGCGCCAAATCCCCGGTGGCAGTGGAATGAGCTGAACCAGCGGAGCAATCCAGATCGCCCCCAGCACGAGGGTGAAATATCGTGGAAGCTCAGGACGCTTTCCTAAGCTCCTTTCGTAGATAAGAACACCCAAGCAGACGGCGGCGGCAATGCTGATTATGATCAGGGGGATACCGGCTGCTACCGGCCCTCCGCCTAGCAGGCAGGCCGACATCAGCAAGGCGAACAAGGCACCGAACCGGACGCTCCGGATACTCTCTTCGCCGGCGCGTTCTTCCCGCGCTTGAGAACTATTGCTGAATTTCATCATGATCATGATTCCGGACCAAAGTTGCAATTGGCAAAACCCAAGGTCTGACTAGCCCGCCATTTCCGCAAAAACCGAAGAATCTCGGCTTAATACCACATCATGAATCTGCCCGTCGCGAAACATCGCAGGAGCCAGTTTCACCGACGAAGCGGCGCGATAGAAGTTTGTATTGTATTCATTCTCAATCAATCGTGATGAGAAGCCGGAATCGGCGAATGGCTTAAGAATCTCTTCGGCCCGACCGGCATTGTCGGGGCTGATTTCGATAAACAGGACGACGTCGTCGCGCAGCTTTTCCAGAAAGCCTACCATATTCCGGATCACTCGATCTTCAGCGCCTTCGACGTCGATCTTTATCAAACGGAGCTTTTCCAAAGGTACCTGTTCGGCGAGGTCAGCGAAAGTAATGCATTCGACGAGGTCGAAAAATTCGGTTTCAGCACCGATCAAAGACGAATTTCCCTGGAGATTGTCACCTCCGTAGTAAAATTTCGCGACTTCGCGTTTGTCCGAGATCGCATTCTCGAACACTGTGATGTTTCGACAGTCGTTGATCTCGATATGCTTATGCAGTTGAGGGAGAACGCGGCGTCCCGGCTCCACTGCGTAGACATGACCCTGTGGCCCTACCGACGTTGCGGCGAGCAGGCTATGATATCCAACGTTAGCGCCAATATCCAAAACGCTGTCGCCCGGGCGCAATATCCGCTTCCATGCGAGGCTTACCTGCGGTTCTAGCTCGCCAAAATAGTAAACGTGCCACTTCACGGCATCCAGACGGTCGGCGAAAATCTGAAAGCCATGTTTGGTATCGACCAAATGGCGTCCTCGGAAGAGCCCATACTCGGCGAGTCTGCGCATGGCGCGGGGATAAACATCCTTCAGAAAATTGGTCGGAAGCCTTCGAGCAAGCGAGCGCTCTATGTCGTTAATTGCAGTCATATGCCTACCTAAGGGAAAAAGGCGGGAAAGGCGGACATTGCCGCTCCAGCCATTGATTGAGGGGATCTCGTTCAGCGTAAAGGACTGCTCGTATCGATGCGCGTCGCGCTGCCTCGATGTCGCTCTCCTTGTCTCCCACAAGAAAGGATTGCCCAGCGTCGACCGGCCATCTCTCAAGTAGATCCAATATCATTCCTGGCCCGGGTTTGCGATCAGCGCAGAGCATCGAATAATCGGCCACGCTTCCTTCCGGGTGATGCGGGCAGTAACGGAATTCATCGACGTGTGCGCCCGCGCGGCGGAGCTCGGACTGCATATGCCGGTGCAGCACCTGAACGGACTGTTCGTCGTAATAGCCTTTCGCAACGCCGGCCTGGTTTGTCACGACGAACGCGAACCATCCCGCGTCGTTCACCGCTCTGATAGCGTCGATGGCGCCCGGCATCCATTCGAAACGATCGACGGACCCGACATGCCCATGATCCACGTTCAGCACACCGTCGCGATCGAAGAAAACGGCAGGTCTGCGGTAATGCTCGACAAAGTCGCTTCGAGCTTCCGTCAAGGTCGAGGGGATACCGATATCGATAAAATAGCCGTCGAAAGTCACATGGCCGACCCTCCGCGCATCGACCAACCGCGGAAGGACGTCGCGCTCCAGCGAACAGTCAGGCGTCAAATAGCCCAGTATCTCGCGAGACATCGCATAGACGCCGGCATTGATATATCCCTCGCCCGATCCAGCGTTCTTTTCGGCGAATGAGGTTACAAACTTCCCATCGACCGTGACCTGGCCATAGCGTTCGACATCGGGGACGCGCCGCAACGCGATCGCGACCTCGACATCTTCGCCCCGCAAGATATGCGACAAGCTCAGGTAGTTTCCATTCACCCAGCTATCGCCGTTCAGCAACAGGAAGCGATCATCCAGATGATCGCGCGCATGCCACAGAGCACCGCCTGTCCCCGCACGATCGGGCTCGACAGCCACGTTCATCGAAAGCCCGAACCGCGCGCGCAGCGGCGTGGAATTGCAATAATCGCTAACCTGATCAGCCTCGAACTGCGCCAAGAACAGGACATCGGTAATTCCATGGCGCGCAATGTCCTCGACCAAATAGTCGAGGAACGGCCTTCCCGAAACGGGAAGTAACGGCTTCGGCGTCTGCCTTGTTACATCACCAAGACGCGATCCAAGTCCGCCGACAAGAAATACTGCCTGCTTCATTCCCTATGAAATGATCGCGTCATGCCGGCTTGCTGAACAGCGTCTGTTCGACTGCTCCGCAGATGATGTGCGCCGCCACGATATGAATTTGCTGGATCAGCGGGGTATCCCCTGACGGAGCACGCAAGTGATAATCGCACAGCGGCCCCATATCGCGCGGATCTTCGCCACAGAAGGCAACAGTCGTCATCCCTATTGCCTTCGCTGCTTCCAACGCGGCGATGATGTTGCGCGAACGTCCCGAAGTCGAAATGCCGATGAAGACGTCGTTCGGCCGACCCAAACCTCTCACCTGCCTCTCGAACACGCGCTCATAACCATAATCGTTACCGATAGCGGTCAGAACTGAGGTATCGGTGGTGAGCGCGATCGCAGCGAGCGGTGCGCGGTCGAAATTCAGCCGCGACAGGAACTCGCCCGCGATATGCTGTGCGTCGCCGGCGCTTCCGCCATTTCCGGCGAGCAGCACCTTACCGCCCTCGCGCATCGCAGTGGAAATTATCGCCGCAATGTCGATCATGCTGTCGTGAAAGCTCCGATCCGATTGAGCCCGCGTCAGCACGTCGATGCTGGCTGCCATATGCTCATCGGCTAGAGTCGTCAGTAGGGTCGCATCCATGCTTCACATCCTCGATCGGTAAATTGCACGGCCTGTGCCTGTGCGCCTTGTTCATTCAACTTGCGGATCAGGCGCGGTCGCGCCTCTGGATGGGCCACGAAAACGACAAATCCGCCTCCGCCCGCCCCGGAAACTTTCCCCGCGATTGCGCCGTTCGCGATCGCAAAATCGTACAGATCCTCGATTTCCTTATTGCTGATCGAGGAAGCGGTGCGCTTTTTCGCGAGCCAGCTGCGCTCCATGATCTCCGCGACGAGACGGATGTTGCCCGTTTGCAGCGCCAGCTTCATGTACTGGGCATCGGCTTTCAGCGAATGCAGAGCGTCGATCACGTCGCCCCGCTTTTCCGCCATGTTCGAGCTTTGTTCGGTGATAATCTTGCTTGAGACACGCGACTGCCCGGTAAAGCAGGTCAGCATCGAAGCCTCAAGCTCATCCACATAGGCCTGATTGATCCGAAGCGGATTGACGATCACGACGTCGTTGGCGAGGAACTCGATATAATTGGCACCACCGAACGCCGCCGCATATTGGTCCTGCCTGCCTCCGGCGAGCTTGAGGTCGATACGCTCGATCTCATAGGCAATATGGGCCACGTCATAGCGTCCAAGCGGCAGATCGAACATCTCGCGGAACGCGTCAACCAACGCGACCACGAGTGCCGACGAGGTGCCGAGCCCTGACCCGGCAGGAGCGTCGGCATGGGTGGTCAACGTCATAGGAATACGTTCGCCGCCGAAATAGTCGCGCATCATGCGTTCATAGACGCCGCGATGGAGGGCGAGTTGCCTCGCGCTCGCCGTGTCGCCCGCCTCATATTCTTCCCGAAGATCAAGGTCGCTGGCAATAAACTCCACGATCCCGTCGGCACGCCGCTCGACATAGGCATAGGCGAAACGCGGTATCGTGATATTCAGCACCGCTCCGCCATATTCGTCGCAATAAGGCGAGACGTCGGTTCCGCCGCCAGCGAGTCCGAGCCGTAACGGTGCGCGCGCGCGAACGACCAGACGCTGCTTTTGCGACGGCACCGACGCCGGCGACCGAAAATCCTGCATCGAAAATCTTTCAACAACATCGAACGACTGAGGGAGGGACTCGTCCGTGCAAGGAAGCGCGTTAACAACCAGCCCTGTACTCTTCAATATCCCTTCCTTCGATTAAATACAGGAAGAAGCTCTGAAACTTCGCTGGCACGAAGCAGCCATGCGACAAGCAGATAGACAAGACCACCGATGAGCGCCGCAGCCAGCGCCATGATCAAGCCATCGCCGTGCGGAACAAAGAAAACAGCGCAGCCAGCGGCGGCAGCCGCCACCGCCGACCGCCCTATGGATTCCAAGGGCAACACAGATGAGCCGGAAACAAAAGCGGACAGCACAAGCGCAGCGAAAGATGCGGCAACGCCGAAAACGGCGAACCAGTACAGGCTCTTCATCACCATACCGCTAAAGGCCGCGACGAGGATGAAACAAAGCGAAATCAGGACGGTCAACCAGACCTTCCGCTTCTGCCCCGAAGCCAGAAGCAATTGCGTGTAGGCAACCATCATGGTGACTAGTGCAGTTTGTAGTGCGCTCCAGCTTGCTACGATCACAGCGTCCGTTCGCATTCCGTCCGATACTATGGGCGCGATCAACGATGGTGCCAGCAAAAAGCCGATCGCCCCATAGCCGATCACGGTGAATGCGATGACGCCCAAAAAACGCGAATACTCAGCCTCCCGGACATCTTTCGCGGCGTCCGCAAGCGAGTAAAGATGCGGCTGACGGGAAAGACTATATGCCGCAGCCAATAAGGTGATCGGCGCATAAAACATATCGCCGACCAATGCATAGACGCCCGTCGCACCAGTTCCGAGGCTGTAGAACACGGCGTTCCGAAAAACTCCATTCATTATCACGAGAAAACTGAAAACCATCGTCCCCGAAAAGCCGAACGCCAGCAGTTCGAGCAACGAGAAGTTCCCGGAAGAGCCCCGCGTGCCAACGCTCGGGTCAGCACGCGAATTCGCCGCCATACCCGCGAGTTGCCAGACAGAAGAGGACGCGGCCACGGCTATCAGAATCGCCGCAACCTGCCCCGTCACGACCCACGACGCAGGCAGGCCGGCAAACGCCAAGGCGACGCAAAACAATAGCGCGAGCAAATTTCGCGCGATCGACATGCTCATATAGGATTTACCCGCCGACAACCCGTTCTTCGTCGCCAGAACGACATCATAGATGATTGTCGCCATGGCCCAAGCCAAAGTCAGCACAAGCAGCGGCACGTCCGCCTCGCGACCCAATGCTATAGCTCCCACGGCTAGCACGGTGCCAACCGCGAGTTGCAAGATCAGCACATAGGCGGTGATCCGCGCGATCCGCGCTATGGCGCCCCCCCGCTCGTCCGGGCTGCAGATGGCAATCAGACGCGTCGCGGTCGTGGCAATCCATGTTCCCGCAAGATTTGACACGACAAGCGCGTTAACGGCGACGAGCGAATAAAGCCCGAAATCAGCGGGCCGCATAATATGTGATAATGTCAACAGCAGTGCGAATGCCAACCCTCGGTTGGCAACGATCGCAACGAAATAGCTCCAGCGCACGAAAGGCCCTTCAATAATCCGACGATTGCACGCCAGCAACTCGCAAACCGCGGAGGCGTAAGGCAGCGCGCCTGATATTCGCGGTACCGGAGCCGGTCAAGCGGGACAGGTGCTTGGCGGCGGAAATTATGAGGCAGAGGCTTGCTCGCGACGTCTCCCTTTCACAGCGGCAAGGACGCCGAATGAGTGTTGACAAAGCGGCGACCGGGCGGCCAGACGGCGCGCATGTTGCCTCCCCACTCCGATCTTGCACCCGTCTTGTGGACGCTTTGTCGCTACTCCGGTTCTCTCTTTCAGGCTCCCTTGTTCGCCGCGCTGGAAGCGTCGCACGGGGCGTGGGCCGTATGCTCGACCGATAATGTTGCGCGAGCCGACTACCAGCGCGCCGGACGTTTGCTCGGAGAGGTAGAGATGCGTCCGACAGCGCTGCTCGATATCGCACGCATTCGCGCTCCACTGCGACGACGTGTGGCAGAGCGCGGTTCGATCGTCCATGTCACGATGCACAGCCCCCTCGATCTCCTGCTACTGCCATCCCGGCAACAGACCGACGCACCCGTCTTGTTCACGGTCCACGATCACGAACGCCACGCGGGGCACGAGAATGCCTTGGTGGAGGGCATCGAGCGATGGGTGATCGAAAAGCGGGTCGATCACCTCGTGACACTTTCGCGCTTCGTCTATGACGAAATGCGCAAGCGCAGCTTCGATATTCCGCTCCACTTTGTCGAAGGCGGGCTTGCGACCCGCGCGACGCCGGGGCTCGCGCCCCGTGACGGAATGAAGGGATCGTGCCCGAAGCTTCTATTTCTGGGACGGATCAATATTTACAAGGGTATCGACGTGCTGCTCGATGCCCTCCGGATTCTCGTCAATCGCGGCATCGATTTCGAATGCACCATAGCCGGGTCGGGTGATGCAGACCCGTATCTTCCGAAGATCAAGGCATTGCCTCAGGTTACTCTCATCAACGAGTGGCTCACCGAGGCCATGGTTGAAACGTTGCTTGCCGATGGCGACCTGCTCGTCCTGCCCTATCTCGAAGCCACGCAATCGGGGGTCGCCATCGATGCACAATGGGCGGCGATCCCTACAGTCGCGACGCCGGTCGGTGCCCTGCCGGAACAATTCGGTCATGGTGAAACCGCCGAACTGACAGCAGATCTGCAACCGCACTCGCTGGCCGACAGCATTGAAAAGCTTTTGAAGAATCCGGATCTGTTCGCCGCCATGTCGCGCGCTGCGCATGCCGCCTATCGTGACAAGGACCTCCCCGCGATCAGCGTCCGCTGGGAGGAGCTGTATCGCCAGATAGGACGCCGTTAAGTCTCCGTGCCATAACGAGCCGGAATCGCAACATGAGGAACGGGCGACAGATGGCGACGATACTGGTTTCTGGTGTGGCAGGTTTCATCGGCATGAGTGTTGCCGGACGGTTGTTGGCACGCGGCGATAAGGTTGTCGGCATTATGCCCGCGGCTTGCGTGCCCAGACGATACTTTCGAAACCCCAGAGCGCCCATATTGCGCCATAATGATCGACCCGATTCCGGATCGCCGACCATGGCTCCAACAGCAGCCCCGCAATGGCATACATCAGAGGACGACTGCGGGGGATCGCCTTTTCCAGGCGCATGCCATTCGCCTCGAGCCGCGCCGCCAGTGCAGCAAAGGACGGGACGACGCGATGCGTGGGGTCATCGTAAAAATTGAGCGTTCCCTCGCGCTTGGGGAAATCCACGGAAGCCTCTGTGGGAAACGCAAGATACAACACGCCTCCCGGTTTGAGCACAGAACACATTGCATCGATCACGGCGTCCGGATCCTCGCAATGTTCGATATTGTGCGAAGAGATGACGCCATCGAAGCTTTCGCCGATATCTCGGATCGTTGAGGCAAACTGTTCCGAGGTGGTGACTATGTAACGATCCATGGAGGCGAAGGCCATTTCGGTCTGATGATAATCGCCTATATCGATCCCGACATATCGTATCTCCGGCGCCGCCTGCTTCAGCCTCGCAGCAGACCCGTTTCCGCAGCCAATATCGAAAATCGCGGCATCTGGCCGCAAGGAGTGTACGAAAGCCGATTTATTCGCAGGCCGCAGAATTCGTCCCACGCTTGCCTTGAAACCCATGCATATCCCACTTCGGAAAGGAATGTTCGACCATAAACCGGCGACGACCATTGCTCCCTATCAAAGCTACTTTGACTCGCAAGTGATTCATTCCAAGCCTGCAAGGCTTTAGGCAGCAGCAGTCTGGATGAACCAGCGCTCATTACCCACAAGCCCCAACGCGGTCAGTTTCCCCGAAGCATAGGCCCCGGTATCGATTCCGATCCTGTTAGAGTGTTCCTCCACTTCGCTGGAAATCGTATGCCCGTGAACAATGATCACTTCGCGCTCTGCGCGGCTTTGCAGAAACTCCTCCCTGATCCAGCGCAGGTCGCTCGTCTTCTGCCGATCGAGCGGTGCATTATCGCGCACACCGGCATGAACGAACATATAGTCTCCATAAGTCACCCAATCCTCGCCGCTACCGAGGAAATCGACATGGTCCTGCGGCACTGCGGCCGGAAACGCGTCAGCCAACTCCTCGAACGAAGCGGCGTCATATCGCGCGTCGTCGCGAAGATAGCTACGCACGGTCGCATCCCCGCCGATACGCACAAAATACCGCAGCGACCGGACGTCGCCAGACAGCGCCGCCAACATGCATTCTTCATGATTGCCGATCAAAAGATGAAAATTGTCGAACCGGGCGCTGAGCGTCATCGCCCGAGCGACTACGCGATCCGAATCGGGTCCGCGATCGACCAGATCGCCAAGCAGGACAAGCGCACTCCGATCGTGCGGGCGTGATCGCCGATCGGCGTCGATGCGATCAAGAATGTCGGCAAACAGGTCGTCGCGGCCATGGATATCGCCGATCGCGTATATAAGCAGCCCATCGGGTACGCGGTGCCGTCTTGTCACAGGGCCACTACCGCCCCGCCGAAAGCGGGAAAAAAATCGCATTTATCAAAACCCTTGATCAGGCATCCGCGTCTCCGCCGAGCGCTCTTAACGCCGCACGCTGTCGCTGGCCAGCGCAGATGCTGCACGCCAGCGCCTTTCCCCTGCCCAAACTTTGCTGGCTAATGCCTTTCGGTCAAGATTTAAAGGAAAAACAAGGGTTCAAGTCTAAACAGCGTCCGGTATCGCGATGATACCACTGTGTGCGATCGAGAATCGGGAACTGAATATATCATGGCTGTGCGGATTATCACTGTCTTTGGAACGCGTCCGGAAGCGATCAAAATGTTTCCCGTCGTCCATGCGCTGCGCGACCGGAAGGATATCAAGGCAATACTGTGCGTTACCGCGCAGCATCGCGAAATGCTCGATCAGGTACTTGAAATCGCGCAGATAACGCCAGACGTCGACCTCAACCTCATGACCCCCAACCAATCGCTCGACGCGCTGCTCGCGCGGCTCGTCACCGGGCTTGGCGAGACCTTTGACCGCGAAAAGCCCGACCGGGTCTTGGTCCATGGTGACACGCTAACGACCATGGCCGCGACGCTCGCCGCTTATTTCCATAAGATTCCCGTCGGCCATGTCGAAGCTGGCCTGCGTAGTGGCGATATCTACCATCCATGGCCCGAGGAGGTGAACCGCAAGGTCGCTGGTGCGGTCGCTGATCTGCATTTCGCGCCGACCGAGACTGCGGCCGCGGCGCTGCGGGCAGAAAATGTACCCGCCGACCGCATCCATGTCACCGGCAACACGGTGATCGACGCGCTGCTCGCGACCCGGGCGCGGATCGATGAGGAGCCGTCGCTGGCCGCCGGGCTCGATCCGCTAGTGGCGCGCTTCGCCGGCAAGCGGATCATCGCCGTCACCTCGCACCGCCGCGAAAATTTTGGCGACGGCATGAAGGCCATTGCCGAAGCCATCGCCGGCATCGCGGCGCGCCCCGACGTTGCCGTGATTTTCCCCGTCCATCCCAATCCGCATGTGCGCAGCGCGATGGAGCCGATCCTTGGCGGCCTTGCCAATGTCGCGCTGATCGACCCGCTCGACTATCCGCATTTCGTTCGGCTGCTCGCGCTGAGCACGCTGGTGCTCACCGACAGCGGCGGGGTGCAGGAAGAGGCGCCTTCGCTCGGCAAGCCGGTGCTCGTCATGCGCGAGACGACCGAGCGGCCCGAAGGCATCGCGGCGGGCACCGCGCGACTGGTCGGCACCGACAAAGATCGCATCGTTTCTGAAATATTCAGCCTTTTGGACGATGACGGCGCCTATAACGCCATGGCGCGCGCGCATAATCCCTTCGGAGACGGCAGCGCCGCGACACGAATTGCGGAGATTATTGCGCGTGCGCATTGAAACCGACCAAAATGTTACCGTCCTCGGCTTGGGCTATATCGGCCTGCCGACCGCCGCGCTGATCGCGCGTTCGGGCAGCAAGGTGACCGGCGTCGATGTCAGCAAACATGTCGTCGAGACGGTTAACAGCGGCAAGGTGCATATCGAGGAGGTCGACCTCGACGGTCTGGTTCAAGGTGTTGTTTCGCGCGGTACACTAGTCGCCTCGACCGAGGTTGCGCCTGCCGACGTTTTCGTGATTGCGGTTCCAACCCCGCACGACGAAGACCATCGCCCCGACATCAGCCATGTCCTTTCAGCCGCTCGCGCAATCGCGCCGAAGCTCGCGGTGGGCAACCTCGTCATTCTCGAATCGACGTCTCCGGTCGGCACGACCGAAAAAGTCGCGGCGCTGCTCGCCGAACTTCGCCCCGACCTCAAGGTTCCGGGCGCCTGCACCGGCGCCGCCGACATCTTCGTCGCCTATTGCCCCGAGCGCGTGCTGCCAGGCCGCATCCTGGTCGAGCTGGTCGACAACGACCGTTGCATCGGGGGAATCACCCCGCGGTGCGCCCGCCGCGCGATGACCTTTTACCGCCAGTTCGTTCGCGGGGCGTGCGTTACCACATCGGCGCGCGCGGCTGAAATGGTGAAGCTGGTCGAGAACAGCTACCGCGACGTGAACATCGCCTTCGCCAACGAGCTGTCGATGATGGCCGAGCATATGGGCGTCGACGTGTGGGAGGTCATCCGCCTCGCCAATCGCCACCCGCGCGTCAACATCCTTCAGCCCGGGCCCGGGGTCGGCGGCCATTGCATCGCGGTGGATCCCTGGTTCCTCGTCCATGGCGCGCCCGAGCAGAGCCGGCTGATCCGCACCGCGCGCGAGGTCAATCTCGCCAAAACCGCGCATGTCATCGGTGCCGCCGAAATGTTGGTGTCACAGCATCCCAAGGCGCGCGTCGCCTGCCTCGGCCTCGCCTTCAAGCCCAATATCGACGATTTCCGCGAAAGCCCGGCGGTCGAGGTTGCCGCCGCGCTCGCGCGCCGCTTCGGCCAGCAGATCCGGATCGTCGAGCCTTATGCGCGGGGCCTGCCGATGGAATTTGGGGGCACCGGCGCCGAGCTGATCGATCTCGACAGCGCCTTGGCAAGCTGCGACCTGCTCATCGTCCTTGTCGACCATGACCTGTTCAAGTCGATCCCGCTCGAGGAGCGCGGCGACAAGATTGTGTATGACACCCGCGGGCTGTGGCTCGATCAACCGAACGGCAATGGCAGCAACGGTTTACGTAAGGCCGCGTGACGCTGCCCGGTCCCGCTCGCATATTAGACACTGTAACCCCCCCTCGAAACCAACGTTCTTCCGGTTCACCAGCGGCAAAACGCAGCCGCCTTTCAGCACCGCGCGAGAGCGCGCATCTTTTGGTATTCGACACCCTTCTCCAGGATGCCAAGCTATAGAGCAATTTCGCGGTAGGCCTGGCTCCGTAACCAGTGCATCAAGCGAGAAACGTGCGGCGTAGCCCCGCCGCAAATCCGACGCCTCCATGGACAACGTCTGTTCTGGGTCAGCGGGCGCATCATGATCGTCATCGAAAGGGAATTGTTCTGTGCCTTTGCGTGAATGCTCGATTACGAGATCGCGGGCAGCGCGAAATAGGTAGGATTGAGGATTTTCGACCCTTTCAAACGCCTCGGTACGCAACATTCGCGTGAACACTTCCTGCGACAGGTCGGAGGCTTCCTGGCGTCCCACTCGACGCCTAAGAAAATGGAACAGCTGTCGATTCTCGCACCGATAATATCCGTCGAATGACGTGAACGAAGAGGGAGAGGTCATAACAACCTCTCCCGCTATTCGCGAGATGACAGGGACGCATCTCGCGAAGCGCGATAGAGGCAGATATCGGCTTCGATCAGGTCGAGAATGAACGTGTCACGCTCAGCCTTCGCGGTTCAGATGTCCGACTTGCAGTAAATCTCGACATCGACGGCGCGATACCCTCGCGAAATGAGCGGAATGTCTTTTTCGAGAATGGGCTGAAAAGTTCGCGCAAAGGATGGAAAAGATTTTCCTATTGATCCCGGCGCTGACACGGCCGCCACCTTTGCTCTCGTGATCGCCGACGCGTTGAGGCGGAACTTTTGGGACATCGCCGGCTAAGGTAAAACATATTGCACGACTGACAGGGGCCAAAGTGCGGACTGTCCAAAATTGGATTTATGCACGCAACGAGCCAAACGGAGCTGGGCCGGTCGTTCTCATGCGGCATTCCGACGCGGTAATGGATGCGGTGCTCTCACTCGCCGGGCGCGCCGAAATTCAGGACCAAGCAAAACTTGGAAAGGCCGCGCATCATCTGCGCGTTGCCGCCGCGTTGATACTAGATTGCCTCGGCCCTGAATGAAGCCACGGTGTCGAACCCCGTTGGAACTCGGACGCATTCCAAACGCGTATTTAGATAACCTTGTTGGCTGCCTCAATCCCATTGACCGGAGATACAGATCGCGGCAAAGGCATTGCCTTCGATCGCTCCTGTAAAAACCATTGTAAAAAATGCGTTTTGAGTGCAGCTAAGTGATTGAAATGCGGGTGTAGCTCAATGGTAGAGCAGAAGCTTCCCAAGCTTACGACGAGGGTTCGATTCCCTTCACCCGCTCCAGTTTTCAGGCTCGCAGCCAGCTGGTTGGCCGGTCGGATTGGGGCTCTGCCGCGAGCTTTCCTTAAGCGACATCGATAAGCTCATTGCGAACGCCAAATCCGACCGGCCGCAAAGCGGTGCCGAAGCGGCAATATTATGCCAAATCAATCATTGCGCTGATTGTACGCGGAACGACCATTCGTCCGTCTCGATGCCCTAACGAACCTGCGATGTTAGGGTAACGATCTCACCACTCCGTCGCAGTCGAGCAGGGCAACCGCCCCCCGTTATTTGGGAGGCCAAGTTTGAAACGCGTCGTATTGAAACGCTGAGTGGCCGACTTTGCGCAGATCTTTCTCCATTTTTCGTCACCAAATTTTTTATATTCAACAATGAAGACTGCTTTGTTCTGCTGAACATATAGCTGGAGCCCGGGGAGAGTTTCATCTGTAATCGGGTTGTAGGGATTAGTGCACTCATTGTACTGAAAGCATTCTTCATTCAGCGTGAAGTCGAAATAATCGACCAGATCGCGAGTTTGGGTAATGTCGCCCTTTTGACCGATCGCCAGGCCAAGATCGTGAGCCCAACCCGCCAAGGCTCGGTTGTAGGCCAACTGATCGTCATAGGTGATCGGAAAGCCCGTATCGTTTTCCCAGCCATTGATCTCGTCGGGCTCCACCGCGTCGAAACCCTTGTCCTTGCACATTTGCATGCGGGCTTTCATAATCGGCTCAAGTTCGGAAATCCGGCGGATGTCGAGCCAATAGCTGCCCGGCCAGCCCACATCGGCCTTGCCCCAAATCTTCGGCGTGAGAGCCTTGAACTTATACGCATCGCCGCGATAGGTTTCATATACTCCGGCGTCGAAGTAGCAGATCACCTTCTTGCCGCGGTTCTGAAGAAAGCGCACCGTTTCGCTTGTATTGAACTCGCCGTCGATATCGTAGACGTCAGGTTCGGGAAGCGGGTTTCCCGCAAAATCCCGCAGCCCCATCTGGACCGGATCGTTGATGTCCAGAGGGTCGTAGAGAACCCAGTGCAGAGACAGGGGCTTTTCTGCGGTCGGCCGCCACCAATCGGCTTGGGTTGGGGCGTCGGGTGCCACTGCGATGACGAACATGAAGCTCTGAAACAGTCCAAAGCAGTATCCGGCCATTTTCTCGAACATAATGCGTCACCTCCATGGCACAGGCCCATCCGTGCGGCCATGTCGCGGCGCTTATGAGCGCAGTGTCACAGCGCGGGCGAACGGCTCGCAAAGCCCTGCTCACCCGGCCATCCTTCCTGATCCATCGCACATGAGTTATGAGCACGGCATCGTTCGGGCGGCCGCCTTTACAGCACGACGCTCTCAGCCTCTAATCGCCGGCTATTATCGTGCAATCCCAAGCCGCTAAGTGGGCGAAGTGGACGGCTGAACGAATGCGCAACGCGTTTTCCGAACGCAGAGCAAGTGGTCTCCGCGTCAAGGCGAGTTATTGCAGTGCATGAGCTGCTTTATAACTGGCGCCGGGACGGCCTTAGTTTTGGCGATTCAGGAAAAGGTCAGCGAGGCCAAAGCGAGAATGAACAGCAGGATCGCCGCCGTGAAAAGTACTGTGACCGCCGTGAACAGCAGCGCGCGTGTCGGCTGCGGCGCATAGAGTCCATCTGCGCTCTGAGCGTCGGTAAGGTGCGGCACCGTATCGTCATCGGTATCGTAAGGCGTTTTGAGCAGCGCCGCGCTGATCGCGCTCGCGGGGATTGGCGACAGAAATTCGCAGCCGAAGCGCTTGCCGTCCACCCGGACAATCCGGGCGGGAGCTGCGCCGATCTCGGGCAGGATCAGGATGAAGGTCTCACCCAGCTCGAAATCGGCGTCGGTCTCGATGAGCAAACCTGTCCGCGACAGGTCGCGGATAACCACCGCCGATTCGGCGGACGTGGTGCGCGCGGGAACGTCGAGCCGCAGGGTACGGCGCTGGGTCCGTCGGCGATCGGCGGTTTCGGTCGGTTCCGCGATATGAGCCAGCAAATGTCGCACCGGCATCTCCTTCGGGAAACAGCCATTGCGCACCAACCCTTAATATTTCGCCCTGTCGCGGCGGGTCACGTACCGATCGCGGCGGCACCTCAGTCGGGCCGACGAGCCTAAGCCCCTGACGCGACTTAATAACGACCCCGACGGTTCTGCGATCTCGTCCTTTGCGACGCAAATGGATGAAATTTGCTTCTAATCGGGACAAAATTGACAAATCATCGGATCATGAATTTGACCCGATATGTTGATCAAGTATATGATATTAAATAATTTGATCGACAATTGACATCGAGACAAGGCGAAAATCTCGCCCGGTCCGGTTCGCCCAGAAAATTGTTAACGCGCTTGCGGAGTCTCGAGAACCCATGCTCTCCTGATGCGTGGGGAAAGTCCGAGTCGTTCGGACGGTAGGGTCGCACTGACATTGTGAGAATTTTGCTGTGCCGTTTTTTCGGCAGGGCGAGGTGCGCGCGAGGGAAATGGACATGGACGCTTTTGACAATCCGGCCCGGAACCAAATGGATGGACTCCAGCGCGACGGTGCATCGATTGACCCGTCGAACGGGGCGGTTGCGGGCAGCGATCTTCTGGCCGCCACCGCGCAGGTCACGGCGGCCGTTTCGGCGACGCCGCTTGCGATCCAGGCTATCCTCGTTCCCGACGCAAGCGGCCGTATCGTCCTGCCCGCGGGCACCTCGATCGACGACATCACGGTCTCGGGCACCGACCTCATCGTCGCGCTGCCGAACGGGCAGGTGCTGATCATCCCGAATGGCGCGGTCGACGTCCCGGCGATCGTGATCGATGGAGACACGGTGCCCGCGAGCACGGTCGCGCAACTCCTCGAAGGCCTTGCGGACTTCAATCCCGAAGCGGGTCTCCGCAGCTCGGGCGGGAATTTCGCCGATCCCGAAGGTCCGATCCAGGACGCTTATGCGCTTGGCGATCTGCTGCCCTATACCGAACTGGCCTTTCCGCAGCCCGAGGACGAGGAACTGATTCCGGATGTTCCCGATGAGGAACCCACCGTCGTTATCGTCACGCCCGATCAGCCCGCCGGTGCGACTGCCGCGACGGCAAGCGTCGACGAGGCAGGGCTGCCCCAGCGCGGCGAAGAGCCCGCGGGCAGCAACAGCGCCGCGACCAGCGAAACGACCACCGGATCGATCGTCTATGACGCAGCCGATGGTCTGGGTTCGATCACGATCAACGGGACCGCCATTACCGCGGTCGGCCAGGTCGTCACGACGCCGCTTGGCCAGCTGACGATTACCGGCCTGACCACGGGCAATGTGGGATACAGCTATACGCTTGCCGATAACACGGATGCGGGCGCCAATCTGACCGACGTCTTCACGGTCTCGGTCACCGACCGCGACGGCGACACCGCGACCGCGACGCTGACGATCGACATCATCGACGATGTCCCGACCGCACGCGCCGATATCGATCAGGTCGCCGTGGGCAGCTTTGCACCCGAAACAGGCAACGTCCTCACCGGCGTGGGGACGACAAGCGGTGCGGCGGGGAGCGACACGACCGGCGCCGACGGCGCGTCGCTGACGGGCGTCCGGCCCGCGGGCAGCGAGGGCGGTTTTGCCGCACCAGGAACGGTCGCCGGTCAATATGGCGCACTGACGCTGAACGCCGACGGCAGCTATTCTTATATCCGCAGCCCCGGCACGCCGGGCGGCGTCGACGATGTCTTCACCTATCAGATTACCGACGGCGACGGCGATATTTCGACGGCGACCCTGACCATCAGTATCGCCGATTCGCCGGCCGTCATCACTTTCGTGCCCGGCGAGGGCGAAGGCGGTACCACCGTCTACGAAGCCGACCTGCCGGGCCGCAATGGCGAAACCCCGGGTTCAGCCTTCGGGGGCGGTGGAGGCGGCGGTGCTTCGACCAGCGCCACCATCACCTTTACTGCGATCGATGGCGTGGGCAGCGTGTCGCTCGGCGGGACGATCATTACCCCCGGCTCGCTGCCGCAGACGGTGTCCAGCGACGCGACGGGGACGCTGGTCGTCACCGGTTACAGTCATGATCCGGCGACGGGCGAGGGATCGATTACCTATGTCTATACGCTGACCGACAATAAGCTCGACGCTGACGGCACGACAGTCAGCTTTGACCTCACGATCACCGATGTCGATGGCGATGCGGCGTCGGATACGCTCGACATCCAGATCGTCGACGATGCGCCGGCGGCGCGCGACGATGCGGACAGCGTGACCGAGGATGGGCCGCTGACGGCCGATGGCAATGTATTGACGGGCTTGGGTGGCGGCGACGCCAATGCGACCGACGGCGTCGCCGACACTCAAGGCGCCGACGGGGCCGCCGTGACGGCGGTCACCGGCGGCGCGATCGGTGAACCGCTCGTGGGCGCTTATGGCACGCTAACGCTGAACAGCGATGGCAGCTATTCCTATGTGCTCAACAATGCGGCGCAGCCGGTGCAGGGGCTGTCGACGGGCGATACGCTCACCGAAGTGTTCACTTATACAATCACCGACGGCGACGGCGATCTGTCGAGCGCGACCCTGACGATCACAATCAACGGCGCCGACGACGGCGTGACGATCGAGGGTCTTGAAGCCCAGGGCGGCGAAGTGGTTGTCGACGAGGATAATCTGGCCGATGGCTCGTCGCCCGACGCAGCAGCGCTGACGCAGCCGGGCAGCTTTACGATTTCGTCTCCCGACGGGCTTGACGATGTGACGATCGGCGGAGTGCAGGTCGTGACGAACGGGGTGTTCACCGCGGGCACCGCGACGAGCCCGCTCGGCACGATCAATATCACCGGCTTCACGCCCGTGACGGGCGCCGATGGCTCGGTGATCGGCGGCACCTTCACCTATGAATATGTCCTCGCCGACAGTACGCTGACGCACCCGGACGCCGGCGAGGATTTCGTTGGCGACAGTTTCGCGGTGCTCGTGACCGACAGCGACGGCTCGAGCGCCAATGCCAGCCTCGACGTGCGGATCATCGACGATGTTCCGGCCGCGGCCGATGACAGCGCAAGCGCGGCCGAAGATATGGCGATTACGATCGATGTGCTCGCCAACGACGTGCGCGGCGCCGACGGTGTCGACGCGGCGACCAGCGTGGCGCTGGCGACGGCGCCCGCCAAGGGCAATGTCATCTATAACGGCGACGGCAGCTTCACCTACACCCCGACGCCGGGCGAGGAAGGCGAAGACAGCTTCACCTATACGATCACCGACGGCGACGGCGACACCTCGACCGCGACGGTGACGGTGACGCTTGCGGACGATTCGACACCGACGCTCAGCCTCGGCGCCGACAACAGCGTCGACGAAGCGGGCCTTCCCGCGGGGTCGGACGCCGCGTCGAACGGCGAAACGGCAACCGGCAGCTTTGTGTTCACAACGGGCAACGACGGCGTCGCCTCGCTCGTCATCAACGGCGTCGACGTCACCGCGGGTGGCACGGTCACTACGCCGTTCGGCGTCCTGACGGTCACCGAGAACGCCGGCACCTACAGCTACAGCTATACGCTTACGACCAATACCGCAGGCGACGGCACGTTCGACAGCTTCTCCGCCGTCTTGACCGACAGCGACGGCGACACAGCGGCCGATACGCTGGTGATCGACATTATCGACGATGTGCCGACCGCACGGCCTGATACCGACAGCGTGACCGAAGACGGCCCGCTGACCGCTGACGGTAATGTGCTGACCGGAAGCGGGGGAAGCGATTTCAACGCTACCGATGGCGTCGCCGATACGCAGGGCGCCGATGGCGCGACCGTCACTGCGGTCGGTTTCGGCGCGGCGGTAGGCAGCGTCGGCGCCGGACTTGCGGGCGCCTATGGCACGCTGACGCTGAACAGCGACGGCAGCTACCGCTACGTGCTCAACAATTCCGCGCAGCCGGTGCAGGGGCTGTCGCAAGGCGATACGCTTTCCGAGGTTTTCACCTACACCATCACCGATGGCGACGGCGATCCGGCGACCGCAACGCTGACGATCACGATCAACGGTGCCGACGATGGCGTGACGATTACCGGGCTCGACGCACAGGGCACCGAACTTGCGGTCGATGAAGACGATCTGCCCGTGCGCACCGGCGAAGCGCCAGGGTCGGACACCAGCCCCGAAGGCGTGACCGATGGCGACAGTTTCAGCGTATCGACGCCCGACGGCATGGGCAGCGTTGTGCTCGACAGTTTCAACGGTGTCCCGCTCGGCACGCCGCTGACGCTCGTCACCGCCGATGGCAGCTTCACGCCGCAATCGGTCGCGACCGCCTATGGCACGCTGAACATCACCGGCTTCACGCCCGTCACCGGCGCCGACGGCTCGGTGATCGGCGGCACGTTCACCTACAGCTATTTGCTTACCGACAATCGCACCGATCATTCGGCGATGGGTGAGGACGATCGCACCGTCAGCATCGGTGTCACCGTCACCGACATCGACGGCAGCAGCGCGAACGATTCGATCGACATCCGCATCACCGATGACGTTCCCGATGCGATCGATGATGCCGCGACGCAGACGCTCGAAAACGCGCCGGTAACGATCGATGTGCTCGGCAATGATGTTCAGGGCGCCGATAGTGTGCAGCCGTCGGCGGTCGAACTCGTTCAGGGATCGCTGACTGGTACGGGTTCGCTCGTTTATAACGGCGACGGCAGCTTCACCTATACGCCCGCCGCGCAGGAAATCGGCACCGTCAGTTTCCAATACCAGATTACCGATGGCGACGGCGATACCGACATCGCCACCGCGACGATCACGCTCGTCGCCGATTCGATCCCGCAGATTCGCAACGCAGACGATGTCACGGTTGATGAGGACGGGCTTCTGGGCGCCAACATTGACAACGGCCTGCCGGGCGAAGTCACCTCGACCGGCAGCGCGAGTGCCAGCGGCACGATCACCGTCGATTTCGGCAGCGACATTCCCGCCGTGCTGGCGGGATCGCTGGTGCTCGATGACAGCGCCGCGCTGGATGCGCAGCTTACTGTCGGCGGCGTGCCAGTGACTTTTGCCAAGGACGGCGGCGACCTAGTCGGATCGGTCGGCGGCGATGAGGTGATCCGCATCAGCCTGACCACCGCGACCGCCGGCCCTGGCGCGACCGAAGTCACCTATGGCTATTCGGTCACGCTGTCGCAGGCGATCGATCAAACGGCCCCCGGCAGCGAGGATAGCGATTTTCTCTCGGGCATCGGGTTCATCGTCACCGACAACGACGGCACGCCCGTTTCGGGCGCGTTCGATGTCACGATCGTCGACGACCTGCCTGCGCTCACCGTCTCCGACATCCCGACCAGCGTCGTCGAGGGTGCGACCGTCGGCGGCAGCTGGACGCTCGATGCCGGCGCCGATGGTGTCGCGTCGGTGCTCGTCGAATTCGGCAGCGGCAGCGCGACGCTCGCGTTGACGCCGGGCAGCAGCGTGTCCATCGCTCAGCCGACAGGAACGCTGACCGTTAATTCGGACGGCAGCTTCAGCTTTGCCGCGGTGAACAACCAGAATAACGCTGCGAATCCGTCCGCCACTTTCACCCTGTCGGCGGTCGATCGCGACGGCGACCCCACGTCCGACAGCCTGACGATCGCGATCACCGACGGCGCCGACCCGCTCGATGCCGCGCCGATAACGCTGACCGTGAACGAAGCTGCGATCGATACGGTTGGCAGCGATCCGGCCAGCGGCGACGAGATCGACAGCGGCAGCCTCAGCTTCACCGCGGGGTCGGACACGCTATCGGGTTTTGCCTTCACCGGGGTTTCCGGACTGGTCACCAGCCTCGACGGTGCCGGCCCCGACATCTTCTGGTCGATGGCACCCGATGGCCAGACAATCACCGGCTCGCTGGCGATGGGTGGCCCGGCCGCGATCACGATCAGCCTGACCGCGCCGGCCAGCATCGCGCCCGGCGCGACCGCGAACGCAATCGTGACCGTAACGCTTGCCGACAATCTGCCGCACGCACTGGCGATGGCGGCGCAAACGCAGGCGCTCGGCACCGTCACCGTGCAGGCAAGCGACACCGACGGCGACGTAGCGAGCGGCGTCGTGACCATAGAGGTCACTGACGACATTCCGGCGGCCGCGCCCGACACCGACAGCGTGACCGAGGATGGCTCACTGGTAGCCGACGGCAATGTGCTGACGGGCAACGGCGGCGGCGATACCACCGCCACCGATGGCGTCGCCGACGAGCAGGGAGCCGACGGCGCGAGCGTCACCGCGCTTCTCGGCGGCACCGTCGGGGTACCGCTCGTCAGCACCTATGGCACGCTGACGCTAAACAGCGACGGCAGCTATTCCTATACGCTCGATAACGCGAACAGCGTGGTGCAGGGCCTGTCGGCGGGCGAGACGCTCACCGAAATCTTCACCTACACAATTACCGACGGCGACGGCGATCCATCGACGACCACACTGACGATCACAATCAACGGCGCCAACGACGGCGTGACGATCAACCGCCTCGCGATTCCCGACGGCGAAGAAACCGTCAACGAAGATGACCTTGCCAACGGATCGTCACCCAACGCTGCGGCGCTGATCCAGCCGGGCAGCTTCACCGTCGATGCGCCCGACGGGTTGAACGATGTCATCATCGGCAGCGCGCATGTGATGGTGAACGGCGTTTTCACGCCGGGTCTCACGACGAGCAGCGCGCTCGGCACGGTAACGATCACCGGTTTCACGCCGGTTCTCGCGGCCGACAATTCGGTCATCGGCGGCACTTTCACTTATGAATATGTGCTCGACAACAATACGCTGACCCACCCCGCGCCCGGCGAGGACAAAGTGACCGACAGCTTTGCCGTCACCGTTACCGACAGCGACGGGTCGATCGCGAACGCAAGCCTTGATGTCAGGGTTATCGACGATGTGCCCACCGCCGCATCCGATCCCGCAATCGTCGTTGCCGAAGATGCGGCGCCGGTCGGCGGCAACCTCCTCGCGAACGATGTGCAGGGCGCCGACGGCGCGACCGTGACCTCGGTGACGATCGGCGGCACTGTCACCGCCATCAATGCGGTCGGCACGACAGTGATCGCGACCGCGAACGGCACGTACAGCTTCACCGCCACCGGCGTCTGGACCTTCGATCCCAACCCGGTGAGCAACGCCGCCGCGGTCGATGCGGGCTTCAGCTACACGATCACCGATGGCGATGGCGACATCTCGACCGCGGTGCAAGCGATCAGCCTCGTCGATGGCGAGAATCCCGGCGATGCCGATTCGATCGCGCTTGCCCTCGATGACCAGAATCTGGCCGACGGATCGACCCCCGCCGGAAGCGATTCGGACAGCGACATGCTTGTCTTCACGCCAGGATCGGACGCAATCGCTTCGATCGTGTTTGGAAACAGCCTCGCCGGCCTCGGCGGCGGGCTGACCTGGGAGCGCGTCTCGGACACGCAGATCACCGGGTCGGACGGCACGCGGCTTGTCGTTACGCTCGACTTGGTACGCAGCGGCGACAGCGCGACGGTGTCTGCGACGCTCAATGACAATTATGATGGCCACCTGGTTCTCGATGTCGATGATCTGGCCGCCCTGGGCTCGGTGGATGTCATCGCAACCGACACCGATGGCGACACGGCGACGGGTAGCGTTGCGGTCACGATTTCGGACGACGTGCCGACGGCGCGCGCCGACACCGATGCCGTGGCGGAAGACGCGACCGGCGGCGCGACCGGCAATGTCATCACCGGCGCCGGGACGACCAATGCACCGGGCAGCGCCGACACGCAGGGCGCCGACGGGGCCGTCGTAACCGGTGTCGTTGCGGGTGCTTCGCCCACTGCGGTATCGGGCAATGTCGGTTCGGCGCTTGGCGGCAGCTATGGTTCACTGACGCTGAACGCCAGCGGCGGTTACACCTATACGCTGAGCAATTCGAACGCGACGGTTCAGGCGCTGGGTGTCAATGAAAGCCTGACTGAAACCTTTACCTACACGATCACCGATGGCGACGGCGACACCTCGACAACAACGCTGACGATCAGGATCGACGGCTCGAACGACGCCCCGACGATCGGGTCGGCGACGACCGCGGTATCGGACGAGGGGCTGGCGGGCGGTTTTCCCGACAACCTCGGCACCGTCGACACGACCAATCTGGCCGTTCGCACCGGCACGATCGCGGTCGGCGACGTCGATGGCGACGCGCTGACCGTGTCGCTCGGCACGCCCGCGATGGCGCTGTCATCTGGCGGGCAGCCCATCCTATGGGATACGTCCAACCCGCAAATGCTGTTGGGCAAGGTCGGGACCGAAACGATCGTCAGCGTCGCGATCGACAACAGCGGCAATTTCAACGTTTCGCTGCTGGGCCCGATCGATCATCCCGACACGACACAGGAAGACGCGCTGTCGCTCGTCATTCCGGTCAGCGTCTTTGACGGCACAACGACGGTTACCAACGCGACCGCGCTCACCATCGGGCTGGAGGATGATTCACCGATCGCGATCGCCCCGCTGGCCGCATCGCTCATCAACGCGCCGGGATCGTCGGTTTACCAGGCGCTCGACGCCGACCTGGACGTCGACAATAATTATGGCGGCGACGGGCCGGGAAGTGTCATCTTCACCGCGGCGACGATCGCTGCGCTGCATGCGCAGGGCCTGACCTCGGGCGGGCAAGCGCTGGCATACAGCATTTCGGCCGACGGTACCGTGCTGACCGCCGAAAAGCCTAACGGCGACGATGTTTTCGTCATCCGTCTCCAGCCCGCGGGTCATGCGGACCAATATCAGGTGCAAATGATCCAGAAGCTCGATTCGAACACGACGGTCGATTTCAATAGCGGCGGTTACAACTTCGTTGGGGGCAATACGGCGTGGGTCGGTTTCGTAAAAGCCGGCGACAACAACAGCCAAGACCTTCTCATCACTCCGATGAAGAATAACGCCGATGGCGGCACGGTGAACGCCAACGACAACGAAACGGGCGTCGACAACAATAATGTCGGCGCAAACGAAGCGGTGCGTGTCGATTTCGTGATCGACCTGACCGGGACCCCCGGAAACGGTCAGGACTATGGCACGCTCGCAAATCAGAACCACGCCTTTGATTCGCATTATAAAGCGAACGGGGCCTCGGCGCTGTTTACGAACATCACGAGCAGCAGCAGCGTCCGGCTGGTCGCGCGCGACGACGTCGACACCGACAATGATATCGGCGACGGCGTGAAGGACACGATCACGAAAGTATCGATCAGCTTCAACAACGCGACACTCTCGGCGACGACGAACGGAACCTACAATGTCGGCGGCCAGAATTTCACGGTAACCTTCGCCAATGGCGAAGCGACCGTCACCGGCGTTGTGTCGAACACCGTGATCGCTGGCTTCACGGCCGACGGCTATAACAGCATCGAATTCCACCATGCCGGTGGCAACACGTTCAAGATCGGTGATTTCGGTGCGGTCGTACAGACCGAAGATCCGGTTAATTTCGACGTTCCCGTGACGATCGTCGATGGGGACGACGATACGGCGCAGGGGTCGCTGGCGATCACCACGGCATCGCCGCTTCTGGTGATCGGCTCGGCTCAAGGCGATGTTGCCGGCGAACCGACCGACCATGTCGTGGCCAATCCGCAGGGTCTCGCCGACGGACCGATCGAGGGAGGAAATTTCGACGATACGCTGGTCGGCGATCCGGGTTCGGTGACGATCACCGAAGGGCAGCAGGCGAATGTGGTGCTGGTGCTCGACAGCTCGGGCAGCATGACCGACAGCATTTCCTTCGGCGGCGGCACAGTCTCGCGGATGCAGGCACTCAAAAATGGCGTGAATGCGCTGATCGACAGCCTGTCGCAGTCAGGTGCGCAGGATATTCGCATCACGGTAATCGATTTCGACGCAAATGGCTCCAATCTCGGCACGTTCAACCTGATCGTGAACGGGGTTGTCCAGAATGCGCAGGTCTTGTCGGCGAAAGCCGCCGTGAACGGGATGAGCGCTGCGGGCGGTACCAACTTTGAAGACGGTCTGCAGGACGCGCTGAGCTGGATCAACGGCGGCAACGGTATCGCAGGCGCCGATGTCAACAAGGTGGTTTTCGTTTCCGACGGTAACCCGACCTATTGGAACAGCGGCGGCACGGGTCAGGAAACCTCGACCAATATCCAGAACGCGATGAACCAGGTGCTCGGTTCCGACGGATCGAACGAGCCGCAACAGATCCTCGCGACCGGCTATTCGATCGATGCTGTCGGCATCAACGTCAGTTCGACGCTGCTGGCACGCCTCAGCGATGTCGAGGACGGCAATGCTTCGGGGGGTAGCGGGAGCGCGACCAACGCGACATCCGCCGAACAGCTTGCTGCGGTCCTTCAGGTATTGGGGGGTTCGACCGACCTTGCCGCAGCTGGGAACGATGTGATCAACGGCGGCAACGGCGCCGATGTCATCTTCGGCGACGTACTCTATACCGACGCTCTTGCGGCACAGCTCGGCGTCAGCCTGTCGCCGGGATCGGGCTGGGCGGTGTTTCAGACGCTCGAAGGACGGGTAAACGCCGAATCCATCGACCCCGCGAACAACGGAGCCGACTGGAACCGACAGGACACGATCGCCTATATCCGCGCCAATTATACGGCGCTGGCGCAGGAAAGCGGTCGGAATGGCGGCAACGACACGATCAATGCCGGTGTCGGCAACGACATCATCCTCGGCCAGGAAGGCAATGACACGATCAACGCCGGGGGCGGGGACGACCTGATCCGCGGCGGCACCGGCCGCGATGTCATGACCGGCGGAGCCGGGAGCGATACCTATATCTTTAACGCGGGCGACAGTCGCCCGACGCTGGGTGGCAGCGGCAATGGCGGAACGATCACCGGTCACGACGTAATCACCGATTTCAACCTCGCGGCCGACATTTTGAACCTGCCCGGAACGCCGGTCCCCGACGGAAACGGCACCGTGGACGGCACAAATTCGGTACTGACAATCAGCGGGCAGGCGGTCCGGTCGCACTCGGTGACAAACGGTGTGATTACGTTCGATGATGCCAACAGCTTCTCGACCGCGCTCACCCTGTCGAGCGACGCCCATGTCGCCGCGGCGGTCGATTATCTACAGCGAAACGACCTTGGCCCGGCGGGAACGACGGTCGCCTTCGTCGCGGAAACGCGGACCTTCGTCTATCAGCAGGTTGGGACCACGCCGGACCCTGCCAACGACATTTTGGTCGAGCTGCAAGGCGTTACGATCACCAATCTGTCGACGCTGATCGGCACGCGGATCACCCCCGTCACGCTCGATCTCGACGGCGACGGACTCGACTTCGTGTCGGCGTCGGCGGGCGCGGCGTTCGACTACGACGGCGACGGCGCGCGCGAAGCGACCTCGTGGGTGGGTTCGGGCGACGGCATCCTTGCCCGGGATGCCAATGGCGACGGCGTCGTCAACGACGGCGGCGAGATCGTCTTCTCGGTGGGTGGTTCAACGGACCTTGAGGGGCTCCGCCTGCAATATGACAGTAATGGCGACGGCCGTCTCAGCGCCGAGGATACGGCGTTCGCCAGCTTCGGCGTATGGCAGGACGGCAATGGCAACGGCATCAGCGAAGCCGGGGAATATCGCTCGTTGGCCGACCTTGGCATCGTGAGCATTACCCTCGCATCGGACGGCAACGCATATGTCGCCGGCGCGGGCGAAGTGATCGTGCATGGCGAGGCGAGCTATACGCGCGCCGACGGTAGCACCGGGGCGGTGGGTGATGTTTCCTTTATCACGCCGCGCGCGGCGAACGACACAGAACGGACCGCGGGGCATCAGGCGCTGACCAGCACACTGGTCGCGGCGTCGCTTGTCGCGATGATCGATGCCGTGCAGCCCGACGAAGCGATGACCGCGAAGTTCGCCGCCGAACCGCTTGCAACAGCAGAGGCGGGCGTGCTTGTCGAGGCAAGCGAACCCGATACTGCGATTGCCACCGATCCGTCGGCACTGGGGATCGTCGAAGCGCAAGAACTGCGCGCTGCACCGGACGCCGAACGCACCGCCGTGAACCATGAGAACGAGGCAGTGGCAGCAACGCTCGATATGGTCGAGGACCGCGGCGACCGATCGAACGATCACGGCGCCAGCGATGAGCCGGCCGAGGCGCTGTTCGACTTGTCCGGTCATCGTGCCGAGGGACCCGGCGGCACAATGGACGGTCTGCTCGCGCTCGGCGAACACCCCGTTGCGGCGGTCGTTGCGGCGACGGAGGACCCCAATGCTAATGCGGTGCTCGCGGAGGTTCTGGATGATGGCAACGCGATCGACCGGTTGATCAATGCGGTCGCGGGGGCCGCTCCGGTCGAAATGGCGCATGGCGAAAACCCGGCTTTCGATCTGGCGCAACTGCTGGATCAAAAGGTGGTGCCCGACGCGGCCTTTGCGCCCGCGCATTCAATCGAGATCGATCTGCATCAAATGGCGACCGCGTGACCGCGCCGGTTTCCGGATCAAGGAAAAATTGGGGGACGATTGCAACATGACACATCACAGGGAAAAATGGATGGCGGGCGCGGTTACCGCGTTGGCGCTGGCGCAGCCGGGCAGCGCGCTGGCGCAGGCACTGGCCAACCGTCCCACCAGCGAACTTCGGAGTGAGGTTCAGACCCGCTACGACGCAGCGCTGGCGATGACGATCGACCGCGCGGTCGTCGCGGCCGACAGCAACGTCTACGCCTGGGCGTCCGAGGCCAAGGTTCAGTGCGGCATCGCGATGGGCTTCCTGAAATCGAACACGCGCGACGCCGAGAGCCTGCGCCGTTGTGATTTCGCCTATGGCATGATGACGCGCCAGCCGACACCGCCGACCGAAGCGCCGCTTGTGCCACCGCCGCCGCCACCCAGCACCGAAAATTGTCCACCCGCTGTGGCGTCGACCTTCTTTTTTGACTGGGATTCCACCGTACCACCGGCCGATGCGTCGCGGTCGGTCGGGTTCATGGCCGACAATCGCGATCGGTGCGGCTGGCAAAGCTTTACCGTCGTCGGGCACACCGACCGGTCGGGTCCCGACAGCTATAATGATGGGTTGGCGCTTCGCCGTGCCCGGGTCATCGCCGACATGATGGGCGGAGCGGGCATCCCGGCCGCGGCCATCGCGGTGTCGGGCATGGGCGAGCGCCAGCCGCGCGTCCAGACCCTTGATGGCGAACGGACGCCGGAAAACCGCCGTGTCGAAGTCGAAATTAATGGGATGGGGGGACAGTGATGAAAGCGCAACACAAGCTCGCCGGCTTTGCGTCGGCTCTCGTCATCGCCCTCATCGCGGCGCCCGCGTTCGCCGAGCCGGTGACGATGCAGAATGTCATGGCGGTCGCGATCGATTCGAACCCGCAGATCCATCAGGCGGAAATGAACAAGCAGGCGATCGAGTTCGAGCTCGAGCAGGCGAAGGGGCTTTATCTGCCGCGCGTCACGCTCGAACTGTCGGCCGGCGTCCGGCGGCTTGAAAATTCGACGCGCCGCGCGCTCGGCATCGCGAACGAAGAGCTTTATCCGCTCGAAGCGGGTATCCGCGCCGAACAAACGCTGGTCGATTTCGGTCGCCGTCGCGGCGAGAAGCTGCGCCAGGCGGCGCGCGTCGACGGCGCCGCATTGCGCGTCGTCGAACGATCCGAGTTCATCGCACTCCAGACCGCGCGCCAATATCTCGACGTGCTCCTTCAACAGCGCGTTGTCGCAGCGGCCGAAGACAATATGAGCTTTCACAATAGCCTCGTCTCCGACTTGTCGAGCGGGGTGACCGCCGGCTCGATCAGCGTCGCCGACCTGCAACAGGCGCAGGAGCGCGCGAAAGCGGCAAGCGTGCGCGTTAGCGAAGCGAAGGAAGCGCTGCAGAATGCGAAGATCGAGCTGCTGGCACTGAGCGGGCTTCAGGTCGACGAGGTTCAGATGCCGCCGGCGATGGCCGAAAAGCTGCCGGTCAGCCTGAGCGAAGCGGTCGGGCTGACGCGCGCCAAGCACCCCAAGGTGCTTGAGGCGCAGGCCGATGTCGACGCCGCAAATGCCGAGGCAAAGAAGGCGAAGGGCGATTTCTTCCCGACGATCGACCTCGAACTTGCGGGACGGATCGGCGACGACATCGATGCGTTCCGCGGAGAGACGAATGACCTGCTCGGCCGCGTCGTGATGCGCTGGGATATTTTCGACGGCGGGATCAATCGCGCCAAATATCAGGAAATGGTCCGCCGTGCGAGCGAGAGCCGCTTCCGGCTGCACGAGGCCGAACGCAATGCCGAAGCCGATACGCGTCGCGCGTGGAACAGCCGCGAAACGCAGACCGCGGTGTTCCGCGATCTCGTCGACCAGACCAAGGCGACCGACGAGTTGCTCGTGTCGTACCGCGACCAGTTCTCGGTCGGCCGCCGCTCGCTGCTCGACGTACTCGATGCCCAGAACACCCGCTTCAACGTCCAGGTCCGTGCCGAAACCGCGCGTTTCTCGGAAATTTTTGCGGGGTATCAGGTGCTGGCAGCGACCAACAATCTGCTGGACGCTTTCAACCTGACCGCACCCGAATCGCGCCGTGTCTATGCGCGCGAAGACGTCGGTTACGGCCCGCCGGCACCAGCCGAACTCCAACGCCGACGTTATCCGCAATAATCACCAACAGATTGATTCTCAGCAGAAAATAACGACATGTCCCAGGATCAATCCTCGGTTGCACGTATCGGCAAGGAAAGTGTGGGTGATCCCCTGATCGCCTGCATCCTCTTTGTCGCGCAGCATTTTGGCCAGACGTTCCAGCGCGGCGCCCTGTCGTCGCTTGCGCGCGACGAGCGGGGTTTCCTCCCCTTTCACCAGGCCGAAGCGGCGCTCGACCTTTGCTTCATTAACAACGACCGCCTCCATGCGCGCAAGGTGCGGGCTTTCGCGCGCGACCTGCCTGCAATCATTCGTCGCGGCGATGGCCATTGTGCCGTTCTGATCGAGGCGAAGGACGATCAATATCTTGTCTGGGAGCCGGGAGCTGATGCGCCGGTATGGGTCGACGAGGACGCGGTCGAGGCGAGCTACGCAGGGCAGGCAGTTGCCGTTTCGGCCGATCCCACCGCGATCCGCGCCGAGGAACGGCCGTGGGACGAAGCGGCGAAGCGTCATTGGTTCTGGGGTGAAGTGCGGCGGATTCGCCGGTCCTTCTATCCGGTGCTTGGCGCGGCGCTGATGATCAACCTGCTCGGCTTTGCGCTGCCGCTGTTCACGATGAACGTCTATGACCGCGTGATTCCGAACAAGGCGGTATCGAGCCTGTGGGTGCTCGCTGTCGGCGCATTGCTCGCCTTTGCGGTCGAATTTGCGCTGCGTCTCGCGCGCGCGACGCTGCTCGACGATCTGGGGCGCGAGCTCGACGTCAAACTTTCGGAGAAGATTTTCTCGAAGGTGCTGAACATGCCGCTCGCCGACCGGCGCGGCAGCACCGGGATGCTCGCGCGGCGCGTGTCCGAGTTCGAAAACGTCCGCGATTTCTTTGCCTCGACGACGATCGTCCTGATCGTCGATGTCGTCTTCCTGGTGCTGTTCATAGCGATGATCGCGGTGCTCGCCGGCTGGCTGGCGCTCGTTCCGCTGGCGATCATCGTCGCGATGGGCGTCGCGGGCTTTTTCCTGCAACGCCGCATGATGCAGGCGTCGCTTGATAATCAGGCCGACGCCGCGATCCAACATTCGATGCTCGTCGAAGCGATTGGCGGCGCCGAAACGATCAAGAGTTGTGCGGCGGAAGGCCGCATACTCGGCCAGTGGCGCCGGATGGTCGACACTGCCGCGCGGACGCAGGCCTCGCTGCGCCGGACGAGCGCGGCGGCAATCAATCTTGCAACGCTCGGACAGCAATTTTCCAGCCTCGCGCTTGTTGTCGGCGGCTTCTATCTTTTCGACGCGGGCGAGATTTCGATGGGCGCGATCATAGCGATCGTGATGCTCGCGGGCCGATCGATGGCCCCTGTCGGCCAGCTTGCTTTCCTGATCACCCGCGGGCGTCAGGCGATCACGACGATGGCGAGCATCCAGCAGATGATCGACGCCAGTGACGAACGGCGGATGGGCAGCAGCGCACTTAACCTGACAATCGACACCGGCGACATCGCCGTCGAGGGGCTGTCCTTCACCTATCCGGGCGCGTCGGCACCGTCGCTGTCCGACATCGACCTGAAGATTACCGCGGGCGAGCGGATTGCGATCGTCGGCCGTGTCGCTTCGGGCAAATCGACGCTTGGGCGGCTGCTCTGCGGTCTTTACGCGCCGGAGGCGGGCAATATCTTTATCGACGGGCTCGACAGCCGCCAATATTCGCCGATTTACCTCCGCTCGCAGTTCCGCTTCGTCGGGCAGGATGCAGTGTTGTTCAGCGGATCGATCAAGGCGAATCTGCAATATTGCGCGCCCGCGGCGACCGACGCCGAACTGCTCGCGACGCTTCAGTCGATCGGCGCCGACCGCTTCATGGGTCGCGACGAGACGGGGCTCGACCGCGGCACCGGCGAACGCGGCGGTCAATTGTCGGGCGGGCAGCGCGGTTTCCTGACCATCGCGCGCGCGCTCGCATCACCGTCGCGCCTGCTGTTCCTCGACGAACCCACCGGCGCGATGGACACGCAAAGCGAACGCCTGTTCATCGAGGCGCTCGGTCGCTCGGTTGTGAAGTCGCAGACGGTGATCATCGCGACGCACCGCGAGGCGATCCTTCAGATGTGCGACCGCATCATCGTCATCGACGGCGGCCGTATCGTCGCCGACGGCCCGCGCGCGGATATTCTCGCGCGATCGACCAAGGAACCGACCGCATGATCCCCGAACTCAACATCGCGCGCGCTGGCGCCGCGCCTGCCGAGGCGCCGTGGAGCTATGGCGATGCGGCGCGGCCGACGTCGAAGAATGTGAGGCTGGTGCTGCTCGGGCTTGCACTTCTCGCCGCGGCGATCCTGTTCGCCGCGTCGAACGACCGACTGACACGCTTCGTGGACGCGCAGTTTGCCCTGTGGACGGCCGACCCCGCTGTGACTGCGAAGGCTGCTAAAAAACAGGCAATTGCGCGATTGATCGCGGCAACCGAAAGCGACGCGGTGCTGCCCGCCGCCGAGGGTGCCGATGCCGTGGCGCGCAACGCGCTGTTGCCTGTATCGACGCTGCCGGTAGAGGCCGCGCGGCCGTTCCGGCTGCCGACGATCAACATGGCACAGGCGACTAACGCCGAACGCTGTCTGACGCAGGCGATCTATTATGAAGCCGCGACTGAATCCGATGCGGGCAAGGCGGCGGTCGCGCAGGTCATTCTAAACCGGATGCGCCATCCCGCTTATCCCAACACGGTTTGCGGCGTCATCTATCAGGGCAGTTCGCGCCCCGGCTGTCAGTTCAGCTTTGCCTGCGACGGATCGATGCGGCGCGCGCCGGTGCCCGCGCTGTGGCGTCGTTCGGGCGAAATCGCGCGCGCAGCGCTTGCCGGGCGGGTCGAGGCGAGCGTCGGCATGGCAACGCATTATCACGCCAATTATGTCCTGCCGCGCTGGGCGCCGAAGCTGACCAAGATCGACCAAATCGGCGCGCATATCTTCTATCGCTGGCCGGGTTCGTGGGGGAAGCCGGGGGCTTTTTCGGATGCCTATGCCGGCGCCGAATGGATACCGGCGTTCAGCCAGCTCTATCAGGGCGGCGCGGCGGGCGCGGCCGCGCCCGCCGACGCTGTCACCCTCGTCGCCGCCGCGCCGCCGCGCGACCCGACCGACCATCGCGCCGACAATGACGTCGGCGGCCGCATCGATGTGACGAAGGGCTGGGTGCCGAGTATCCCCGATCCGACCCGCAGCAAGTCGCGTTTCGACAGCCTGACGAGCCAGCAAGGTGCGGCGCCCGCGACGGATGGTGTGCCCGGACAATGATCAAGCGAATCGTCACATTCTGGCAGCGCCTGCGCGGCAGCGAACAGATCATGGTGGCCGCCGCCGCCGGCCTGGTGCTGTTCCTGCTGTGGGCGAGCATCGCGCGCGTCGATGAAGTTTCGCGCGGGCAGGGGCGCGTCATCCCGTCGTCGCGGGTGCAGATCATCCAGTCGGCCGAACCCTCGACGATTCGCGAAATCCTCGTCCGGTCGGGGCAGACGGTGGCGAAGGGCCAATTGCTCGTGCGGCTCGACAATACGACGTCGCAGTCCGAACTGGGGCAGCTCGAAACCGAAAATGAGCGGCTCGCGCAGCGCGCGGCACGCCTGGCGGGCGAAGGCGGCAGCGGCGCGGGCTGCGTTGGCGCCAATTGCGGGGACGAAGCGCAGCTCGCCAATGTGCGGCGGTCGGCGCTGCAAAGCCAACTCGCCGCGCTGTCCGCCAGCGTCGAACAGCGCCGCCGCGATCTTGGCGAAGCACAGGCGACGGCATCGTCGCTCGAAAGCAGCCTGCGGCTCGCGCGCGAACAGGTGGCGATGCTCGAACCGCTCGCGGCGCGCGGTGTCGTACCACAGACCGAACTGCTCACCGCGCAGCGCGAGGTCGTCGATATTCAGGGCCGCCTCGCCGCCGCGCGTCAGGCGATGTCCCGCTCGCAGGCGGCGATCCGCGAGGCGAGCGCCGAGGTGTCGCGCGCGCGGTTCGACTTCCAGCAGGAGGCGCTCAACGAGCGCAGTCAACTCACGACAAAGATGGCGGTTAACGAAGAAACGATCCGCGGCGCGCAGGGGCGGCTGGCGCGCTCGGAAATCCGCTCGCCCGCGCGCGGCGTGGTCAACGACCTGCTCGTCAACACGCTCGGCGGTTTCGTCAATGCGGGCGAACAGATCATGCAGATCGTGCCGCTGGGCGACAAATTGCTGATCGAAACGCGCGTCACGCCGCGCGACATCGCCTTCATCAAGGTCGGCGACCCCGCGAACGTCAAAGTCACCGCCTATGATTTCTCGATCTATGGCGGGCTGAAGGGCAAGGTGGTGCGCGTGTCGGCCGACAGCATCTATGACGAGGTCGAACGGCAGGCCTATTTCACGGTCGTCGTCGAAACGACGAACAGCTATCTCGAATCGAACGGCCGCCGCTTGCCGATCACGCCCGGAATGCTTTGCGATGTCGAAATTCTGACCGGCAAAAAATCGGTGCTGAGTTACCTGTTGAAACCGGTCTTGAAGGTCAGCGGGACGGCCTTGACCGAACGCTGATCGTTGAAGGCCAGCGTGACGGTCTTGCGCGAGGCCGGGACGACGCGGGCGTCGGGCGCCGCGGCCGCGGTGCGATAGGCATGAACCCAGCGCCGGTCGGCGCTGAACGACAGCACCGGGCGTACGGCCTGCGCGCGGCTGCCGTCATAGAGGCGGTCCGTCACATTATCGAGCACCAGCTTGCCGCCGTCGGTGTCGACGAGCAGGAAGGCATGGTCGGCGTTCGCGGCAAGATCGCGAAGCAGCACCAGTTTCATGCGTTCGGCGTCGACCCCTGCGGCGCGCAGCATCTGCATCTTCAATATCGCGAAATCCTCGCAGTCGCCGCTGCCGCGTGCGATTGTCTGCTCGGCGGTCGCCCAGAAATCGCGGCGGCGGTAATTGCGGTCGTCGCCGACATAAGCGATCTCGCGGTTGACCCACTGGTTGACGCGCGCGAGCAGGTCGCGCTCGTCCAGGCCGCGCGCGGCACCGGCGCTATCGAGCTTGCGCTGCATCAGCGCGGCGGGCGCGGCGCGGCGAACGCGGTCCCAGCGATCGTCGAAACGCGTGCGTTTCACGCGAATGGCGCGCGTGCCGAGTTCGGAGTCGGCATCCTGTTCGGCGGCGGTGCCCGGCAAAGCGCGCGCGCCGCTGCAATCGGCCGGGCCGGAAAGCGCAAACGAAACCGGCGTGCGGCTCGCGGGTTCGAGCGGCGCGCGCGCCGCGACCACGGCGACGCTGGCGGGCGAAGGCACGGATGCACCCTGTTGCTGCATCCGGATGCGATCGAGCGCGCTTGGCGCCCCACCCAAAATGCGCTGCGACAGCGTTCCCGCGGTCGGCGTCGCCGCAGCCTGGCAAGCGACCTTGCCAAGCTCTGCCGCTTTGACATTGTCCAGCTTGGTCGATGCCTCTGCCGCTGCGGGCGCGAGAATCGCTGCTACCGCGATCAGCGGGAGCGTACACCGCGCGGTGCGGGCTGGAGAGGCATGACGGAGCATGCTGCCCCATTTGCCGCAGCGGGGTGAGGATAGGCTTCATGGTGATGGTAAACAGTGTCTTCACCATGTTTTGCGCAGCATCGCGACTGACGGCCCGGCTACGCGGCCTGCGCGGCGATCCGCAGCAGCCCGTCGATGTCGATATGCGCCGCCAGCTCGGCGGCGATCGCATCGAGCGCGGCGTCGACATCGGCGGCGTGGTCGCGCCCGCTGCCCGCGACGCCGATCCTTGCGAGCAGCGCCCCGCGCAGGTCCGGCGACGCCAGCAGGCCGTGCAGGTAGGTGCCCGTGACATTGCCCGCGGCGTTCATTGCCCCTTCGGTCCTGCCGCCCTCCAACAGCGCGAAGGGTCGTACGGTATCGGGGCCGGCGGTTTCGCCCATATGCATCTCGTAACCTGCGACCGGGCCGCCCCACGCGGTCCCGGCCACCTCGCGCAATGTCTTGGCGGGGGCCAGCCGTGTGGTCACGTCGAGCAGGCCGAGCCCCGCGGCCTCGGACGGCGCGCCCTCCACGCCCAGCGGATCGGCGATCCGCTTGCCCAGCATCTGATAGCCGCCGCACAGGCCTAGGATCAGCCCGCCGCGGCGGTGATGCGCCAGAATGTCGATGTCCCAGCCTTCGCGGCGGATCGCCGCAAGGTCGGCGATCGTCGCCTTCGATCCGGGCAGGACGATGATCGCCGTCTCGGCGGGAATCGGCTGCCCCGGCGGCACCATCACCAGCTCGACGCCGGGTTCCTGCTTCAGCGGGTCGAGGTCGTCGAAATTGGCGATGCGCGGCAGGATCGGGCAGGCGACGATCCGGCGGCCCTCGCGCGCGTCGGCGCGGCGTTCGAGGATCACGGCATCTTCGCTCGGCAGGCGCGCCGCCGCGGAAAGCCAGGGGACCACCCCCAATCCCGGCCAGCCGGTGCGCTCCGCAATCGCGCGATAGCCATCGTCGAACAGCGTCGGGTCGCCGCGGAACTTGTTGATGATAAAGCCGCGGATCATCGCGGCATCTTCGGGGGCGATCACCGCGCGCGTGCCGACGATCGCCGCGATCACCCCGCCGCGGTCGATGTCACCCAACAGCACGACGGGGACATCGGCCGCGCGGGCAAAACCCATGTTGGCGATGTCGCCCGCGCGCAGGTTGATTTCGGCCGGCGATCCCGCGCCTTCGACAAGGACGATGTCACATTGGCTGCGCAGCCGGCCGTAACTTTCGAGCACTTCGGTCAGCAGCGCGCCGCGCCCCTCGCGAAAATTGCCGCTGCCCAAGGTGCCGCGCACACGGCCGTGGACAATCAGCTGCGAGGTGCGATCGGCTTGCGGCTTCAGGAGCACCGGGTTCATGTCGCTGTGCGGCGGGACGCGGCAGGCGAGCGCTTGCAGCGCCTGCGCGCGGCCGATCTCGCCGCCGTCGATGGTGACCGCGGCATTGTTCGACATATTCTGCGGCTTGAACGGACGAACGCGGAGCCCGCGGTTGGCGAGCGCGCGGCAGAGCCCGGCGACGAGCACCGACTTGCCGACGTCGGAGCCGGTGCCTTGCAGCATCAGCGCGGCCATGCGCTGCCTCCTCCGGACCTTGCGGTCAGAACAGCCCGGGCAGTTCGCGCTGCGCCGCGCTCGGCCGGTCGGGGACGAGCATCTCGGGCGTGGCGCGGGCCACGGCGCTGCTGCTCCGCGCTGCTGCGCCGACGCTCGCTTCGGCGATACGCGTCGTGCAGGCGTTACCCGCTAAAAAGTCGATCGCGGTGCGGATCGATGCCTCGCGCGGATCGCCGAGAGGGAAAGTGAGATCGTCGGCCGCGGCGCAACTGTTTGCGATTTTCGGTCCCAGTCCGTCATAATAATCGCTCTGGCCCGCCGAATTGCCGGTCGCAAAGGCGACGACACGCATCCGGTCGTCACACTCGGTGCGGTCGACCGCGATCTGGCCGACCGGCTTGCCATATGTGTTGCTGCCGACGAGCGTCATGTTGGCCCCGAGATACGGCAGCATCGAATTGATGACCAATTCGCTCGCCGATGCGGTCGAATCGGTGCCGATAAAGGCGATGCGCGTCGGCGCGATCGACTGGCTGCCCGGGTTGAAGCGATGCTCGTCATTCTCCGCTGCCTTGCTGGCGCGGAACACGGTTTGCGAGAAAATTTGGCCGCTCCGTCCGGTGCCCATCAGATCGCCCATCAGATTGGCGGTCGAGATAAGGCCGCCGCCGTTATAGCGAAAATCGATGATGATGTCGGTAACGCCCTGCGCGCGGAAATCGGCAAAGGCGGCACGCAGCTGATTGTCGGCCGAGCTGATGAAGGTGCGCAGGTTGAGATAACCGTAATTGCGCCCGCCCTCGCTGATGATCTTGGCGCCATAACGGTCGGACACGGGATCGAGTGCATAATCGGCCTTGGTAACCGTCACGTCGCGAGTCCCGGTGGCATCGGTGATGCGCAGCACGCGCGTGACGCCGGGGTCGTTGGGGCCGAGCGCGTTGGTAATCCCGGCCGTGCCTTCGGCCGCCACGATGCTTGCAACGCTGCGCAAATTGCCCGCCGTCGTGCCGATCGCGACGATCGTCGTCCCGCGATCGATCCCCGCGGCAAAGGCGGGCGCGCTTTCATATGCCTCGGCGATCAGCAGCTGCTGACCGATAGCATCATAGACGAGGCGAATGCCGAACCCCGCGCTCGATCCGCTGGAGAAAAAGGCATTCTCTTCGGCGATCGAGGTGATGTAGGTGAAGAAGCGATCCTTGTTCAGCGCGCGCGCCGGTGCAACGAGCGCGTCGATATAGGATTGGACGTTGCTGAAGCTTGCGGGATTGACCCCCGTCGCGACGTCGCCAGGGAACAGATACCATTCGTCGATCACCGCCTTCGCAAAGCTCTGGCGCGAAGCGAGCGCGCACGTCGGTGTTGGGGTAGGCGAGGGTGTCGGCGTGACGGTGACCGGACCGCCGAGGCTCGAATCGCCGCCACCGCCGCACGATGTAAGCATCAGCGCCGCGAGTGTCATCAGTGCGACCGGCTGCCTCGACTTGATCATTCGCTTGCCTCCCCGGCCCGATTCCGTTCGATCACATGGCTACAGGGGGTTATGCCGCATCGCCGCGCCCCTTGAAACCCTGTGCGATTACATAAAGTTCGGGCGACCCTTTGCGGCTTGCCGGCGGCTTGGCGTGCTTGACCGTCGCGAAGTGCCGCTTGAGCAGCGTCAGCAATTCGCGATCGGCGCCGCCGGCAAATACCTTGGCGACAAAAGCGCCGCCGGGAAGCAGGTTCTGCACCGCGAAATCGGCCGCAGTTTCGGCAAGGCCGATCGTGCGCAGATGGTCGGTCTGCGGATGCCCGACGGTGTTCGCGGCCATATCCGAAATGACAAGGTCGGGGGCGCTGCCGAGCGCCGCGATCAAGGCATCGGGGGCGGCATCGTCCATGAAATCCATTTCGAGGATTTCGACACCCTCGATCGGTTCGCACGGCAAAAGGTCGATTCCGGTGACGCGCGCGCGGGGATTTGCCTTGCGCACCACCTGCGACCAGCCGCCGGGGGTGATGCCCAGATCGACGACCGCACGGGCTTTCTTGATGAGACCGAATTTTTCGTCGAGCTCGATCAGCTTGTAAGCGGCGCGCGAGCGATAGCCTTCAGCCTGCGCGCGGCGGACATAGGGGTCGTTCAATTGCCGTTGCAGCCAGCGCGTCGAGGACACGCTACGCTTTTTCGCGGTCTTGACGCGCACATGCAGGCCGCGGCGCCCGCCGCCCTTTCCGCCGCTGCCGCTCATTTGCGATATTCACGGCGGGTGACGGGGATGTCGCGGCCCTGCATCGCCAGCGTGCGCAAGATGCCTTCGCGGATACCGCGGTCGGCGACGCCGACGCGCACCGCGGGCCACAGGTCGATGATGCTTTCCAGGATCGCGCAGCCCGCGACCACAAGATCGGCGCGCTCGCGGCCGATGCACGCGATCTCGGCGCGGTCGGCGATGCTCGCGGCGGCGAGGCGGCGGCTGATCTCGCGCATTGCGTCACTTGGGACGACCAGCCCGTCGACCGCGCGGCGATCATATCGCGGCAGGTTCAGGAACACGCTGGCGAGCGTCGTCACCGTGCCGCTCGTTCCGAGCAGGCGCAGCGGCTGGCCCGCAAAAACCCCGGCGCGATCGGCAAAGGCGGCAAAGGCCTGACGCGTCACGTCACGCATATGGGCATAGGCGACCTGGCGTCCCTCCAGACTGTCGTCGGGCAGCGGCGCATGTTCGGTGAGCGAGACGACGCCCCACGGCACGCTGATCCAGTCGTGGATCTGGACGTCATGGTCCGACACATCGACGCGCATCAGCTCGGTCGAACCGCCGCCGATGTCGAAGATCAGCGCCGGGCCGTCGCCGGGTTCCATCAGATTGTGGCAACCAAGCACAGCGAGTCGGGCCTCCTCGGCGGCCGATATGATGTCGAGGACGATGCCGGTTTCGCGGCGGACGCGCTCGGCGAGTTCGGCGCCGTTGGTCGCGCGGCGACAGGCTTCGGTCGCGACCGCGCGCGACAGCGAGACATGGCGGCGGCGCAGTTTGTCGGCGCAGATCGAAAGCGCCGCGACGGTGCGGTCCATCGCCGCCTCGCTGATCCGCCCGCTACTGTGCAATCCCTCGCCGAGGCGGACGATGCGCGAAAAGGCGTCGATGACGACCAGCTCGCCGTCCTGCGGTCGCGCGATGAGCAAGCGGCAATTGTTGGTGCCAAGGTCGATCGCGCCATAGCTGCGCGGCCGCACGATAGGAACCGGTCGCCGGGGAGCGCTCGCCTTGTTTCGTCCTTTTGCCGCCGGGCCGGGCCGCGGCGGTCGCCCAGATGGCGCTGCCATTTGCCGCATGGCTAGTATAACCTGTTCTGCTCACGCGCCCGCAGAACCGCGGACGTGCACTTGGCGCCGAACCTAGGCGCCCCCCGTCACGATGGCAAGCATCTCCTCTTGTGGTGATCCGGACAAGGAAAACCCCGCCCGGCGCATGGCCGGACGGGGCAAAGGAGGAAGAGGAAATTATTGGGGGTCGGGACTGCCTCTTAACGGCAGCCGTCATTCCCCTTGTCGATCGCGCGGCCCGCGATTGCGCCGACGGCGCCGCCGATGATCGTGCCGACGGTCTTGTCGCCGCGGCCGGCGATTTCATGGCCGGCGAGGCCGCCCGCGATCGCGCCGATGATCGTGCCACCGGTGCCCTTGTCGCACTGGCGATAATAGTTGTTCGACCGGTACTCGCGGCGCGCGTCGCGGCGGTCGTAACGACGATCGTAACGGCGGTCATAGCGACGATCATAGCGGTCGCCGCGATCATAGCCGCTGTAATAGCTCGAATAGCCGTTCTGATCATAATAGCCGTTCTGCGCCGCGGCAGGCGTTGCCAGGCCCAGCGTCGCGGTGGACATCAGGGCGGCGATCGAGAGGGTCACCATCTTTTTCATCGTCGTTCTCCTTCTTTCGTCGGTCGGCCCTTTGGGGCTGTGATCGATGAAGGAGGTTCTGCCCGATTCGCATTGAGCCAAGCCTGAACATCATTGTTGGCTGGCGTTCAGCTTGCGTGCCGGGGTGCGATGGCCCTATCGCCGCCGCGATGCGCCGCATTGTCCTCGCTGCCCTGATCTTTCTCGCCATCGGACCCGTGCCGATGCAGACCGTTCGCTATACGAAAGATAATTTCGTTCAGCAGGCGTCCGCGCGGCCGCTTGAGGTTCTCCCGGCGTCGGCGGGCACGCTGCGTTTTGTTCGCGGCTGGCAGCTGATGAGTCCGCACAGCCGATTCGGCGGCTTTTCCGCTGTGGCGCGCCTCGGGCCCGACGGTGTCCTGCTGCTGGGCGACAATGGTTATGCGACGCGGATGAGGCTCGATCGATCGGGGGAGCTCGCGCTGGTTCGTATCGCACCTTTGCCGGTGCCCGACGGGCGGCCCGACCGCAAACCGATGGTCGATTCCGAATCGCTGTTCGTCGATCCAGATACGGGATCGCTGTGGGTCGGGCTCGAGCGCACCAACCAGCTGTGGCGCTTCGATGAAGCAATGAGCCGGCTCGAAGCGCGCTTTGCGCCCGCAGTGATGCGCGACTGGCCGAAAGGCCGGGGACCCGAAGCCATGGTACGGCTGGCCGATGGGCGCGTCGTCATTTTTGCCGAGGGCGGGCGCCGCGATCCGCGATCGAATCGGGCGGTGATGCTTGCGAGCGATCCCGGCGCAGTTACGCCTCCGCCCGTGCAATTCTATTATGACAGCGAAGGCAAAGGTGCGGTCAGCGATGCCGCGCTGCTGCCCGACGGTCGGATACTGCTCGTGCATCGTCACGTCGGCTGGAGCCCGATATTCACCTCGACCATTGCGATTGCCGATCCCGCCGACATCCGCACGGGGGCCGTGCTGCGGTCGCAAACGATCGGCGTCGTGCCGCGCGCGCTCGCCGACAATTTCGAGGGCGCCGCCGTCGAAGTCGCGGACGGCCGCACCTATCTTTGGCTCGTCTCCGACGATAATTTCCAGCGTTGGCAGCGTAGCCTGCTGGTGCAGTTCGAACTCGTCGATCTGCCGCCGAAACGCACGGCAGACAGCAAAAAGGCCGCGCGGTAACCCGGCGGCCTTCATGCTTCAGCGAAGGGGAAGCGATTAAGCGGCCTTTTCGGCCAGCTTCTTCGTGACTTCCTTCTTCAGCTTGCGGGCGTTAGCCGAGAGCTGGTCGTCGCCGGCCTTCAGCAGCCAGTTGTCGAGGCCGCCGTTGTGCTCGACCGAGCGCAGGCCGTGCGTCGACACGCGCAGCTTCACGCCCTTGCCGAGCGCGTCCGACAGCAACGTCACATTCTGCAGGTTGGGCAGGAAGGTGCGCTTGGTTTTGTTGTTGGCGTGGCTGACATTGTGGCCCACCTGGCGGCCCTTGCCGGTCAGTTCGCAAATGCGCGACATCGTCTTCTTCCTTACAAAATCTGGGCGGCGTGCCGGTTGGCGCCAAAAGCACCGAAGGGACCGGTTGTGCCGGGAAAGGCGCGCGCTTATCGGCTTGCAGGGGATTCGTCAAGGGATTAGCGGGAAAGTCATGCCGCAATTCTCGCTCCCCGAACCGATGTGCCGCGCGCTCGACCTCGCCCGCATCGCCGCCGAATGGGGCGAAGTGCCCGTCGGCGCGGTGATCGTCAAGGACGGCGCGATCGTCGCCGAGGGACATAATCGCCCGCGCGAAGCGCACGATCCCACCGCACATGCCGAAATCGTCGCGATTCGCATGGCGGCAGCAAGGCTTGGCAATGAGCGGCTCGACGGCTGCGATTTGTACGTAACCCTTGAGCCGTGCGCGATGTGCGCCGGCGCGATCGCCCACGCGCGAATCGCGCGGCTCTATTATGGCGCCGACGATCCCAAGGGCGGCGCGGTGGCGCACGGCCCGCGCCTGTTCGCGCAGCCGACGGTGCATCATCGGCCCGAGGTTTACGACGGCATCGGCGACGATGAGGCAGCGGCGCTGCTCAGGGATTTTTTTGCGGCGCGGCGGTGATCGCAGCGAAGGGGCCGCCCAATCCGCCCAAAGGTCAGTAAAGGTCAGCCTTGCGTGACTGGCGATGTGTTGTGCTGGGCGGGGGGGGGGTGCCCGGCTCCCACACCTATACGACACGGATAGCGACCGCAGTTATCGACATGTTGAAAGAGCAGAGACGAAGGCTGGCACAGCCGGGGAATGTAGGACAGCGTTTTTTTGGTGACCGTCCGCAAACACGACCGCGCCCCCGCTCGCTAAAAAAGGGCGCGGGAGTTTCCTCCCGCGCCCTGTTTCATGTCCGTCGTTCTACGATCAGAATTCGTAGGAAACGCCAACCTTCAGGCGCCACACCGACGAGCTGGTGTTGATCGCATTGTCCGCGGCGATGCCGCTGTTGAAGGCCGTGAAGACGTAGCGGCCTTGCGCATCGACACGGCTGACGGTGGCGATATCCTGGCGACCCGCAAAATCACGGCGGCGCTGAACGTTCCAGTCGTTGTCGAGGAAGTTCAGGAAATTGTCCATCGTCGCGTAAAGCTTCAGCTTGTCGTTGCGGCCGAACAGGCGGCCCGGCCCCGGAATTTCCTGCGAGAAGGACAGGTCCATGTCGAAATACCAGTCGTTGGAGCAGGTGTTCCGCGGCACCGAGGAGCCGATATACTTCTTCGCGCAGCCAGTGCCGTTGATGTAATCAACGAGCGATTGCATGTCTGCCGCCGAAATCGTCGACTCCGGCGAGACGTTGGGATCGCTGAGGCCGGTCGGCAGATAAGCCAAGGCGTTCTCGAAGCCCGAAGCGCTGTCGTTGAAGACGCCGCCGCCGGTGAAGGTCAGGCTGTAGGGACGGCCCGACCTGGCGATGAAGCTGATCGCGAAGCGCGTCGACAGATCGTTGAAGAATTCTTCGCGGAAAGCGAGGCGCGTCGAGATATTGTGCTTGCTGCTGTAGAAGCCCCGCGATGCGGCGGGATTCTGACGGTCGAACGCGGCGGTCAGGTCGTAGTTCGAACCCGCCGTCGAGTTGTACATGTTCCGGCGATCCTGCGCATCGGTGTAGCTGTAACCGATGTTGAAATCGACATTGCCATTTTCCGTGAACAGCCCGCCTTCGAAGGTCTTCGACAGGATGAACGACGCGATATGGCTGCGGAAGCCGGGACCGTTGGCGAGTTGCAGTTCGTCATCACGGCCGGTGTTGAAGCAGACCGCGTTGACGTTCTGGTAAACGGGAGCTGGGTTGAGATCGACCAGCTCCGCCGTACACCCCGCGACGTTCGGATCAATTGCCAGATAGATCGGACGTCCGTCGATCGTATAGCCATTGAGGCCGATCGCCGGACCCGCGGCTCCTCTGACCCAGCTGGCGACCGCAGGGGTTTGCGACAGATCGACGATCGTGAACGGATCGCGATATTTGCTGTAGATATAGTCGAGATTGACGTTCCAGCCGCTGAAAAACCCTGAGTCGGTAAAGTCGAGGCCCGCCGAGAAACCGATATTGGCGCGCAGCACCGACGGCATCTTGATGTCGGGGCTGATCGACTGGGTATCGCCGAGACCGCGCGCGGCGCTGTCCGACGCCGACTGCTGGAAGCAGCCCGGAACCCCGGTAAACTGGCCGCCGGTAATGACGTCGATCTGGCCATTGGCGTCCTTGAGCGCTGCGCATTGGGCGTCGCTGGTCGTGCCTGTAGCGAAACCCCGGCCGTCGTTCTGGAAGGCGTTGCCGAACCACACCAGCGGATCGCCGCCCGAGAAGATGCCGACACCGGCGGTCAGCTTCGGCCGGGCAAATACCGCAAAATCGTCCATATCATAGGTCATCGCGACGCGCGGCATGACGATCGGAGCCAGATTGCTAAAGCTCGTGTTGTTCGGGATGCCGTAGCGATCGACGAATACCGAATTCAGCGCGGGGCGCCCGCCGTCGTACCAGTCCGCCCGGACACCGATGACGGCGTTCAGGCGGTCCGATATTTCCCAGTCATCCTGCGCAAAAACCGAATAGGCGGTGCGCTTGAACGCTGCCGCCGCGTCGGTGACGATGCCGGTTGCGGTGAAGTTGCCTTCGGCGCCCACCGCAGAGCCTTGCGCTAGCTGCTGTGCAGTCGGATTGGTTAAGGCGCCGCCCGACAAGAGGCCTTCGCGAAGATCATCGATATTTTCGAAATAGAGCGTGCCCGTCGCGTTCTGGACGAACAGGTTGAAAATGTCGGCCTGGTTCATTTCGAACCCGGCCTTGAGCTGATGCGCGCCCTTGTCCAGCTTTGCCACCGCGCGGAAGGCATCGACGGTCGTGCGCAGGTCGTTCGCGGCGCGCGAAAAACCGGGGCCCGCAAGAACTTGTCCATACGTCGCAGTCGCGCCGGTTCCGTTGGTGATACCCACGATGATGCGCGGAATCGGATTGTCGGATTGCGCCTCGCCGCCGCCGATCGGATCCTGACGGTCGGTGATCTTCGACCGCGAATAGCGGATTTCGGTCGACAGTTCGTCCGACCATTGCGAATAAAGGCGCGCCGAATAATAATCGGATTTGGTGCCGCTGACGTAAAAAGTATTCTCGCCGGTAACGCGCGGATTGGCCGCGGCCGTGCTGAAATCGTCGGCCCGGGTCGACCCTTCTTCCAGCCGCTGATAGGTCAGTTCGAGGCGATGATCGTCGTTGACCTGCCAGTCGAGGCGCCCGAAATAGCGGTCGTTTTCGAACGGACGGCTGCGAACCAGCGGGCCCGTTTCGATTCCGTAGACGTTGCTGAGAACGTCGGAAATCTCGTTGAAGTCCTCGACGGAAACGCCCGACAGCTCGTTCGGATAGCCGGCACCTGCGGGGCCGAAATCCCATGCTTCGCCAGCTTCCTGATGCTCATAGGCGCCGAAGAAGAAGAGGCGGTCCTTGATGATCGGGCCGCCGGCCCAAACCCCCCAGCGCTTTTCGGCCTCGATCGGCGCGACCGGCTCGCCCGCGACGCTGTTACCCCGCAGGCCGTTGTCCGAATATTCGAAGAAGCCGCCAAAGCGGTAGTCGTTGCTGCCCGATTTGGTCACGACGTTAATCGCGCAGCCCGTGAAGGCGCCGTAATCGACGTCGAATGGCGCGAACTGCACCTGCGTTTCGCGCACCGCGTCATAGGGGATCGGCGTCGAGCTGCGCGACGAGAAGCCGGTGTCGTTGAGGCCGTAGATGTCGCCCTGGCTGATGCCGTCGACGGTGAACGCGTTGCCGCGGTCGTTGCCGCCCAGGCAGGAGATGCGGTCCTGGCCCGAGCCGCCGTCGTCGCGGTCGAGGCTGACGCGCGGGTCGAGGCGGATGATGTCGCGGACGTCGCGGTTAAACGACGGCGCGCTTTCGAGGACTTCGGTGGTGAAGCTGGTGCCCGGGCCGACTTCGAGCTGCGTCACGCGGACGCGGCTGCCGGTGACGACGATTTCCCCGCCGCCCGAGGTGAGCGAAAAGGTGAGGTCGGTGCTGCCCTGCAGCGTGGTGTAGATATTCTGAAGCGACTGGCCTTCATAGCTGTCGGCGTTGACGCTGACGGTGTAGGGGCCGCCGGTGGTGAGGCCGGTGGTCGAGAAACGGCCGTCGGGGCCGGTCGTGATCGTGCGCGCGGCGCCGGTGCGGGTGTCGGTAATGATGACCGTCGCTCCGCCGATCGCGGCGCCGCTGTCGTCATTCACCTGACCCTGAATGCCGGTGGTGATCTGCTGCGCCTGCGCGGGCGCGGCGACGACGGTGGCGACGCTGATAGCCATCAGGCTAGCGGCGACCGAATAACGAAGTTTCATATCAGGATGTCCCCTATTGATGCGATCGGCAGGCGCGCAATCGGGGCGCGCCAAGACCTGCGAGCGCCCCTGAAGCCCGCATGTGGCACGATTGTGACAGCAATTGTGACAGTGCAAGCGGCGCGGCGCGTGCGCGGCGCGCGCGGATCAAAAAACCGCTGATTTTCGTGGCGCGCCCGATCTTATCCACAGGCGTGAATGCGTTTTTGGCGGCAACTGTTGCTGCAATGCAACATAAAAGTCGCGCGCGGCGCTCGCGCGCGACTCGGATCAGGCGGCGTCGCCCGCCGCTTCCTTCGCCTTGTCAGCGTAAACGCGTACGGGGTCCTTGCGGCCCTCGACGACATCCTTGTCGACGACAATCTCGACGACGTCGGTCAGGTCGGGCAGGTCGAACATCGTGTCGAGCAGGATTGCCTCGACGATCGAGCGTAGCCCGCGCGCGCCCGTCTTGCGTTCGATCGCCTTTTTGGCGACCGCGACCAGCGCGTCGTCGGTGAAAGTCAGCGCGACCTCCTCCAGGTCGAACAGCTTCTTATATTGTTTGACCAGCGCATTCTTGGGCTCGCCCAAAATCTTGACGAGCGCATCGATGTCGAGATCTTCCAGCGTCGCGATGACCGGCAGGCGGCCGACGAATTCGGGGATCAGCCCGAATTTCAGCAGATCCTCGGGCTCGATATTCTTCAGCACCTCGCCCGCGCGGCGTTCATCCGGCCCGGCGACATGCGCGCCGAAACCGATCGACTTGCCCTGCAGGCGGTCGCCGATGATCTTTTCGAGACCGGCAAAGGCGCCGCCCGCGATGAACAGGATGTTGGTCGTGTCGACCTGCAGAAACTCCTGCTGCGGATGCTTGCGCCCGCCCTGCGGCGGAACGCTCGCGGTCGTGCCTTCCATCAGCTTGAGCAGCGCCTGCTGCACGCCTTCGCCCGACACGTCGCGGGTGATCGACGGGTTTTCGGCCTTGCGGCTGATCTTGTCGATTTCGTCGATGTAGACGATGCCGCGCTGCGCCTTTTCGACATTATAGTCGCTGGCCTGCAGCAGCTTCAGAATGATGTTCTCGACATCCTCGCCGACATAGCCAGCCTCGGTCAGCGTCGTCGCGTCGGCCATGGTGAAGGGCACGTCGAGGAAGCGCGCGAGCGTCTGCGCGAGCAGGGTCTTGCCGCTGCCGGTCGGCCCGACGAGCAGGATGTTCGACTTTGCGAGTTCGACCTCGTCGCCGCGCCCCGAGTTGGCGAGGCGCTTGTAATGATTGTGCACCGCGACCGACAGGACGCGCTTCGCCTTGTTCTGGCCGATCACATAGGCGTCGAGATGCTGGCAGATTTCAAGCGGCGTCGGCACCGCCCCGTCCTTGCGGGCGGCGACTCCGCCCTTGATCTCTTCGCGGATGATGTCGTTGCACAGCTCGACGCATTCATCGCAGATGAACACGGTCGGCCCGGCAATCAGCTTGCGGACTTCGTGCTGCGACTTGCCGCAGAAGGAGCAGTAAAGAGTGCTCTTGCTGTCCGAGCCGCTCAATTTCGTCATAAATCATCCTTTGGCGCGCGCCAAAAGGGCGCTGCCATCCTTATCCTAGCCCCCGGCCAACCAATTACAATATGGCAATTGGGTGACATTGCATCAATGTCCCGCTTGGCGCCAGCGCGTCAAACGGATGTCAACAAACAGGGTTACTATTGTTCGTCACCCCGGACTTGATCCGGGGTCCCGCTTCTCGATGTTCAATAGCGGGACCCCGGATCAAGTCCGGGGTGACGAGGGTGTTGTGTTAGGGTGTCGGACCTTCGCTCACATCGCGCGCGGCATCGTCGCCGGGCAGGCCGGGGCGGCGGTCGTAGACATGATCGACGAGGCCGAATTCCTTGGCCTCGTCGGCTTCGAGGAAGGTGTCGCGGTCCATCGCCTTTTCGATCTCTTTCAGCGACCTGCCGGTATATTTCACATAAAGGTCGTTCATCCGCTTGCGGATGCGCAGGATTTCCTTGGCCTGGATTTCGATGTCCGACGCCATGCCGCGCGCGCCGCCCGACGGCTGGTGGACCATGACCCGCGCGTTGGTCAGCGCGACGCGCATCCCGGGCTCGCCTGCGGCGAGCAGGAAGCTGCCCATCGATGCCGCCTGGCCGATGCAGACCGTCCCGACGCGCGGGCGGATATATTGCATCGTGTCGTGGATCGCCATGCCCGCCGTGACGACACCGCCCGGCGAGTTGATATACATATAGATGTCCTTTTTCGGATTTTCCGATTCGAGGAACAGGAGCTGGGCGACGATCAGCGACGCCATCTGGTCTTCGACCTCGCCCGTCACAAAGACGATCCGTTCGCGCAGCAGGCGCGAAAAGATGTCGAAGCTGCGTTCGCCGCGGCTCGTCTGTTCGACGACGACGGGAACAAGGGCGGCGAGCGGGTCGATCATGCGAATGAGTCCTTGTCGATTATCGGGTTACCCGGCCGAGGACCGGCGGGCTCCCCCTTCGGCACCCTACATCGGCGCCAAGCGGAGTGGTTTCAAGAGGGCAAAAAAAGGGGCGGGATGTCCCGCCCCGGCATGGTGTCGTCTCGCGGCGATCAGTCGCCTTCGCCCGGTTCGGGCGAGAAGAACTTCTCAAACTTGCCTTCGACGCCCTTATATTCGTCGGCGTCGGCGGGGCTGTCCTTCTTCACCGTGATGTTCGGCCATTCGGCGCTGAACTTGGTGTTCACTTCCAGCCATTTCTCGAGGCCGCTTTCGGTATCGGGCAGGATCGCTTCGGCCGGGCATTCGGGTTCGCACACGCCGCAGTCGATGCATTCGTTCGGATTGATGACGAGCATATTCTCGCCCTCATAGAAACAGTCGACGGGGCATACCTCGACACAATCCATATATTTGCACCGCACGCAGGCATCGGTGACGACATAGGTCATGGGTTTCCGGCTCCCTAAAGTGACGGCGATCGGGCCGTCAGAATGTCATATTGGCCTGCCTCTATGCCGCGCGACGGCGGTGCGTCAACGCTAAGCGACAGTTGCGAATCACTCTCACTGGTTAACGCGATCGAGCCCGTCGGCGTGCAAAGCATTTCCATCGCCATCGATAGCCGATGGCCCGGCGGTGGCGGAGAGGCGGACGTAGCAGGCCTGTGCTTCGGGAGCCGGGCCGCGGCGTAGCGGCAGCGACACGAGGCGGATTACCTCGATCCGTTCGCCCAATGGCAGCACGAGCGTCGCCCCGGCGTGAACCGCGCACGACGCGCGGGCGACACGGCGCCCGTCGAGCCGGATATGCCCCGCCGCGACCATTGCCTGCGCGATGCTGCGCGAGCGGGCAAAACGCAGGAACCAAAGCAGCTTGTCGAGCCGGATACTGCCTGCGGCGCCGGGGCTGGCCATCGGCGCGTCAGTCCTTGCGCGCGTCGGCGAGCAAGGCGGCCAGGCCGGCGAAGGGGCTGTTGGGCGAGGGGCCGCGCCGTTCGGGGCGGTCGCGCCGCGGTGCGCGGGGGGCGTCGGGCCGGGGCTTGGCGGGTTTGGCTTTCGCCGGTTTTGGCGGGGCGCGCCGCGCTTCGCCATTGACGGCGCTCTTCAGTGGCGCCCCGCCGCCGCTCCGCCGCTGTTTGCGGCGCGGGCGCTTGTCCGCGGCCTTGCGCAGCCCCGACCAGCGCCAGCGGTGCAGCGCCGGCTCGCCGACGCTGCGGAAACCGAAGCTGCCGAGCAGCGCGCGGCGCGTTTCCTCGTCGAGCCCCAGCGAGGTGGCGAGCGCGGGGTCAATCACGAAACCGGCGGGCGGCGGGCTGTGCGCCTCGTCGCCCGGTTCGTCATGCTGGTGATCGTCGCCGCCGGTGATCGGCGCGGTTGGCGGCGCCGCGGCCTGCATCCGCGCGGCGTGGGCTTGCCGTGCGAGCTTTTCGGCCATGTCGATCCGCAGCCAGCCCGATGCGCAGCGGCGAAAACCCGCGGTGGTGAGCCCCGCCTGACTGCCGGTTTTTTGCAACACGGCGCCATGCGGGGGGAGCGCCGGGACCGGCGTCGCCTGCTGCGCGGCGATCAGCGCCGCGCGCCAGCGAACCGCCTCGGGTTTCAGGAGCTGCGGATGAAAAATGTCGAGCGAGCCGATCGTGAGGCCAAGCTTGCGCAGTTGCGGCCGTTCGTCTGCGGCCAGTGCATTCAGCTGATCCTCAACCACCGCGCGCCCGATCGTGCCGCTGTTGTCGGTGAGCGCCGCGAGCAGCGCCCGGACACGCGGCGGGGTGAACAGGTCGCCTGCCGCTTCGCCCATGGCGGCAAGCGGCGCGGCATGACGCGTAAGCTGGCTGGCGACAAAGCGGTGCAGCCGGTCGGCGATCGCCTGCACCTGATGGGGTTCGAGGCGGCGCAGCGAGGGATCGAGCTGGATCGCCGGCTGCACAAGCGTGGGCCCGCGCGCGAGTGCGGCGATGACTTGGCCGTGCCAGGCGAGACGCGGCGCGCCCCCTGGCTCGGCGACGAGCGACAGCGCGCTGTCGTCGCTGTCGGCCAATGCGGCGGCGCGGCGTGCCAGTTCGGTGCGCAGATGTTTTTCGGCCGCGGCAAGCAGCATCCGGTGGTCGCTGGCCTTGGCCACGGGATCGACCTTAAACTGGAAGCCTTTGAGCGTGCCGATCGATTCACCATCGACCGCGACGGTACCGTCGGCTCCGACCGCGACGGGCAGGCTGTTGCCGCGTTGCCCCGCGTCGCGGAGCAGCAGTGCGAGCCGCCGGTCGACGAAGCGCTGCGCCAGCGCGGCGTGCAGCGCATCGGACAGCCGCGCTTCGAGCGCCTGCGTCCGCTCGGCCCAGCCCGCGCCGCCCGCGATCCAGTCGCCGCGCTGCGCGATGAAGCAGAGCGTCCGGACGGCCGCAATGCGGCTCGCGAGCTGGTCGATGTCGCCCTCGACATCGTCGAGGCGCGCCAGCCGCCGCGCGAACCAGTCGGGGTCGATCATCCCGTCGCCGCTCGTGCGCCATTGCCACAGCTTGAACACGGTACGGCTGTGGTGTTCGGCGCCCAATTGCTCAAAATCGGGGAGGCCGCACACGTCCCAAAGCCGCTGGACCGCGTCGAAATCGCTGCCGCGCGCGCGCACTTCCATATCGCCGGCCAGATGCTTGAGCACGGCAATATCGACCGCCTCGGGCGCCGGGCGCAGCCCCGGCAGCGTCGGGGGCTGCGCCAGATCGGCGAGCAGCTGGTCGAGCGAGCCGAAGCGCGGGTTGGGCTCGCGCCAGAACAGGTTCGCGACCGGCGGGAAATGATGTCCCTCGATCGCCGCGATTTCCTCTGGTGTGAATCCGCCTTGCGGGAGGCCGACGGTGCCGAAGCTGCCATCCTGCTGGTGGCGCCCTGCGCGGCCGGCGATCTGCGCCATTTCGGCGATCGTCAGGCGGCGGAGGCGGCGGCCGTCGAACTTTTGCAAGGAGGCAAAGGCGACATGCTTGACGTCGAGGTTGAGCCCCATGCCGATAGCGTCGGTAGCGACGAGATAATCGACCTCGCCCGCCTCGAACATCGCGACCTGCGCGTTGCGGGTCCGGGGGCTGAGCGCGCCCATCACGACCGCGGCGCCGCCCGAAAAACGGCGCAACATCTCGGCAATCGCATAAACCTCTTCGGCCGAGAAGGCGACGATCGCCGATCGCTTGGGCAGTCGCGACAGCTTCGACGATCCGGCATAGCTCAGCGTCGAAAAGCGCGGCCGCGTGACGATCTCCGCCTCCGGCACCAGCTCGCGGACCAGCCCGCGTATGCTCGCCGATCCCAGGATCATCGTCTCCTCGCGCCCGCGGGCGCGCAGCAAGCGGTCGGTAAAGACATGGCCGCGCTCGGGGTCCGCACCCAGCTGCGCCTCGTCGATGCCCACAAAGGCGACGTCGCGCTCCACCGGGAGCGCTTCCATCGTGCCGAGCAGGTAGCGCGCCTGCGCCGGCACGATCCGCTCCTCGCCGGTGATCAACGCGACTTGGGGCGCGCCCTTGATCGCCACGATGCGGTCATAGACTTCGCGCGCGAGCAAGCGCAGCGGAAAGCCGATCATGCCGCTGGCATGGGCGGTCAGGCGCTCGACCGCCAAATGGGTTTTGCCGGTATTGGTGGGGCCAAGGACAGCCTTGACCGGCTGGGAGAAAGAGGAGGTCATTTTCTTGGCCCCAAGCTGGCATGGCCGCGAGCGCGGCGCAACAGACGATCGTCGGGCGATGGGGCGGCGCGTCATTTTTCCGTAGCGGCGTGCGTGATATCGCGCCCGCGCCCCGGCCCGTCGCAACGCGGAGCACGGAAAAGCCCATTAAATTGACTTTAACGACCTTTCTTTACAGACAAGGCTTCGATTATGTCATGCGGCGGCCGGGGAGGCTGCCGGGCGGGGATTGCAATTTGTTCCAGCGTCACGAACCCATCGCGGGGATGTCCGGTAATGCTGCCGCCCTCACGATGTCGCAAGCGATCCCGCTGCGGCGCACAGGCCCCGATTCGGCCGATCGGCTGGGTTGGCGCGAGCGGCTTGCGCAGCTAGACCTCGTCCCCGACCTTGGCAGCAACATCGGATCGGCCGAATGGTGGCGCGGGCTCGCCACGCTCACGCTGTTGTGCGGGACCGCGATCGCAACCTTTCCGGGCGTCCGGCCGCTGACGGTCACGACCACCCCCGCGCTCGACGCGGCCGATTTCAACGAAGCGCGCGGCCAGATGATTGTGCCGCTGGCCTTCGGCGGCGACACCGGGCGGCATATGGCGGCGACCGACGCGGTTCGCCCGCTCAACCAGACGCCCGAACGCCCGCAGATCGAGCTCACCGCCACGCTGGGCCGCGGCGACAGTTTTGCGCGGCTGCTCGAACGCTCGGGCGTGGGCAGTAGCGAGGCGCAGGCGATTGCCGACAAGGTGTCGGGCGCGGTGCCGCTCACCGACATTGCGCCGGGAACGCGGATCGACCTGATCCTCGGCCGCCGCGCGGCGCGCACCATGCCGCGCCCGGTCGATGCGCTGGCGATGCGCGCGCGCTTCGACCTGCGGATCGAAATGGAGCGCGTCGGCGGCCAGCTCGTCCTTCGCCGCATCCCGATCGCGGTCGATGCGACGCCGCTGCGCATTCGCGGGCGGGTTGGCGACAGCCTCTACCGCTCGGCGCGCGCTGCCGGGGCACCGCCGCAGGCGATCCAATCCTATCTGCGCGTCATCGGCCAGCAGGTTTCGATCGGCAGCGGCATTCGGGCGGGCGACGAATATGACATCATCGTCGAGCATCGCCGCGCCGAAACGGGCGAGAGCGAAACCGGCAAGCTGCTTTATGCGGGCCTCGTCCGCGATGGAAAGCCCAAACTGTCGATGCTTGAATGGAATGCAGGCGGGCGCAGCCAATGGTTCGAGGCGTCGGGCGTCGGGCAGCAGCGCGGCGGCATGGCACGGCCCGCCAACGGGCGCATCACCTCGACCTTCGGGATGCGCCGTCACCCGATCCTCGGCTACAAACGGATGCACAGCGGCATCGATTTCGGCGGCGGTTATGGCGCGCCCATCTATGCCGTCACCGACGGCGTTGTGTCGATGGCGGGGCGCAAGGGCGGTTATGGCAATTATGTCCGGCTGAATCACGGCAACGGCCTCGGGACCGGTTATGGCCATATGAGCCGGATTGCGGTGCGATCGGGCCAGCGCGTCAATCGCGGCCAGGTGATCGGCTATATCGGCTCGACCGGGCTGTCGACCGGCCCGCACCTTCATTACGAGCTGTATCGCAACGGCCGCGCGGTCAATCCGTCGTCGGTGACCTTCGTGACGCGCGCATTGCTTGAGGGTCGCGAGCTCAACGCCTTCCGTGCGCGCATCCGCGAACTCACCGCGATCGCGCCGGGCGCCGCGCTGGCGCCGATCGCGCCGAAGCAGATCGAAGGACCGAAACTCGGCAGCCTCGCCGATGTGGCGTCGAAGCGGGCGGGCGGCGGGCTCTAACCTGCCGCCGATCGACCTCTAAACCGCTCGTGTCGAGCGAAGTCGAGACACCCTCCGGCCTGCGCCAGATCGAGGGGCATCTCGACTTCGCTCGATGCGAACGGAATGTGCGGGCTTCGGAATCTCCCAATATCCATTTGCCCTGCGCCGCCGCGCCGCTATGCACCCGGCATGACCCACGCCGCTTTTCCCGACCTGCGCCTGCGCCGCACTCGCCGCACATCATGGAGCCGTGCGATGGTGCGCGAAACGCACCTGTCGCCCGCGAACCTCATCTGGCCGCTGTTCGTTTGCGACGGGTCGGGTGCCGAGGAGCCGATCGCCAGCCTGCCGGGGGTGTCGCGCTGGTCTGTCGACCGGCTCGTCGACCGCGCGAAGGAAGCGGTCGCCGCAGGCATCCCGTGCCTGGCGCTTTTTCCATATACGCAGACCGATCGGCGCAGCGAGGACGGGAGCGAGGCGCTCAATCCCGATAGCCTCATGTGCCGCGCGACCGCGGCGATCAAGGATGCGCTCGGCGACAACATCGGCATCCTCACCGACGTTGCGCTCGATCCCTATACCAGTCACGGGCAGGACGGGCTGATCGACGATGCAGGCTATGTCCTCAACGACGAAACGGTCGATGTTCTCGTCGGGCAGGCGCTCAATCAGGCGCGCGCAGGCGCCGACATCATCGCGCCCTCGGACATGATGGACGGCCGGATCGGCGCGATCCGTGCCGCGCTTGAGAGCGAAGGCTTCGGTCATGTCCAGATCATGAGCTACGCCGCCAAATATGCCTCGGCCTTCTACGGACCGTTCCGCGACGCGGTGGGCTCGCGCGGGCTCTTGAAGGGCGACAAGAAGACCTATCAGATGGACCCGGCGAACAGCGAGGAAGCCTTGCGCGAGGTCGCGCAGGATCTGGCCGAGGGCGCCGACAGCGTGATGGTCAAGCCCGGCCTGCCCTATCTCGACATCGTGCGTGCGGTGAAGCACAATTTCGCAGCGCCCGTCTACGCCTATCAGGTGTCGGGCGAATATGCGATGATCGAGGCTGCCGCCGCGGCGGGTGCGGGCGAGCGCGATGCACTGGTCCTCGAAACCTTGCTCGCCTTCCGCCGCGCGGGGGCGTCGGGTGTGCTCAGCTATCATGCGCTCCACGCCGCGCGGCTGCTCGGCGCCTGATTTCGTGACCGACACCGCATCGCCGCGGCGCTGGCTGTTCGTGCTGACGATCCTCGTCGGCAGTTTCCTGCTGTTCCTTGTCCAGCCGATGGTCGCGCGGATGGTGCTGCCCAAGCTTGGCGGGGCGCCCGCCGTGTGGAACAGCGCCATGCTCGTCTACCAGGCGCTGCTGCTCGGCGGTTATGCCTATGCGCATTGGCTCGGGCGCTTCACTGTGCGGCGGCAGGCGATCATCCACCTCGCGCTTTTCCTCATCGCGGCGCTCTGGCTGCCGATCGGTATCGCCGCGATCGCGCCGCCGGGGCCCGGGCAGGAGGCGCTGTGGGTGCCGCTCCTGCTCTTCGCGTCGATCGGGCCAGTGTTCTTTGTTGTGTCGGCGCAGGCGCCGCTGATGCAGCGCTGGTTCGCCGCCGATCCCCAAGCCGGCGATCCCTATTATCTTTATGCCGCGTCAAACCTCGGCAGTTTTGGGGGGCTCATCAGCTACCCCGCGCTCGTCGAACCCAATATGCCGCTCGCGGTGCAAAGCTGGGGCTGGACTGGCGGCTATGCGCTGCTCGTGCTGCTCGTGGCCGGGGCGGCGGCGGCGCGCTGGCACGGCGCCGCCGAAAGCCACGCCACAGCGGAAACCGCCGAGCCGCGCCCGACGTTGCGGCGCCAGCTTCACTGGCTGCTCATTGCCGCGGTGCCGTCCGGGCTGATGCTGTCAACGACTACGCACCTTACCACCGACATCGTCGCGATGCCGCTGCTCTGGGTGTTGCCGCTGGGGCTTTATTTGCTGAGTTTTGTCATCGCCTTTTCGCGCCTGCAGGGGCCGACGCAGATCATCACGCTGCTCGCGCCGGTCGTGCTCCTCGCGGTCGGCGGGCTCGGGCTGCTGAGTTCGGGCGGCGGGTCGATGATGGTCGCGCTCGCCAGCCTCGCGATGCTGTTCATCGTCGCGACCGCGCTTCATGGCTATCTCTATTTCCTGCGGCCCGCGCCGCAGCATCTGACGCTTTTCTATCTCCTCATGTCGGCGGGCGGCGTGCTGGGCGGGCTGTTCGCCGCGCTCGTCGCGCCGCTCCTCTTCGACTGGGTGTACGAGCATCCGCTGCTCATCCTCGCCGCCGCCATGCTGTTGCCGTTGCCGGCGCTGCTACCGTGGGGCAAATGGCTGGGGCTGGAAGCAAAAACCGCACGCGGCGTCGCCGCGCTGCTCGTCGCGCTCGCCGCCTTTGCCGCCTGGCACATGGTCGATAACTGGACGGGCCGCCTCGACGGGGAGAACGCGCCCTGGGGCATCGCGATCTTCGTCATCGGCATCCTCGTCATCGGCTGGCGCTGGGCGTTCGTGTCGGTGCTTGCACTGTTGATGATCGGCGTCGGCGGCTGGGACACGATCCAGGAAAGCTTCAGCGGTGCGCGCGTACGCAGCTATTTCGGCGTCTATACGGTTACCGACTATCCATACGCGAACCAGCGCCGCCTCGCGCATGGCACGACGCTTCATGGGCTTCAGCGCACCGACGCGGCGCACCGCCGCGACCCGACGACCTATTATGGTCCGCAATCGGGCGTCGGCCTGACGCTGGCGCAGGCGGAGGCGCTCGCAGGCCCGAACGCCGCGATCGGCATCGTCGGGCTGGGTGCGGGCACGCTCGCCTGTTACCGCCAGCCGGGACAGGACTGGACGATCTTCGAGATCGATCCGGTGATGGTCGACATCGCGCGCGATCCGGCAAAATTCACCTTCCTGTCCGATTGCGCGCCCGATGCGGCGATCGTTATCGGCGATGCGCGGCTTCAGCTTGCGAGCCAGCCGCCGGGGCGCTTCGACGTTATCGTCATCGACGCCTTTTCGTCCGACGCGATCCCGCTCCACCTGCTGACCCGCGAGGCGATCGGCATTTACGCGCGCGCGATGAAGCCCGACGGCATATTGCTCATCCATATCTCGAACCGCTTTTTCGGGCTCGAACCCGTGCTTGCTGCCGAGGCGAAGGCGCGCGGATGGGCTGCGGCGATCCGCATCGATCCCGGGCCGGCGAGCGGCAGCGATTATGACGATCTGACCGCGTCGAACTGGGTCGCGCTCACCGCGACGCCGCAGCGGATGCAGCAGCTCACCGGCGGCATCCGGCCGCGCGATCAGGCCTTTGCCGAGGGTGCCTGGGTGCCGCTCGAAGCGCGTGCGAATTTTGAGCGCTGGACCGACGATTATGCATCGACGCTGCCGGTCCTGATCTGGAAGAATATCATCGGAGGCCGCGAGGAATGATCGACATCAGCATCATCAGCGTCAACGACAAGACGCCGCAGATCGACCCCAGCGCCTTCATCGCGCCGGGATGCCGGATCATCGGTGATGTGACGATCGGGCCCGACGTCAGCATCTGGTATAATTGCGTGCTGCGCGCCGATGTCAGCCGCATCGTCGTCGGCGCGCGGTCGAACATCCAGGACGGCAGCGTCGTCCATTGCGACGGCCCGATGCCGCACCGGCCGGAGGGTTTTCCGACGATCATCGGTGAGGATGTGCTGATCGGCCATATGGCGATGGTGCATGGCTGCACGCTCGCGGATCGCGCCTTCGTCGGCCTGAAAGCCACGGTGATGAACGGATGCCGCATCGGCAGCGACGCGATGCTCGCGGCGGGCGCGCTGCTGACCGAGAACAAGGAAATTCCCGATCGCGAGCTGTGGGCCGGATCGCCCGCGCGGCGAGTGCGCGAAATCGACGATGCGCAGGCCGCAGGGATGCAGGTCGGCGTCGCGCATTATGTGATGAACGGCCGGATGCACAAGGCGGCGGTGGAACAAAGCTAAACCAATTCCCGTTCGCATCGAGCGAAGTCGAGATGCCCCTCGATCTCGCGCCGACCCCACGGGTGTCTCGACTTCGCTCGACACGAACGGAAATGAAAGGGCGCTCCGGTTTGCCGAAGCGCCCCCATCGATTTACCGCTGCGTCAGATCAGCTGAAGTTCACCATCGCATAGAGCATCGGGATCGACAGCAAGGTGTTGGTTCGCGAAAAGATCATCGCGGTCTTTGCGGCCTTCGCCTTGGTCGCATCGTCGGCCTCGACGATGCCGAGTGCCTTTTTCTGGTTCGGCCAGATCACGAACCAGACGTTGAACGCCATGATCAGGCCCAGCCACATGCCGACGCCGATCAGCTTGTACGGATCCTGAAGTGCCAGCGCGGGCGCCAGATATTTGGCGTGGCCGGCAATGCCGATGCCGAGCAACACGGTCAGCAGCGCCGCCCAGCGGAACCAGAACAGCGCGGCGGGCGCGATATGTTTGCCGACCGCGGGTTTCAGTTCGGCCGGAATCTTGGGCATCGTCGGTATCTGAACGAAGTTGAAATAATAGAGCAGCCCGATCCACAGCACGCCGAAGAAGGTGTGCAGCCAGCGCATGATCGCGTTACCCGCGGCGACCCCATCCTCGAAATTCTGGCCGTTGAGGCCGAGCATCAACGCGATCGCGAGTAGCAGCCCGACGCCGAGCACGGCGTGCAGATTACCGAAAAATTTGTCCATGGCAGTTCCCCCTGTTTATCGCGGCGCCGTATGCGACCCGGTGCCGGTGACCCGCTATGCCAGCGACGGGGGGCGGCATCAACTTTTGTCGGCGACGGCCTCGTCGGGCACGGCGAGGCCGTTCTTCAGCATCACGGGGAGCTGGCTCAGCGTGAAGAGGAAGGAGAGGGCGGTGACGCCCCAGACCTTGATCGTCAGCCACAGGTCGAAGCTCATCTGTTTCGCCTGGATCAGCTCGTACATCACATGGTTGGCGATGCCGAGCGCGGCGAAGAAGAGGCCCCAGTTGCGCGACAGGAGCAGCCAACCCTTTTCGGTCAGCCCTTCGAGCGCCGATTGCAGCAGATATTTGAGCATCGGTTTCTTAAACCACCAGCCGCCGAGCAGCATCGCGGCAAAGGCACCGTAGATGATCGTCGGCTTCATCACGATGAAGCGTTCGTCGTGGAACCAGATCGTCAGCGCGCCGAAACCAAGCACGAGGATGCTCGACATCCAAAGCATCGGCGAAATCTTGCCGAGCTTCCACTTCGATACCGCCATCGCGATAACGATCGCGACCATGAAGGCGACCGTGCCCTTGATCGCCGCCGTCGTCGCCGCGAACGCTCCTTCGCCGCCGGAAGAGAATTTATAGGCGAGGAAAAAGACGAGCAGCGGCCCGAAATCGATCGCGAAGTTGAGCCAGCCATGCTTGGCGGGCGGCGGCGCCGGAACGGGCTCAGGGCCGCTGGGGAGGACGTCGCTCATCTGATATTTCCTGCAATGATGCCCGCGATCTCGTCGGCGTCGAAGGGGCGCAAATCTTCCATCGTTTCGCCAATGCCGATCGCGTGGATCGGAAGCCCGTGGCGTTCGGCCGCGGCGACAAGGACGCCGCCGCGCGCGGTGCCGTCGAGCTTGGTCATGACGAGCCCGGTCACGCCCGCAACCTCGCGAAACACGTCGATCTGCGCCAGCGCATTCTGCCCCGTCGTCGCGTCGAGCACGAGCACGACGTCGTGCGGCGCCGCAGGATTGAGGCGGCCGAGCACGCGCTTGATCTTGGCGAGCTCGTCCATCAGCTCGCGCTTGTTCTGAAGGCGTCCGGCGGTGTCGACGATCAGCACGTCGATGCCCGTCGCGGTCGCCTGCTTCACCGCGTCGAACACGATGCCCGCGCTGTCGCCGCCTTCGGGTCCCGCCATGATCGGCACGCCCAGCCGCTCGGCCCAGACCTTCAATTGCCCGATCGCGGCGGCGCGAAAGGTATCGCCCGCGACGAGCATCACGCCATAATCCTGTTCCTGGAACAGATGCGCCAGCTTGGCGATGGTCGTGGTCTTGCCCGATCCGTTGACCCCGATCACCAGGATCACCTGCGGACGCGGAAAGGCGTCGATGTCGAGCGGCTCGGCAACCGGGCGCAGCACCGCGGCGATTTCTTCGGCGACGACCCGGCGCAGCTCCTCGGTGCCGTTCGCCGCGACGTCGCGCCGCCCGGCCAGGCGGTCGCGGATGCGCGCGGCCATCGCGGGGCCGAGGTCGGCGGTAATCAGCGCTTCCTCGATCCGGTCGAGATCGTCCTCGTCGAGCCTCGCCTTGCCGGTCAGCCCGGCGAGATTCTCGCCGAGCCGTTCGGACGTGCGGCGAAAGCCGCCGAGCAGCCTTTCGCTCCAGCTTTTGCCGGTCATGCGGCGTTATCCTTTGCTTGTATGGGGGTTGCGACCATGCGGTCGCCGTCGCGCGCCAGCAGGCGCACGTCGATGATGGTGCCGGGCGCGACGGGAGTGGTCAGCGCCACGGCGGCAAAATTTTCGGCGTGACCGGTCAGCCCATCGCGCTCGACGAGTATCGCTGCCGTACGGCCAACCTGCGTATCGAGCCAGTTCTGCCGCCGCCGGGCATTGGCTTCGCGCAGCGTCGCGGCGCGATGGCGCGCAATTGCGCGGCCGACCTGCGGCATCCGCGCCGCGGGCGTCCCGGCGCGCGGGCTGTACGGAAAGATATGGCCAAAGACGATGTCACAATCGTTGATCAACGCCAGCGAGTTCGCGAACATCGCGTCGTCCTCGGTTGGAAAGCCCGCGATCAGGTCGGCGCCGATCGCGATCTCGGGGCGCGCGGCCTTCAGCCGTTCGATCAGGCGCACGGCGTCTGCGCGGCGATGGCGGCGCTTCATGCGCGTCAGCACCATGTCGTCGCCCGCCTGCAACGACAGGTGAACATGCGGCATCACGCGCGGTTCCTGCGTCAGCAATGCGAACAGCGCGTCGTCGATCCGGTCGGGATCGAGCGAGGAGAGACGTAGGCGTTGGATGGGCAAAGTCAGCAACGCCTCGACCAGCGCGGCGAGGCTCGTGCCGCTGTCGTCGCCATAGCTCGCGAGGTCGACCCCGGTCAGGATGATCTCACGCTGACTGCGGTGCCATGCGGTGCGCGCGGCCTCGACGACCGCTTCGATGGTCGCCGACCGCGCGGCGCCGCGTGCGAGCACCGTCGCGCAGAAAGTGCAGCTGTGCGCGCAGCCCGTCTGGACGCCCAGGAAAGCGCGCGCGTGATCGGCGCCGGAGAGGGCCGGCTGGTAGGAAAGGGAAGAAGAACGGCCCTTCGACAAGCTCAGGGCGAACGGTTGAGGGATTCGGCCATCATCAAATTCCGTTCGTGCTGAGCTTGTCGAAGCACCGTTCTTTTCTTGCGGAAGATAGCTTTCAACCAAACCCTTCACATCGTTACCGACAACTCGCGCACCCATCGCCGCAAAGCGTTCGGCCTCCAGTTCCCCCGCACACCCCGTCACCACGACCTCGGCATCCGGCCGCTTGCGCAAAGCGCGGCGCACCGCCTGCCGCGTCTGCCGCACCGCTTCATCGGTAACCGCGCAGCTGTTGAATATGATCGTATCGCGCGCACCCGCCTCGCGCGCAGCAGCACGGATCGCCTCACCCTCGGCGATGTTCAGCCGGCAGCCGAAATTGACGACCGAGGGGCCGTCGATAACCGCGTTGCTCATCCGAACTGCGCCCAATCGGTCTCACCGTCGAACACGCGCGTCGCCGCGCCGCTCATCAGGATCAGCTCGCCCGGTGCCCAGCGGATGATCAGGTCGCCGCCCGGTAGCGCGACGGTCACCGGCGACTGGACAAGGCCCGCGCGGATTGCAGCGACCGCGGTCGCGCAGGCGCCGGTGCCGCACGCCTGCGTCAACCCAACGCCACGTTCCCATACGCGCAGCTGCAACTGGTTCTCGCCGTCGAGGCTTGCGACATTGACGTTGACGCGTTCGGGGAACAGCGGGTCGGTCTCGATCCGCGGGCCCAGCTGGTCAAGCGCGACCGCGTCGGCTTCGGGCACGAAAAAGACGATGTGCGGATTGCCGACATTGACGGCGGCGCCATGCTCCAGTTCGTCCCACGCGACGGGCATGTCGCGCGTGTCCATCGGCATCGCGAGCGGAATATGCTCCCAGTCGAAGACGGGTTCGCCCAGCGTAACTTCGGCGCCGCCGTCGGCCGGGGTCACGCGCAGCATCCCGCCCAGCGTCTCGATCACCGCGGGCTTGCCGATCAGCGTTGCGACACAGCGTGTCGCATTGCCGCAAGCCTCGACCTCGCCGCCGTCGGCGTTGAAGATGCGCATCTTCACGTCCGCGCTGGCCGACGGTTCTAGCAGGATCAGCTGGTCGCAACCGATGCCATGACGCCGGTCGGCGATCGCGTGCGCGCGCGCGGCCGTCATCTCGACGCTGTGTTCACGGGCGTCGATCACGACGAAGTCGTTGCCGAGGCCGTGCATCTTGGTGAAGCGGTCCGCCATAGCCGCGCATGTAAGGGCGCGGGCGAGCGAAGTCTAGCGAGGCCGCGGATTACGCCGTTTTACGCAGGGGCTCTTCCACGCCGGCGCCTTGCCGCGGCTCCGCAATCGCCGCTTCGCGCAGCAGCCCGCGTTCGGCGAGCAGACGGTCGGTGTCGACGGCCGAGGCCGCGCGTCCGTAATACCAGCCTTGGCCCTTCGCACAGCCGAGCCGCGTCAGTTCGATCGCGGTTGCTTCGTCCTCGACGCCCTCGGCGGTAATCGGCATCGCCAGGCTTTCGCCCAGCCGCACGATCGCGAGTATGATCGCCTGCGCGTCGGGGCTGCCCCCCATGGCGGCGATGAAGCTGCGGTCGATCTTGATCCGGTCGAACGGCAGCGCGCGCAGGTGCGACAACGAGCTGTAGCCGGTGCCGAAATCGTCGAGACTGAGCGATACGCCCTGATTCTTGAGGCTGGTGACGATCGAGCGCACCAGCGGCAGGTTTTCGAACAGCGAGCTTTCGGTGATCTCGACCTCGAGCTGTGCCGCGGGAAAGCCCGTTTCGACGAGCAGCTTGGTCAGCTTTTGGCTGAACCATGGATCTTTAAGCTGTTGCGGCGAGATGTTGACCGCGAGGACGATGGATGGGTCCCAGCGTTTGGCGATTTCCATCGCTTCGCGGATCACCAGCAGCGACAATTCGCCGATCAGCCCGCTTTCTTCGGCGACCGGAATGAAGCGTTCGGGCGGGATCAGGCCATATTCGGGTGACTCCCAGCGCATCAGCATCTCGAAACCGATCAGCCGCCCGGTGGCGATATGGACCTGCGGTTCGAAATGCGGCACGAACTCGCCGCGCGGCATTCCTTCGCGAATTCCCGTTTCGATCTGGTTGCGGACCTGCACCGCCATTTCCATGCCCTGTTCGAACCAGACATGGCGATTCCGTCCTTCGTCCTTGCAATGATACATGGCGATGTCGGCCTGGCGGACCATCGTCTCCATCGTGATGCTGGCATCGCGGGCGAGCGCGATGCCAAGCGATGCGCCGATGCGAATCTGCTGCGAGTCATGCGTGACCGTGTCGTCAAGCGTGGTCACAAGCTCCGCCGCCAGCGTGTCGATGTCGCTTCGTGCGGCCGGATCGAAGCTTATCATGGCGACAAATTCGTCGCCGCCCAGCCGCGCCTTGGCGGCGCTGGGCGGCAACACGGCGGCGATGCGTTCGGCCGCGACCTCGAGCACGCGGTCGCCCGCGGCGTGGCCGTGGATATCGTTGACCCTCTTGAAATGGTCGAGGTCGAGCAGGAACAGCGCGACCTCGCGTTTTTCAGCCGCCGCCTCGGCGATCATCCGCTGGCCGGTCACGAGCAGCGCGCGGCGATTGAGGAAACCCGTCAGCGGATCGGTGTCGGCCAGGTAGCGCGCGCGCCGTTCGGCCTCGGTTCGTTCGCGGATTTCGCGGTTGAGATCATTGTAGCGACGCCAGCCGAACAGAATCAGCGCGATGTTGAGCACGAGCGCGGTCGCCAGCACCCGGTCGGGGCCGCCGCCGATTCCGATCAGCGCGCGCACGACAGCCTGCATCACATTGCCGCCCGTGCCGATAAACAGCAGGATCGCGGCGACGACGATGCCACCGGTAATGATGTCGCGTTTGGCGCCCTCGCTGCGGTCCAGGGGCTTCGGCGTAGAATTCATATGAGTTTGTCCCACCCTCGCCGGTCTTATGGCGCCAAGCGGTGAAATTTGGGTTAAGTTGGGACTCACTGGGGCTACCTTGCTTTCCCGCGGATATTTGTGTAGTGGCCCCGCGTCCGGGCGCATCTTGCGCAAGGACAGACACGACATCCGCGACGGAAAATCTGTCCACGGATAGCCGCTGGTTGGCGAGGTTTCGCTCACCGGCGTCTTTTGCGTTGCGGGCTGTCAGAAGGGATTTTGGGCGCATGTTCGACAGTCTGAGCAATCGGCTTGGCGATGTTTTCGGAAAGCTCCGCGGCCGCGGCGCGCTGACCGAGGCCGACGTGCGCGCGGCGATGCGCGAAGTGCGAATCGCGCTGCTTGAAGCCGATGTGGCGCTGCCCGTCGTGCGCAGCTTCGTCGATCAGGTCACCGACCTCGCGATCGGCCAGAATGTCCTGCGTTCGGTCACCCCGGGGCAGCAGGTCGTCAAGATCGTCAGCGATGCGCTGACCGAAATGCTCGGCTCCGAAACCGCCGAGCTTGATCTCAATGTTGCGCCGCCCGCGGTCATCATGATGGTCGGCCTGCAAGGCTCGGGTAAAACGACGACAACCGCGAAGATCGCGAAGCGGCTCAAGGAGAAAGAGCGCAAAAAGGTGCTGATGGCGTCGCTCGACGTCAATCGCCCCGCCGCGCAGGAACAGCTCGCTGTCCTCGGCACCCAGATCGACGTCGCGACCTTGCCGATCGTTGCGGGGCAGCAGCCGGTCGAAATCGCGCAGCGCGCGATGCAGGCGGCGAAGCTTCAGGGCTTTGACGTGCTGATGCTCGACACCGCGGGGCGCCTCCACGTCGACCAGCAGTTGATGGACGAGATGCAGGCGGTTTCGCGCACCGCGAACCCCGCCGAAACCTTGCTCGTCGTCGACAGCCTGACCGGGCAGGACGCGGTGCAGGTGGCGCAGCGGTTCAGCGATCAGGTGCCGCTCACCGGTGTCGTCCTGACGCGCATGGACGGCGACGCGCGCGGCGGTGCCGCGCTGTCGATGCGCGCGGTGACCGGCAAGCCGATCAAGTTCGCCGGCACGGGTGAGAAGCTGGGCGAGATCGAGCTGTTCCAGCCGTCGCGTATCGCTGGCCGTATCCTTGGCATGGGCGACGTCGTCAGCCTCGTCGAGCGCGCCGCCGAAACGATCCAGGCCGAAGAGGCTGAGGCGATGGCGGCGAAGATGGCCAAGGGCCAGTTCGACCTCAACGACCTTCGCACCCAATTGAACCAGATGCGCCGCATGGGCGGGCTCGGTGCGCTTGCGGGCATGATCCCCGGCCTTAAAAAAGCGCAGGTCGCCGCGGCGCAAAGCGGCGCCGACGACAAGACGCTTGTTCACATGGACGCGATCATGGGGTCGATGACCCCCAAGGAGCGCGCGAAGCCCGAAATCATCAACGCCAGGCGCAAGATCCGCATCGCCAACGGGTCGGGCACAACGGTGCAACAGGTGAACAAGGTGCTAAAAATGCATCAGGAAATGTCCACCGCGATGAAGAAAATCCGCAAGATGGGCGGCCTCAAGGGTCTCGGCGCGCTGTTCGGGCGTGGCGGCGGCATTCCGGGAATGCCGGGACTTGGCGGTGGAATGGGCGGGGGCGGAATGGGTGGCGGCCTGCCCGGCCTCGGCGGCGGTGCGATTCCGCCGGACCTCGCCAACCTGATGAATAAAAAGAAATAATTCGATTAGTTTGACCATTAGACACTGAAGGAAAATATCATGGCTACCTCCATTCGCCTTTCGCGCGGCGGTTCGAAAAAGCGCCCTTATTACAAGATTGTCGTCGCCGATTCGCGCAGCCCGCGCGACGGCCGCTTCATCGAGCGTATCGGCAGCTACAACCCGCTGCTCGCCAAGGACAATCCCGAGCGCGTGAAGCTCGACGGCGAACGTGCGGCGCACTGGCTCTCGGTCGGTGCGCAGCCGAGCGACCGCGTCGCCCGCTTCCTTGACGCCGCGGGCATCAAGGAGCGCGCCGCGCGTAACAATCCGAACAAGGCGGTCCCGGGCGAGAAGGCCAAGGAACGCGCCGAGGAAAAGGCCGCAAAGATCGCTGAAGCCGAAGAAGCTGCCGCAGCTGCTGCCGCCGCTCCGGCGCCCGAACCCGAAGCGGTCGAAGAAGCCGCTCCGGCCGAAGAGGCTGCTGCCGAAGCGCCCGCCGCTCCCGAAGCTGCCGAATCGGACGCGACGGGTTCGGTGAAGAGCGAAGCGACCGCCGAAGCTGTTGCCGACGCCGTCGCCGACGAGACCCCGGCCGAAGCGACCACCGACGACGCGACCGCGATCGCCGAGGAAGTCGCCGAGGGCGGCCCGGTCGCTCCCGAAGCCGAAGAAAAGGCCGAAGGCTAAACCCCAGATGACCGCCGATCGTCCCGTCACCCTCGCCGCCATCGCCGGCGCGCATGGGGTGCGGGGCGAGGTGCGGCTCAAGCTGTTCGGCGAAGGCGCGGAAGCTCTCCGCGCCTTTTCCGTTTTCGATGCGGGGGGCGCCAAGCTGACGCTCAAATCGGTGCGCCCCGCCAATCAGGGCGCGGTCGCGACCTTTGCCGAAATTGCCGACCGCAGCGCCGCCGAGGCGCTGCGCGGAACGCTCCTGACCGTGCCCCGCTCGGCGCTGCCGCCGCTCAGCCCCGGTGAATATTATCACCACGACCTGATCGGACTGCCGTGCGTATCGACCGACGGGACGCCGATCGGCCATGTCGCCGCGGTCGAAAACTTCGGCGCAGGCGATATCCTCGAAATCGAAAAGCCCGGCGGCAAGCGTTTCATGGTGCCAATGACCGCGCAGGCGGTGCCTGCCTGGGACGCCGCCGCGGTGACGGTGAACGCGGCGTTCATCGAATAAAGTCCCGGGGAACCACGGGACCGGGCGTCCCTGACCAGTCCTGCAACCCGCCCACAGCCTCGTTTTGAGGCCGACTGCGCTCATTTCATCGCACAATGCACTCCAATTACCGGCCCAATGCGCCAATCCTCTTGCCGGACATCATCGGCTCGCGGAAAGGGCAAACCGATCACGCGGGGGCGGCTCATTGAAGGAGTAGCGTAATGAGTGCGGTTTCCAAAAGTCCGAAATTGCTGTTGCTGCTGACCATGCTGGCTGTGCCGGCGACGGCCATGCAGTCCCAGGAAACACCTGACAGTGACGTCATGACCACCGTTTATGGCGAGCGAATGCCCGACCCGTCGGAAATGACGAAGGGCCCGCCAGTCGAAGGCATCATCTCGGCGCGCAGCGGCAACCAGATCCAGGTCACGACCGCCGATGGCACCAAGACGCTCCTCGTCGTCAACGAGAATACCCGTGTAAAGTCCAGCGGTGGCTTCCTCGGCCTCGACCGCGATAAGCTCGCGACCGACGCGTTGCTCAACGGCCTGCCCGTCAAGGTCGATACGCTGCAATGGTCAGGCGGTCTGTTCGCGAGCGAGGTCGATCTCAAGAGCAAGGATTTGCGTACCGCGTCGATGATCCACACCGGTACCGATCAGCGCTTCGCCGAACAGACCGCCGCGACCGAGGCGCTGCGCAGCCGCGTCGGCGACATCGACCAGTATAATGTCAAAAACACCACCAATGTGAATTTCGACGTCGGCAAGGCCGTGCTGTCGGCGCAGGCAAAGGCCGATCTTTGCGCGACCGCGACCGCGGCGGATGCGATGGATAACGCGCTGCTGCTGGTTGTCGGTTACACCGACTCGACCGGCAGCCAGGAATTCAACCAGATGCTCAGCGAAAAGCGCGCGGGCGCTGTCGTCAACCATCTGCAACAGGCATGCGGCTGGAAACCCTACCGGATGCTGACGCCTACCGGCATGGCCGAAGCCGATCCGGCGGCGGACAATGAGACACCCGAAGGCAAGGCGCAGAACCGCCGCGTCGCGGTGAACGTGCTGGTCAGCAAAGGCCTCGACGGAATGTAAGACTTGAAGGGGTGGGTCTCGGCCCACCCCGCATTGACGATAAATCATTGCGATAGATCGAGCTGCGCCTTCGCCCGATTGTTGGCGCTGCCGCGGCCTGCTAGCGTCGCATTTTCCATTGCCGGAGAATGTCATGCGCTTGCGATCAGCTTTTCCCCTGTTCCTCCTGCTTGCTTTTGCATCACCCGTCGCCGGACAAAATGCTGCCGCCGACGATCTCGCTGCCGTCACTGCCGACATCGACGCGTTTTTCATGCGCCACCAGGCCGAACAGCATGTGCCCGGCATGGTCTATGGCGTGGTCAAGGACGGCCGGCTGATATATGTGAAGGGCAACGGCGTTCAGGATCTTGTCGAACGCCGGCCGGTAACAGCCGACAGTCTGTTTCGTATCGCCTCGATGACCAAGGCGGTGACTGCGCTCGCGATCCTGAAGCTGCGCGACGACGGCAAGCTTCGCCTCGACGACCTCGCCGAGCAGCACGTGCCCGAAATGAAGGGCTGGACCTATCCGACCGCCGACAGTCCGCGCATTCGTGTGCGCGACCTGCTCCATCATGTCGGGGGTTTCGTCACCGACGATCCGTGGGGCGACCGGCAGCAGATATTGCCGCAAGAGGATTTCACGCGGATGATCGCCGCAGGCGCGCCGTTCAGTCGCTCGCCGCAGAGCCAGTTCGAATATTCGAACTTCGGCTACGCCTTGCTCGGCCGCATCGTCGCCAATGCTTCGGGAATGAAATACGCCGACTATGTCCGGCAGGCGATTCTGGCCCCGCTCGGCATGACCGCGAGCGGCTTCGACGTTACCCGTGCGCCCAAAGCGCGCACCGCGGTCGGCTATCGCTGGGAAAATGAGCGATGGACGGTCGAACCCGAAATGGTCGACGGCGCCTTCAATGCGATGGGCGGGCTACAGGTCAGCGCGAACGACTATGCCAAATGGGTTGCGTTCCTGCTTGCGGCATGGCCGGCGCGCGACGATCCCGATACCGGCCCGGTAAAGCGGGCCACGGTGCGCGAGATGGCGCAGGGGCTCAATTTTGTGAGCATCACCAGTCGCAGGGGCGCGGACGGGGCGGCCGCCTGCACGCAGGCGGTCGCCTATGGCATGGGGTGGCGCGTTGTACAGGATTGCGAGCTGGGCTTCACGATGACGCATGGTGGCGGCTATCCGGGTTATGGCAGCTACATTCTCCTGATGCCCGAGCGCGGCGTCGGCGTCTTTGCCATGGCCAACCGCACCTATGCAGCGCCGTCCGCGCCGACGTGGGATGCCGCGGCGGCGATGGCGAAATCGGGGCTGATCGAGGCCCGCGGGGTCCCGGTGACCGCGGCGGTGGCGGGCGCCTATGCCGCGGCCAAGGCAGCTTATGCCGAGGGCGATCTGGGCCCGCTCGAAGGCAAGCTCGCGATGAACTTCCTGCTCGACCGGTCGGCCGATAACTGGAAGGCCGAATTTGCGAGGCTGAAGGCGGAGGTCGGCGAATGCCCGACCGACGAGCCGCTTGCACCGAACGGCGCAATGTCGGCCGCCTTCCGCCTCAATTGTCAGAAGGGCAAACTCGACGGAATGTTGCTGCTCGCACCAACGACGCCGGCGACGATACAGGCGCTGCGCCTGCGCGTCGTGCCGCCCGAGGCGCAATAGTCCGAATGGGGCGGGGTCTAGGCAAGGATGGCCCCACCCCGCTTCATACTGGATTTTGAAGGGGGCAGGGAATTATCGCGCGCGACGCGGCCGGATGCCGCAACGCGCGGCGGCACGCGTGAACACCGTGTCTTCGCCGGGTGCGCTCGGCAATGCGATCCATCGGCCAATGCTCCGGAACCACGCCGCGAGCCGCCCGAGGCCGCGGGTGACATCGCTGCTGAACCGGTTGTGACCTTCGTTCCAATCCCGCATGAAATGTTCGTCTTGCATCGCAGGTCTCCTTTGTCTGGTGCCCCAAGAATGCGCCTGTCGGCGACGCACCGCCAACAAAAGGCGTGGACCATTATATAAGGCAGGCTTATAAAGTCTTATGATCCGCCTGCCGCCGCTCGCCGCCATACGCACCTTTGAAGCTGCCGGTCGTTTGCAGAATTTCTCGCGTGCGGCCGAGGAGCTCGGGCTGACGCAGGCGGCGGTGAGCTATCAAATTCGCCAATTGGAGGATCGGCTGGGGCGCGCGCTGTTCGTGCGCGAAAAGGGGCGCGTGCGCCTGTCCGAAACCGGCCAGCGTTTGCTCCCCGCGATGAGCAATGCCTTTGCCATGATGACCGATGCCTTCGCCGCGCTCGGCAGCGACGAGGCCGATGTGCTGACGATCAACGCCGCCACCAGCTTTGGCGGCACCTGGCTCAGCGCGCGTATCGGCAGCTTTCAGCTCCTATATCCCGAACTCGCCGTGCGGATGTCGATGAGCAATGACCTGATCGACTTCGATGCCTCGAACGTCGATGTCGCGATCCGCATGGGGCGAGGCGAATGGCCGGGGCTGCGCGCCGATTTCCTGATGCGCCAGCATCTCGCGCCTCTCGCATCGCCGGCTTTTATTGCGGCGCATGAAATCCGCGAGCCTGCCGACCTGCTGGGCGTCCAGCGTCTCGCGCCGAACGATAGCTGGTGGACCGACTGGTTCGCGACTGCGGGGGTCGATACCCCGCCTGTGCCGTCGCAGCGCGGAATCGAACTCGACAGCCAGCTTCAGGAAGCGAGCGCGGTTCAGGCGGGTTATGGCGTCGCCATGATGAGTCCGCTGTTCTGGCAGACCGAACTCGCGAGCGGGCGGATGGTCCAGCCGTTCGACACGATCCACATTTCGGATCGCGCCTTGTGGCTCGTCCACCGCGAAAACCGCGTCGGCGTGCGCAAGATCGAGCGCTTCCGCGAATGGCTGCACGCCGAACTGGCGAAGGATCGCCACCTCATGCCTGACGCGCTATGGGAACCGCCGTCATGACATTCACCGCCGTCCCCCTGACGCTTTATCCCGACATGTTCCCCGGGCCGCTGGGGCACAGCATGGCCGGGCGCGCGCTCGAAAGCGGAACGTGGGCATGCGCGCCGGTTCAGATTCGCGATTTCGCGACCGACAAGCATCGCACGGTCGACGATACGCCCGCGGGCGGCGGCGCGGGCATGGTGCTGAAGGCCGACGTGCTCGGCGCGGCAATCGACCACACCATGGCAGCGCATCCCGGTTTGCCCGTCCTCGCGATGACCCCGCGCGGCACGCCGATCACGCAGGCGCGCGTGCGCCAGCTTGCGGCCGGTCCGGGCGCGATCATTCTTTGCGGCCGGTTCGAGGGGTTTGACGAGCGCATCTTCGACGCGCGCCCGATCGAACAGCTGTCGATGGGCGACATTATTTTGTCGGGCGGCGAGATGGGGGCGCTGCTGTTGCTCGACGCTTGCATTCGCCTGCTTCCCGGCGTAATGGGCGCGGCTTCAAGCGGGGATGACGAATCGTTCGAAAACGGTTTGCTCGAATATCCGCACTATACCCGGCCCGTTACCTGGGAAGGGCGCACGATCCCCGAAGTGCTGCGATCGGGGGATCATGCGAAGATCGCCGCCTGGCGGAAACAACAGGCGGAGGACATTACTCGGTTACGCAGGCCGGACCTTTGGGAGCGCCATGAGGGCGCTCGGGCCCGACCTGCCTCTGGCGCGCGGCGAAAAGAAGAGGACTAGAGGCATGAACCTCATCCAGACGATCGAAGCCGAAGAAATTGCCAAGGCTGGCAAAGATATTCCGACCTTTCGCCCCGGCGACACGCTGAAAGTCGGCGTGAAGGTGGTCGAAGGCGAACGCACCCGCGTCCAGAATTTCGAAGGCGTGTGCATCGCACGCTCGAACAAGGGCATGGGCTCCAACTTCACCGTGCGCAAAATGTCGTTCGGCGAAGGTGTCGAGCGCGTCTTCCCGCTCTATTCGCCCAACATCGACAGCATTACCGTCGTCCGCAAGGGCGCCGTCCGCCGTGCGAAGCTTTACTATCTGCGCGGGCGCACCGGTAAATCGGCACGTATTGCGGAACGCCGCGATTACCGGTCGGAAGCCGGCGAAGGCTAAGGAGAAGTTTCTCCCCACAAAGCCGAAACAGCTTTCCAAAACGACCGGTTCGGCCAAGGGGCGGAACCGGTCGTTTTTCGTTTCAAGACATAACAAAAGGACAATTTCATGGGTTACCGGATCGTCGTCGCGGGTGCGACGGGCAATGTCGGACGCGAAGTCCTCGCCATTCTGGCCGAGCGTGAATTTCCCTATGACGAGCTGGCAGCAGTGGCCTCGTCGCGCAGCCAGGGTGACGAGCTCGAGATCGGCGACAGCGGCAAGACCGTGAAATGCCAGAATATCGAGAATTTCGACTGGGCGGGCTGGGACATCGCGATCTTTGCCATCGGCAGCGATGCGACCGCGATCCACGCGCCCAAGGCCGCGGCGGCGGGCTGCGTCGTGATCGACAACAGCTCGCTTTATCGCATGGACCCCGACGTGCCGCTGATCGTGCCCGAGGTGAACCCCGATGCGATCGACGGCTATGTGAAAAAGAATATCATTGCGAACCCCAATTGTTCGACCGCGCAGATGGTCGTCGCGCTGAAGCCGCTGCACGATGCCGCGACGATCAAGCGTGTCGTCGTGTCGACCTATCAGTCGGTCAGCGGCGCGGGCAAGGCGGGCATGGACGAACTGTGGAACCAGACGCGCCAGATTTTCGTCGGCGACGAAAAGGATGTGCAGAAGTTCACCAAGCAGATCGCCTTCAACGTCATCCCGCACATCGACAAATTCCTCGACGACGGATCGACCAAGGAGGAATGGAAGATGGTCGTCGAGACCAAGAAGATTCTCGATCCCAAGATCAAGGTGACGGCGACCTGCGTCCGCGTTCCCGTCTTCGTCGGTCATTCGGAAGCGATCAACATTGAGACCGAAGAAGAGCTGTCGGCCGAGGACGCGCAGCGCATCCTGCGCGAAGCCCCTGGCGTCGTGCTTCACGACAAGCGTGAGGACGGCGGTTACATCACCCCCGTCGAATGCGTCGGCGACTTCGCGACGTTCGTGAGCCGCGTGCGCGAGGATCCGACGGTCGAGAATGGCCTCAACCTCTGGTGCGTGTCCGACAACCTCCGCAAGGGCGCGGCGCTCAACGCGGTGCAGATCGCCGAGCTGCTGGGGCGCCGGCATCTGAAGAAGGGGTGATCGATAAGGGGGAGGGTCGTTGCGCCCTCCCCCGCACTGTCAAAGCGCGCGTTTCGGCGCGAAAAGGCGATCGAACCCGTCCGCCGTGCCCGCGACCTTTTCCAGATGCGGCCAGCGCAGGCCGCCGTGATAGGCGATCTCGACATTGCGGTAACGCCCGCCGCGCTCGACGAGCAGGCGCACGGGCGTCTTGCCGTCCGCCGCGGCGCGGACCGCGCTTTCGATGCGTTCGCGGCTGTAGCTCATCCCATCGACCGCCACGATCTTGGTGCCGTTGACGATGTCGGCGCGAAACGCCGGGCCGTCCCATAATATGCCCCCCGCCACGCCGTCCTTGTCGATCGTCAGGCCGAGCGAATGGGTAAGGTCGACATTTTTTCCCTGCGCCATCCGGTCGCGGTCATAGGCGTTCGGCGCGTCGCGCCATACGAGACGGTAGCCGGCACACTCGATCCCGCCGAGGGGCGCGGGGCGGCCCGGCGCCTGCATCCGATCGCTCAGAAAACCTGCCCAGTCGTAGGGATGCACTGCGTTCAGCGCCGCGACGACGTCGCCGAAAACATAAGTCGACTGGCCCCAGTCGCCCTCGCGCCCACCGAAAAAGGCACGCGCAAAATCGTCGAGGCTTTTCGCATCGTTCGTGGCACCGCGGATCAGCATGTCGGCCTCGAGCCACATCAGCGATCCTTCGTTGTAATAATCCTCAGTCCGCGACCAGCTTGGGAACGGCTTGGGCTTGCGCGCCGCGATGATGGGATCGAGCGTGGTATCTTCGACCGAACGCCAGCTCCGCCCCGGCTGAACGCTGAAATTGGCGGCGTTGCTCGCCCACTCGCCGAGGATCGTTTCCTTCGATTGCATCCCCGACCGGCCGGCGAGAACAAGATCCCAGAAACTCGTCTGCCCCTCATAAACCCACAGCAGATTGTCCTGCATCGGCGTGCGGAAGTCGGGGGTCCACAGCTTGTCGGGGCGACGATATTTGCCGTTCCAGCTGTGCACCAGTTCGTGCGGCAGCAGCCCGCGTTCCCAGTCATTCTCGTCCCATTTGGTGAAATAATCGACCGCGCGGCTGTTCTCGCTCGACCGGTGATGCTCAAGCCCGATGCCCCCGAGTTCGTCGGTCAGCGCGAGCAGGAACTCGTACCGGTCGAAGTGCCGCATACCGAACAGCGCGACCGCCTCCGACACCAGTGCCGCGTGGCGCGCGATATGGTCCGGGCTCGCGGCAAGATAACGGGCCTCGTCAGCGACGACGTTCAGCGTAACCTTGTGGCCAAGGTCCCATTTGCGGAAATGGGTCCCTGCGAACATCGGGCTGTCGATCAGCACTTCGTAACTCGTCGGCGCATAGCTGTAGCGATTGCCCGAGGTCTTGAGCCCGTCGAGCGCCGCGACGCCGGTCCAGCCGTCGGGCAGCGTCACGTCCAGCTGCACGGGGATTTGCCGCGTGAAATAGCCGGCGGGATAGAGGCTGACCTGTTCCCACTGCAAATTCATCATCGTCGGGGTGACAACGACGCGGCCCTCGCTGCCGCGCGTAGGCGACAGGAAATCGAACGCGACGTCGACGCTCTTTGTGCCCGCGGGCACGTCGATGTCGAAGGCGTAGACGTCGGTCGGCTGGCGCGTCCAGGCGAGCTTCCTGCCCCCGGCCGATGCCGTGAAGCCCGCCATTTCGGCGATTGCGCCGCGCGGCGCGTGCTTGCCGGGCAGCCATTCGGGATAGAGCAGGGTCAGCTTGCCGGGCTTTGCCACCGGGATCGTCTGGCGGACACGAAAGATACCCCGCGCGACGTCGGTCGCATCGACCTTCAGCACCATCGTGCCGGGATAGGGCTTGTCGGCGGGCAGCGGAATGGTGAGCGGCTGGACGACCGGCTGCGGGCGGCTGTTGCCGTCCTGCGCGAGCGCGGCGGGAACAAAGGCAAGGGGGGCGGCGAGGAGCGCGGCTGCGACGAACGGTGCTGTTTTCATGGCGACATTCTTTAGACAGGGATGAAGGGGCAGGTCCAGCGAAAGCCCCTCCCCTGAAGGAGAGGGCTTTGGGGGACTTTGCGCTCTCCCGAAAATCGACTAGACGCCGCGGCCATGAGCAAGGAAAAAAGCGCCAGAATTCCGACGCCGCAGCCGATACGCGGCACGCAGGACATGCTCGGCGATTTCGCCGACCGGTTCGCTCACGTCGTCGACACGTTCGAGCGCGTGCGCCGCCTCTATGGCTACAAGCGGATCGAGGTGCCGGTGATTGAGCCGACCGCGGTGTTCGCGCGCTCGCTCGGCGAGACCACCGATGTGGTGTCGAAGGAAATGTATTCGTTCGACGATCGGGGCGGCGAATCGGTGACGCTGCGCCCTGAATTCACCGCGGGGATCGCGCGGGCCTATATCACCAATGGCTGGCAGCAGTTCGCACCACTCAAGGTCGCGACGCATGGGCCGCTGTTCCGTTATGAGCGCCCGCAAAAGGGGCGCTATCGCCAGTTCCATCAATTGGATGCGGAAGTGCTGGGCAGCGACAGCCCGCTGGCGGATGCCGAACTGCTGGTGTTCGCCGATCAGCTGCTAAGGGAATTGGGGATCGCCGAGGGCGTGACCTTGACGCTCAACACGCTGGGTGATGCGGAAAGCCGCGACGCCTGGCGCGCGGCGCTGGTCGAGCATTTCATGGCGCATCGCGGCGATCTGTCCGAAGACAGCCTCGCGCGGCTCGACAAGAATCCGCTGCGTATTCTGGACAGCAAAGATCCCAAGGATCGCCCGATCGCCGACAGCGCGCCCGACATCGATGCCTTTCTGACCGCCGAAGCGCAGGATTTCTTTAGTGCGGTGACCGCGGGCCTTGATGCCGCGGGGGTCGCGTGGGAACGCAATGCGCGGCTGGTGCGCGGGCTCGACTATTATCGGCACACGGCGTTCGAATTTGTAACCGACCGGCTCGGCGCGCAGGGCACCGTGCTTGGCGGCGGGCGGTACGACGGGCTGATCGAAGCACTCGGCGGGCCGCCGACCGCGGCGGTCGGCTGGGCAGCAGGGATTGAGCGTTTGGCGATGCTGGTCGCAGCCGATGCGATCGACACGAGGCTCGATGCAGTGATCGCGGTGGAGGATGACGGACAACTTGCGGTCGCGATGAAGGCGCTTTCGGTGCTACGCAACGACGGCTTTGCGACCGAGCTCGTGGCCAGCGGGTCGCCGCGCAAGCGGTATGACAAGGCGGCGAAGATTCCTGCGCATGCATTGATTTCGATCGGGACGCGCGATGGCGTTCCGCATGTCAATGTGCGCGGTGAAAGCGATCGTGCAAAGGCAATCAAAACTTGCCTGCAATCGTCACCCCGGACTTGATCCGGGGTCCAAGCGGCACCGGCGTCAATGGATCCCGGATCGAGTCCGGGATGACGAAAATTGAAATGACAGTGAGTAGATGACCAACGTATCCGCCCGCCAGATCGACGCCATCATCGAACGCCACGCCGCCTTGCAAGCGCGCATGGCGACCGGCGATATGGCGCCCGCCGATTTTGTCGCGGCGTCGAAGGAGTTTGCCGAGCTCGAACCCGTCGCGACCGCGGCGCGCGAGGTCGTGCGGCTGCGCGAAGAACTCGTCGCACTCAATGAAATGCTCGCCGATCCCGAGATGAAGGCGATGGCGGCCGAGGAAATTGCGGCGGTTGAGGAGGCGCTACCCGCCGCCGAACATGATCTTGCGATCAAGTTGCTGCCCAAGGATGTCGCCGACGAGCGGGCCGCGATGCTCGAGATCCGCGCCGGCACCGGCGGCGACGAGGCGGCGCTGTTCGCGGGCGATTTGCTCCGCATGTACAGCCGCTATGCCGACACACGGGGGTGGAAGGTCGAGATCATTTCGGCGAACGAGGCCGAGGTCGGCGGCTACAAGGAAGTCGTCGCGTCGGTCAGCGGTCAAGGTGTGTTCGCCAAGCTCAAGTTCGAAAGCGGCGTCCACCGCGTCCAGCGCGTTCCCGTCACCGAAAGCGGCGGGCGCATCCACACCAGCGCCGCGACCGTCGCGGTGCTGCCCGAGGCCGAGGAGGTCGACGTCGCGATCAACGACAATGACCTGAAGATCGACATCTATCGCGCGAGCGGAGCCGGCGGCCAGCACGTCAACACGACCGATTCGGCGATCCGTATCACGCACATCCCAACCGGCCTTGTCGTGATCCAGCAGGACCAGCGCAGCCAGCACAAGAACCGCGCCAAGGCGATGCAGGTGCTGCGCGCGCGGCTCTACGACCTCGAGCGCGAGAAGATCCACAGTGCCGAAGCCTCGGCGCGCAAATCGATGGTCGGGTCGGGCGACCGCTCCGAACGCATCCGCACCTATAATTTCCCGCAGGGGCGCGTGACCGACCACCGCATCAACCTGACGCTCCACCGCCTGCCCGAAATATTGGAAGGCGCAATGGACGAGCTGATCGACGCGCTGATCGCCGAGGATCAGGCGCAGCGGCTGGCGGGGCTGGGTGAATAACCGCGGGGGCCTTGTTCTTCCAAACCCGTTCGCATCGAGCGAAGTCGAGATGCCCATGGGGTCGGCGTCATTCCGCGGGGTGTCTCGATTTCGCTCGACACGAACGGAAGCGAGCGTGGGTGGACGGCCGTGAATGAAGTTGCCGACAATATCCGCACGGCCGCCAATCTGCTCACCGGCATCAGCGACACGCCGCGGCTCGACGCCGAACTGCTGATGGCGTACGCGCTCGGCGTCGACCGACAGCAGGTGTTGCTCGATCCTGCCCGTTACGAGGTGCCCGAGCTTTACGCGCATCTGGTCGCGCGCCGCATGGCGCATGAGCCGATCGCCTATATTCTCGGCTATCGCGACTTCTGGACGATCCGCGTCGAGGTCGGGCCCGGTGTGCTGATCCCGCGCTCTGACAGTGAGGCGCTGATCGAGGCGTGTCTTGACCTTCACCGCGAGCGCGGGGCGGGGTGGCCCACCACGATCCTCGATCTCGGAACCGGCCCGGGCACATTACTTCTGGCTGCGCTAAGCGAATTTCGGGCGGCGAGCGGGTTGGGCATCGACGCATCGGAATGTGCGCTGGCCTACGCCCGCGACAATGCCGCGGCGCTGGGTCTGGCCGATCGCGCGTCCTTCCGCGCGGGCGACTGGACAGCGGGCGTGACCGGCCAGTTCGACCTTATCCTCTGCAACCCGCCCTATATCGCCGACAGCGAAGCGTTGATGCCCGATGTTGCCGATCACGAACCCGCGACCGCGTTGTTCGCGGGTGCCGACGGCCTCGACGATTATCGCCGCATCATCCCCGATCTGCCGCGCCTGCTCGCTCCCGGCGGCGCCGCGATCCTTGAAATCGGACATATGCAACGCATATCGGTGAGCGAGCTCGCCCACGCCGCGGGGTTTGCAGTCACATGCCGTCAGGATCTTGGTGGCCGCGATAGGGCGCTTTTGCTGACCCGCGCTTGAGCCCCGCACAAGAATTCGCTTGGTTTTGGCGGCAAAGGGCGGTAGGGGCGGCTTACAGACCTGATCAGGGTCCCTTTGGCGGTGCAGCGCATCGATACTGGTCCGGCGGGTCTGCTTCCCAATTGCGATGCTCGTGCGGAACCGTGGGGTTCGGTGCAGGCGGTAAAGGGCAAGGCCGCGCAGAAAGCGTGGGCGCGACGCGCAAAGAGCGCGGTCGGCCAAAAGGGGTTGGCATAGCTATTAGCTTTTCGACAGGATGTCTCAGTTGAACATGAACAACCGGCAGAGCGGTCGCCGTCGCGGCCGCAACAATAACAGCAACAACAATAATCGGTCGCAGTCGGGCGGGCGCGGAGGCGTCGATCAGGCCAACCGCATCGACAGCCGGGCGCGCGGCAACGGCGCGCAGATGATCGAGAAATATCGCAACCTCGCGCGCGATGCGCAGCTGGCGGGCGATCGCGTCCAGACCGAATATTATCTCCAGTTCGCCGACCATTATTTCCGGGTCGTCAGTGATTTCCGCGCGCGGCAGGAAGAAAAGGCCGCGGCGAACGGGCAGGAACGCAGCCACGACCGTGGCCGCGAAATTCGCGGCGTCGAGGATTTCGACGGCCATGACGATACCGACAGCGATCTCGACGCCGACAGCGGCCGCGACGATGGCGACAATGGCGATGAGCGTAACGACCGCAGTGATCGGAACGATCGCGGCCAGCGCGACAATCGCGGCAACCGCGAACCGCGCAGCGAGCGCGATGACGACAATCGCGGCAACCGCCAGCAAACGCGCGGACGAAATGCGCGCCATCGCGACGAGGACGAGGGCCGCGACGACCGCAGCGATCGCGGCGAAACCCCCGCGCGCGACGACGTGGCCGAACAGGAAGCTGCGCCGCGCCCGTCGCGTCGCCCCGCGCGGCGTGCGCGTCCGGACGACGGCACTGATAAGGACAATGCCGGGATCGACACCGCCGTGCTGCCGCCCGCGATCGGGCGCAGCGAGCGCGCTGCCGAAGCCGAAACCGCCGACGAAGCGCCGGCCGCGAAGCCGCGTCGCGCCCGCCGTACGCTGGCGGCGCGCAACACCGATGTCGAGGCGGCCGAATAGGCCTGGCCTTTCAACGGCACATGCCATAGCCTCCCCGCGGGATAATCGCGGGGAGGCTTTTTTATGCGCGTCTTGTCAGGGCTTTGTCGTCCGCTGATCCTGGCAGCCGGGCTGATCGCGATCCCCGCGGGCGCGCAAGATCCAACCAAAGGCAATGCGCAGGGCGAGCTGGCCGTTACTATCTATAATGGCGGGCAATCGCTGGTGCAGGATATTCGCCAGATTGCTTTGCCCGCTGGTCGGGCGCGACAGGAGTTTCCAGACGTCTCGGCCCAGATTCGGCCGCAGACGGTCTCCTTCGCTGCGGCCGACACCGCGATCGTCGAACAGAATTTCGATTATGACCTGCTCTCGCCCAATGCGCTGATGCAAAAGGCGGTGGGGGAAACGGTGACGCTGCTGCGCACCAATCCCGCAACCGGCGCCGAAACGCGCGAGCGCGCCAAGGTGCTCGCGGTCAATGGCGGCGTCGTGCTCCAGATCGGGCCGCGGATCGAAATCCTGCGCGACGACGGGATGCCGGTGCGCGTGATCTTCGACAAGATTCCGCCGAACCTGCGCGCCAAGCCGACCTTGTCGATCACGCTCGACAGCACGCGTGCGGGCACGCGGCCCGCGACGCTTTCCTATCTGACGAACGGGCTCGGCTGGGCGGCCGATTATGTGTCGCTCTATGACGAGAAAGCCGGGACGATCGACGTTCAGGGGTGGGTTACGCTCACCAACAGCACCGGCACGACCTTCGATAATGCGAAGACCTTGCTCGTCGCAGGGACGCCATCGGCGGGCGGAGCGGTCTCGCCGCGCTATCGGCCGCGACCGCAGCCGCCGGGCAATCTGCGCCGCGCCGGCACCGAAACCGCCCCGCGCGAGCAGCTCGGCGACTATTATCTCTATCCGCTCGCCGAACGAACGACGATCGCCAATGCGCAGACGAAGCAGGTGAGCTTCCTCGACGTCAGCGGCGTGCCGGCGCAGAAAATCTATGAATTTACCGTCGGCGGGTTCGAGACGATGACCGAACCCGCGAGCGCGGCCAGCGTCATCAAGTTCAACACCAGCGCCAAAGGCGGCGGCCTTGGCGATGCCCTGCCAGCCGGAGCGGTGCGCTTCTATCAGCGCGATCTGCGCGGCGACCCCCAGTTAATCGGCGAAAACAGCATCGGCCATACCCCGATGGGGAGCGAACTGGGCCTCGCGACGGGCCTTGCCTTCGACGTCAAGGTGCAGGCGACCGTCGTAAAGCGCGAGCGCGTTTCGGACCGTCGCTGGCGGACGCAGATGTCCTATCTGCTCACCAATGCGCGGGCGCAACCGGTAACACTCGACCTCGTCCAGCGCGGACTCGACTGGTATTGGGATGACACGCGAATCCTGACCGAAAGCCAGAAGAGCCAGCGGCTCGACAGCGACGGCACGCGCTGGCGGGTCGAATTGCCCGCCAACGGCGAGGCGACGATCACCGCGACCTTTGAAACGCGCTACTGAGTCGCGGCCGATGCGCCGCTGGTCGCTCCTGCTGACGCTGCTCGCCGCATCCCCGGCGGCGGCGCAGCCCATCGTCACCTCGCTCGCGCCTGAAAAAGTGTCGGTCAGCGTGTTCCGCGATCCGGGCCGCACCGAGGGCGGCGCGATTTCGCCGAACTGGCTGGAGGGCTTCGCGCTCATTTCCGAAACGCGCACCGTCGATCTGCCCGCGGGTGAGGCGGTGTTGCGCTTTGAGGGCGTGGCCGAGGGGATGATTGCCGTCAGCGCGATCGTCACCGGCCTGCCCGGCGGCGTGGTGCAGAAGAATCGCGACGCCGCCCTGCTGTCGCCCGCGAGCCTGCTCGACGGTTCGCTGGGCAACCGCGTCCATATCCGCCGCACCGACCGCGCGACGGGCAAGGTCACCGAAGAGGAGGCAATCATCCGCTCGGGACCGGAGGGCGCGGTCGTTCTCCAGACCGCTGCGGGCTATGAAGCGCTCCGATGCACGGGAATACCCGAAACGATCATTTATAACGGCGTCCCGCCGGGACTCACCGCCAAGCCGACCTTGTCGGTGACGACGCGCAGCCCGGCGGCAGCGCGCGCGATGGTGACGCTGACCTATTTATCGACCGGCTTCGACTGGGCGAGCAACTATGTCGCGCGCGTGCGCGAGGACGGAAAGACGCTCGACCTTTTCGCATGGCTGACGGTGGCCAACAGCAATGGCGAAAGCTTTGCCGATGCGGGGCTCGCGGCGATCGCGGGAACGCTGAACCAGGTCAGCAATTTCGAGGCGCTCGCCGATCGTCCGCGCACGCCGCCGCTTCGCCTGAGCTGCTTTCCGACCGGCAGCGGGCGTTACGGCGCCCCGCCGCCTCCTCCGCCGCCCCCCGCTCCACCACCGCCGCCGGCCGTGGATGCCGGGATGGAGATCGTCGTTACCGGCGCGCGAATGCAGCGCGCCGAAATGATGTCGCCGGTGTCTGTCGTCGCAAGCCAGGAAGATCTCGGCGATCTCAAACTCTATCGCGTGCCGGTCCCCGTCACCGTCGCGGCGAACGGGCAGAAGCAGGTGGCGCTGCTGGTCAAGGACCGCGTGCCCTTTCGGACCATCTACCGGATGCGGATCGGTCTTACCGACGAAGGTCAGGCGATGCGGCCTGAAATCCTGTTGCGGATGCAAAATAAGGAAGCGGGCGGGCTCGGCGTGCCGCTGCCGAGCGGGCAGGCGGCAGTGTTCGAACGCGTCGGCGACCAGGAACTGCTCGTCGGCGAAGGCGCGATGCGCGACCATGCGGTCGGCGAAAAGGTCGACCTTGTGATCGGTGAGAGCAGTCAGGTGCGAATCGACGTCGAAAATTTCGTGCCGCCGAAAAATGGCGCGAAGGATTACCGCGTGACCGTCACCAACGCGAACCCGCGCCCGGCCGATGTCGAGATCGGCTTTCTGATCGACGACCATGACGGCCTCGATTCGCGCATCCGCAAATTGCCGCGCCGCGATGGCCTGCTCAGCTGGACCGTCCGCGTACCTGCGAACGGCACCAAGAGCTTCGACTACCGCGTGAAGGCGGCGGACTAAATCGGCGGCAACGCGCGCGGGCGGTGGTTTTCGTCGAGCGCGACGAAGGTGAAAAGCCCGCCCGTCACCTTTTCCTCGGTGCGCCCGCCGTCGCGCGTCGCGATGACCTCGATCCGAATGCCCATCGAGGTGCGGCCGCGGCGTTCGAGATGCGCGTAAACGGAAATAATGTCGCGCAGCAGGATCGGTGCAATGAATTCCATCGATTCGATGGCGACCGTCGCCACCGCGCCCTGGGCGATTCTTCCGGCGACGATGCCGCCCGCGATGTCCATCTGGCTCAGCACCCAGCCGCCAAAGATATGGCCGTTGGCATTGATGTCGGCGGGGCGGGGGACGACGCGCAAAATCGGGTCGCGTGCCTCGCGCCGCGGGGTCGGGTCGGTCATGGTTTCAAATCCGGATCGTCGGCAAACGGGTCTTCGATCGATTCGTCGTGGCCGCTGCCGCTCGACAGGAATACCAGTCCCATCAGCGCCGCGCCGAGCATCACCGACAGGCCGACGCCCGCCGCTGTGGCGATGATCATATGAATCGTAAGCGCTTCGCCCATCGAAAAGCGCAGCCAGCCAAGCGCGCCGACCACGGCGACGAGCGACACCAGCGCCATGCCCTTCATCAGGCGGCGATAGCGCGCCCAAGCGACGTTGGAAGTATCGCGATTGTCCAGCGGTGAACGTTTTACCATCGCGTCTCCATGGACCAACGCGCTGCTGCGGCCAAGCATGATCGGCACGGGTGGGACGTTTCGTCCACCGCGCGAATCATGATAGGATTGCCCTGCAACACGGACAGACATGGGAGCGACAGCTATGACGATCGGAGCGATTCTTCGTGAACGGAGCGGCGCGGTCGTTTCGGCACGGCGGGACGATACGGTGCGTGCGGTCGCCGATCTGCTTGCACGGAACCGGATCGGTGCGGTGCCAGTGGTCGAGGGCGACGCGGTGGTTGGCATCTTTTCGGAACGCGACATTGTGCGGCTCCTGTCCTCCTACGGACCCGATGCGCTCGATCGCACGCTCGACGATGTCATGACCAAATCGCCGGTGACCTGCGATTCGCATACCGCCGTGATCGCGGCGCTGTCGCAGATGACGCAGAAACGCATCCGCCACCTGCCGGTAGTCGATGGCGGCCGGATGGTCGGATTCGTGTCGATCGGCGATCTGGTGAAATATCGCATCGACCGGATCGAGGCCGAAGCCGCAGCAATGCGCGACTATATCGCGTCCTGAACGGGCGTGTCGGCGACGGGCGCCTGACGGCGGATCACGAGTCGAACCACCTCGGCCAGCGCCTCGCGCTCGAGCAGCCAGAGCAGCGCGCCATAGAGCGCGGCGCCCAGGGGAACGAGCAGCGCAAGCTGCACCGGCGCTCCAAGGCCAAATTCACTGAGCGCCTGCCCCGCAATCCCCACCCCGATCGCCATCACGAGCGCCGGTGCCAGCCCCGGCAGCATCGCGCGCGCGATGTCCCACAGCGACACGCCGATCAGCGGTCCCGCCAGGCGCGCGGTGACAAGGAGGAGCAGCGGCGCGGCGACCAGCCACGCCCACGCCATGCCGATAAGCCCCCACTGGGCGCCGACAAGAAAAGCGGTGGGGAAGAGAATCGCGCCGCTCATCGCGCTGAACATCGAAATCGACGGCTTGCCGAGCGCATTGGTGACCGGCGCAAAGAGGATCTGCACCGTCATCAGGATCAGCGCGAACGAAATGAGCTGGATATAGGGCACCATCCCCAGCCATTTTGCCCCGAACAGCGTCTCGACCATCGGCGCCGCGACCACCGCAAGCCCGCAGTAAAAGGGCGCCGCCACCAGCATCAGGATTCGCACGGTCTTGAGGAAGGACCAGCGGACCGCGGCGGCGTCGGTCTTGATTCGCGCATAGGCGGGGAAGGCAACCTCGTTCAGCGGCGGCACGAACTTCGCCATGAAAATCTGCGCGAGGAACAGCGCCTCTGCATAAAGGCCGAGCGCCTGCGCATCGAACCTGGCGCCCGCGATGAAAATATCGGACTGGCTCTGAACCAGCCAGAAAAGCTGGGCGAACAGCACCGCCGACCCGAATCCGATGATCTGGCCGCAACCGCGGAAATCGAAACTCGGCCACACGAGCAGGCGCGCGACGAGCGTCAGGCCGACCGCGCGCGTCCAGAACATCGCAAGCGGCGCATAGACAAGCGTCCACACGCCATAGCCCGCGAGCGCCGAGGCGAGCGCGGTTCCCGCGCCAGCGAGCGCGGCGAGCAGGTTGACGATCGCCTGCCGGCGGAAATCGAG